>DGOE01000058.1 GCA_002389295.1 Flavobacteriales bacterium UBA4474 | reverse complement strand
GGGTAGAAAAACAGGACCACGTATTGGTCGCGGTAAGCTTCGAGCGAGAAGTCGCGGACCACTTGGCCTTCGACGACGGCGGTGGCAGAGATGGAAGGGGCGGGTTTGCCGAGGAGGTTCATGAGGTGGGGAAGTGTTTCGGGAGAAGTGATGCGGGCTTCGAATTGTTCTTTGGGCGGAGGCCCGAGGCATTCGGGGCGAAGGTATCTTCGCCACTGTGACCGCCAAGAAGACCAGCATCACCCGGCGCAAGGCCAAGCAGCCGCTGCCACCAGAGGAGGAGTTCTTCAACCGAGAATTGAGCTGGCTCGCTTTCAACGAGCGGGTGTTGCAGGAGGCAGAGGACGAGCGGGTGCCTTTGATTGAGCGCATGCGCTTCCTCGGCATCTTTTCCAACAACCTCGACGAGTTCTTTCGGGTGCGTGTAGCGGCCCTGCAACGCATGGATGCGCTGGGGAAAAGGACCACCACTACGCTGGGCTTTGGCGTGGGGCAGACCCTCGAGGGCATTTCCGAGCGGGTGAT
The DNA here is from genome assembly GCA_002389295.1 of Flavobacteriales bacterium UBA4474. GTDB lineage: Bacteria > Bacteroidota > Bacteroidia > Flavobacteriales_D > Sanyastnellaceae > UBA8752. The sequence goes on along the minus strand of DGOE01000058.1, from coordinate 9,486 downwards.
CGCCCTGCAAGTCAGGTACAACGAAGCGTTTGACGCCTTGGAAGGGCAGCTCTCCGAGGAGGGCATCGACCTGGTCATGGAGGATGGACTCGACACCGATCAGGCCCAATTCGTCCAGGAGTACTTCAACAAAAGCGTGCGCCCGCACCTGGTGCCCATCTTGATTTCCGGCGTGGGGATGCCCGAGCTGAAGGACGGGATGGTGTACCTCACGATTGCGCTGGCGGGGGAGGTGTCCAAGCGCGCGAGGTTTGCGCTGCTGGAATTGCCTGATCACCTGGACCGCTTTCTTGTTTTGCCGGAGAAGTCCGGGCGCAAGGGGCTGGTGTTTTTGGACGACGTGGTGCGCGTGGGATTGCCCCGTCTGTTTGCCACCTTTCAGCCAGATTCCGTTTCGGCCTATGCCATCAAGGTGACGCGGGATGCGGAGATTGACATGGATGACGACCTCTCCAAGTCGCTGTTGGAGAAGATGAAAAAGGGAATCGCCGGCAGAAAGCACGGCGATTACGTCCGCTTTTTGTACGACCGTGAGATGCCCGAAGAGCTGTTGGGTTTCCTGATCAAGAAGTTGGGTGTGGTAGAGCAGGCCAACATCATTCCCGGAGGCCGCTACCACAACCGCCGCGACTTGATGGACTTCCCGGACTTGGGCCGTCCCGACCTCGTGTACCGGGATTTGCGCCCCTTGCCGCACCGCCATTTGGTCAACCGCCGGAGCATTTTGGACCAGGTGGCCAAGCGCGATATCCTGTTGCATTATCCGTTCCACGATTTCACCCAATTGGTGGACCTGCTGCGGGAAGCGGCCATCGACCCCAAGGTGACCGCCATCCGCATCAACCTTTATCGGGTCGCGCGGAATTCGCACATCATCAACGCCTTGACCAGTGCTGCGCTCAACGGCAAGTCCGTGCAGGTGGTCATCGAGTTGCAGGCGCGTTTTGACGAACGCAACAACATCAACGCCACCCGCGAGCTGCAGGAGGTGGGCATACAGGTCATTTTTGGGGTGGCGGGCCTCAAGACGCACTCCAAGTTGTTGCTTGTGACGCGCAAGGAGGGGCGGACCCTTCGGCAATACGCCCACGTGGGGACGGGCAATTTCAACGAAGCGACGGCGGGCGTATTCAGCGACCTCTCGCTGTTGACGGCCGACCGCCGAATCGCTTCAGAGGTGGAGCGCCTGTTTCAGTTCTTTGAGCACAATTACCAACGCGGCGTTTACCGCCATTTGGTGGTCTCGCCTTACAGCACGCGGCGGCGCTTCGTGCAGATGATCGACCGCGAGATCGCCGAAGCCAAAGCCGGCCGCAAAGCGTGGATGATTTTGAAGTGCAACAACTTGACCGATGCGGGCATGATCCGCAAACTCTACGAAGCGAGCCAGTCTGGTGTGGAGGTGACCTTGTTGGTGCGCGGCGCCTGCGCCTTGCGGGCGGGCGTCAAGGGGCTGAGTGAGCGCATACACGCGTACAGCGTGGTGGGCCGGTTCCTCGAACACGCCCGGGTCATTGTGTTTGGGGCGGCGGGAAAGCCGGAATTCTACATCTCCAGTGCAGATTGGATGACCCGAAATTTGGACCGGAGGATCGAGGTGAGTGTGCCCATCTACGATGAGGCGTTACAGGCGGAAATTTCGGCTATGCTCGAACTGCAGATCAGGGACAATACCAAGCGCCGCAAGCTGGACAAAAAGCAGCGCAACCGCTATGCCTCTCAACCGGGCGATGAGGTGACCATTGACGCGCAGACAGCGTTGTATGCGTTTTATGAGCGCCAATTAAAGTCCGGGTCATGAGGTTGGCTGCCATAGACATAGGGTCTAATGCGGTCCGCCTGATTGTCAAGGAAATTTCAGGCCGTGGGGAGACCCTTCAGGTGAGCAAGGTGGCCCATACCCGGGTGCCGATTCGCTTGGGTGAGGACGTGTTTGTGGAGGGGGCAATCAGCAGAGAAAAGGAGGAGCGGCTGGCGCAAACCCTCCGGGCTTTTGCGCTGCTCATGGAAGCGATGGGGGTGAAGCGTTACCGGGCGTGCGCCACGAGTGCCATGCGCGAGGCTAAAAACGGTGCAAAAATGGCGGCCCGCTTGGCGGAGTCAACCGGAATTCAATTGGAATTGATCGACGGACAAACCGAAGCCGATTTGATCTTTTCGAACTTCGAAGTGAGCCTGTTGGACCGGTCCCGGGACTACCTCTACATCGATGTGGGGGGAGGCTCCACGGAACTGACCTTGATCCGAGAAGGGCGCAGGGTGGAGGGGCGCAGTTTCAAGGTGGGGGCCGTGCGCCTGCTCAAGGACAAGGTCGACGACAAGGTGTGGGACAAGATGGCGGAATGGTGTGGTGCCATGGCCAAGGTGCACGGGCTGTCGGCGCCCATCGCCATAGGAGCGGGGGGCAACATCAACAGGCTCTTCAAGCTGGGTGGCTGCATGGGGAGTGACCTGATGACCCATGACAAACTGACGTCGGTGGTGGACCGGATGGCGGCTTGCACTTACACGGAGCGGATGGTCAAGTTCCAGCTCAAGCCGGACCGCGCGGACGTTGTGGTTCCGGCGGGGCGCATCTATTTGAGGGCCATGGAGCTGTTCCGTTCAAAGGGCATTTTGGTGCCCAAGGTCGGCTTGGCCGACGGGATCATTCTGGATGTGTATTCCGCGATGCGGAAAGGCTGAATCAGGCCGTAACGGCCGTGGCATCCAAGGTGCGGATACGCAAGATTTCTTCTTCCAACCGTTGGCTGGTCTCCGCGCTTGACAGTTGACCGGTTCGCTCTGCTTCGAGCGCAGCGGCGAGTTCGCTGGGTGACCATTCGTCGCGCATGGGACGCGCATGAACCTCATCCAGCGCACGGTCGGCCGACCACGTGGACATCCACCTCAGGTATTGCAGTTGCATCCGTACAAGGCATTCTCCGAGCCGCGTGAGGCAGGCGGGATCCAAGGTGGCTGCCATGGCGGTGCGCAGGCTGCCCACATTTTCACTGTGGGTTCTGACGACCCGGGCTGCGGTGCCCTCCAGTGGCGCCATATCCGGAACGTTTGCATCCAAACAGGGCAATTCCACCCCAAGGGTCTCACCAATTTCTGTGGCGACCAGCAACCGGTCGACCTTGGCCCGAAAGACCTGTGGAATGACGGTCTGCCTGAAGAGAAAATCGCGCAGCCCGAATACGTGCTCCTCGAAGGCATCGTGGATTTCGTCCGGCGAAGGGGCGTCGGGGAGCTGAAGGACGAGCAGGGCAGTCTGGCGATCCATGAATCTAATTTACGTCAGTGATGCACGCCCGTTTGCAAAATCAAGGCGCGTAATTCACGTTCTTTCGTTGGCGTGGTCCATGAATGCTTTGGCGACAGGGGCGCATCGGAATTAACTTTCGACATGTTCATGCAGACTTCGAATGCCATGTGGATTTCGCTCAGCCTCTCTTTGATTTTTCTGTCGTCATGTGCCAATGATGCGCCCGCAGGTGCAGCGGCGCGCAAAGTGGACCCCGGTGCAGCGCTGGCGGCCCAGGTGAAACAGGCGCCGGCAGAGGCCGCTCCCGCCGCAGATTCCGCCCCGGCAACCGACGGGGAGCAGCAGCAAGTTTCTGGTGTGGGCTCGGAGAACCCGAATTACACCAACGGCATCAATGACCAAAACCGCGGCGACAAAATCGGTAAGGTGAAATTTTCGGGAAATATCCCGAACCGGAACGGCACGCTCTACCTCTTCGAAACCGAAGGGCGCAACGTGGCGGCCATCGATTCAACCACGCTGGTCAATGGCCAATTCGATTTTGGACAAGTCGAAGTGGGGCGGGGATTTTACGGCCTTGGATTTGAATCAAAGAAGAAGACGGGCGACATCATCATGAACCCCGATGAGCCGGTACTCAACATCAAATTCCAGAATGCCCGCTTGATTGGAGGTGGCACGGACAGCCGGGAAAACCAAGGGTGGTTTGCCTACCGCGGTGCGGAGGCGGCCAACAAGAACCAGGTTCGCCAGCTCTACAAGTCGGGCAAGGGCAAGGAGGAGGAGACCAAGCGCCTTGTCAAGGCCAAAGAGGACGAGCTGGCCATGGCGCAGCGAAAGTTCATCCAGGATTACCCCGGGACGTATTTGGCCAAATTCCTGACCTGGAAGCAGCCCCGCTTCATCGGAGACAAGGGCACCTTCCTGAGCGACATCGATGTCAGTGACAACAGCCTGGTGCGTTCAATGGCATTGCCGGACCGCGTGCAGTCCATGATGCGCACCTTCAGTGGCGGCAAGGATTCCGGGTTCTTGAGCTGCATCGACCTTGTGAAGGCCAGTTGCGAAGACAACCCCCTTGTGTTGGAATTTGCCCTGTACAACATGCTCGACGGGTTCTACAATACGGGCAAGGAGACCATCTGCCAGTACATTTTGGACAACTACATCTTCGATGAGGATTGTGGCGCCAATCTGTCCGATGTGATCCGTCAGCGCGCGCAGGGCATCATCAACCTGCGGGTGGGCAATACGCCGCCCAACTTTACCATCGCTGACCCATCGGGTAAGATGGTAGACCTTGGAACGGAGGTCGCCAAAAACGAGTACACCTTGGTCATGTTCTGGGCGAGTTGGTGCCACAAATGTGAGCAGGAGATTCCCAATCTCGTGCCCATGTTCAAGGACTACAACCCCCGCGGATTCGGTACCATTGGGGTCTCCGTAGACCAGCAAAAGGCGGCGTGGACCAAGGCCATTGCAGACAACCAGATTCCGTGGTTGAATGTGAGCCAGCTCAAGGGTTGGGATGCGCCGATTACGGATGACTACAAGATCACGCAGACGCCGACCTATTTCTTGCTCGACAAGGAAGGCAAAATCGTGTTGAAGCCCGAGCGTTGGTTCGAAATCCAGCGCTTCCTGCAGGCCCGTATCTAAAGGACTTTGGCGCCTTCAACGGCGGTTGTTTAGCGGGACTTGCCGATGAGTTCGGCGTAAAGGTCGGCGTGTTTTTGGGCGGAGGCCGCTGCGGAGCAGTCCGCCGCATTGGCGCGGCCTTTTTGGAGCACTTGCTGCCGGACTTCGGGATGACCCAAGACCTGTTCCACCGCCTCTTTGATGGCCGTGATGTCTTCCGGATCGGCCAACAGGGCGCCGCCTCCGGCCGTTTTGTCCATGGGGGCGCGCAGGCTGGTCACAACGGGGATGCCCACTGTTTGCGCTTCGATGATGGGCATGCCGTATCCCTCGAGGGTAGAACAGAACAGCAGCAGGTCCGCCGCGGCGTACTCCGCCTGAATTTCTTCCTCGCTCAGCTGGGAGGCGTGGCTGTATTGGATACCGTGATTTTTGAGCATGGCATGCTGGACGGCGGAGGGTTCGCCGATGATGCGCAGGTGGACTTTCATTCCGGCCAAGGCTGCCGCGTGGCGGTCGAGGTTTTTGTTGTCTGCCAGCCCAATGTGTAATACCCGCGGCACGGCATTGTCAGGGGCGCTGGTGCGCGGCCGAAAGGTGGGCGAGATGACGCTGGGAATGACCGCGATGCGGTCCGCCGGGTAGCGCGTGCGGGACAGGATGTCCTCTTTTGTCCGCTGGGAGACGGCGATGAGGCGGTCGCAAGAGCGCAGGGGCCAGTCCAGCCAAAACTTCCGCTTGAGCCAGCGCGTGAGCGGCTTTCCTTCGTCCAGCATCCCCAGGTCATGGATGGTCAGTACCACGGGGCGCCTTCTCAGGCCGATGGCGGTGAAATGAATGTCGCCGGTAATGTGAATGATGTCGTGCGCCAGGCCCTTGACTTCCCGCCAGATGCGCAAGCGGTCGACCAAGCCCGATGTGAAGTGGCTCGCTACGTGAACATGGGGAGCGGGGGTGGCCGGCCAGGCGCTGTGCATGGTCCGGTAGGAGGTTTCAATGCTGAAATTCCCCAAGCTGCGCGGCTTGCGCATCACCCAAACTACAGTGCTGTCACCCGGTGTGGCCATTGGTGACAAAAATAAGGAGGGGGCAAGCAGCGGTGGAGCGCGCTTTGTGCGCGTGCCAACAAGGGGGCGTCCGTTATGCGTGGCGGAGGGCGTCGATGGGGTCGAGCCGGGAGGCCTTGCGGGCGGGGTAGTAGCCGCTGCCGAGGCTGACCGCACCGCTGAGGGCCAAGGAGATGGTGATCCATCCCCAAGGCAGGGCGAAGGGGGCCTCGAGGTAGCCCGCGACCACGTTGCCCACACCCACGCCGAGCAGGACGCCGAAGATGCCGCCAAACATGCCGATGATGACCACTTCGACGAGGAACTGCGCCCGGATGGTCTTGGCAGAAGCGCCGAGGGCCTTGCGCAAGCCGATTTCGCGGGTACGCTCGGTGACGGTGACCAGCATGATGTTGGTGAGGCCGATGGAGGAGCCGAGCAAGGTGATGAGACCGAGGAACAAAGCCGCAAGGGTGACGCTGCTCAGGCCTTCGTTGAACTGGGCGATCAATGCGTCGGAACGGCTGATCTTGAAACTGTCAGGCACACCCGGGAGGTCCCCGCGGATGGCCCGCATCTCACCCGTGACGGTTTGGGCGACGGCGGCGATGGCGTCCGGTTCCGGCGCCCGGACCTGCACCGAGTAGCTGGTGCGCCGACCGCTGAACCGCGCCCGGATTTCACCCACCGGCAAAATGGCCTGGTTGTCCTGCGACATGCCAAAGGACGCGCCCTGGGGTTCGAGGATGCCCAGGATGCGGTAGCGGCGGTTGCGGATGCGCACGTCCTTGTCAATGGGGTCGTCGGAAGGGGCAAAGAGCTTGTCCACCACGTCTTGGCCCAGGATGACCAGGGGGGCGTTGCGCCGGACTTCTTCGGCGGTGAAATTGCGGCCTGCCCGCAGGGTGTAAGCGCTCATCGGGATGAACCCCTCGTCCCCGCCCACCACAAAGACGTTGGGGTCGGTTTCCTTCTCACCGGTCGAGAGGCGCCCCATCATGGTGCCGCGCGCGGAAACGGCGGTTTCGGCTTGGCCCACCATGGCCTTTTTGAGGGCCATGGCTTGACTGAATTCCAAGGGGTCGGAATCGCCGAGTCGGCGCCCCCCAAAGGTGCCCCGGTCGGTTCTTTGGCTTACCTGCAGTGTACCTGCACCCAGGCCAATGAACTGGTCCAATAGGCTTGTCCTCAGTGCTTCAGTGGCCGTTATCATGGACATTAGCGCCATAATTCCGGTCCCGATGATGGTAATGGTCAGCAGGGTGCGGAGCCATTGGGCCCGGATGGACCGCAATGCCACCGTGGTCTGTTCTCTGAGCACCGCAAAGGTCATGGCCCAAAGCTACGCGCGCTTGTATCTTCGCCGCCCCAACCGCCACAAAACAAAGAGACATGTTCGATCTCGATATGATCCGCGCCGTTTATGACCGATTCCCCAGCCGTGTGGCTGCAGCCCGGAATGCCACTGGTCAACCCTTGACCTTGGCAGAGAAGATCCTCTATACCCACCTCTGGGATGGAGCGGCTTCAGCGCCCTTTACCCGCGGAGCTGACTACGTAGACTTTGCACCGGACCGCGTGGCGATGCAGGATGCCACGGCACAGATGGCCTTGCTGCAGTTCATGCAAGCCGGAAAACCCCACACCGCTGTGCCCTCTACCGTGCACTGTGATCACCTGATCCAGGCCAAGGTGGGCGCGGACACCGATTTGCAAGAGGCCATCAACCGCAACAACGAGGTCTACAACTTCTTGGAGTCGGTTTCGGACAAGTACGGTATCGGATTCTGGAAGCCCGGTGCAGGCATCATCCACCAAGTGGTGCTCGAGAACTATGCGTTTCCCGGGGGCATGATGATTGGAACGGACAGCCACACCGTCAACGCGGGTGGCTTGGGCATGGTCGCCATCGGTGTCGGTGGAGCGGACGCTGTAGATGTGATGGCGGGTATGCCATGGGAGCTCAAGTTTCCCAAGCTGATCGGCGTCAAGTTGAAGGGCCAAATGAGCGGATGGACCAGCCCCAAAGACGTGATCCTGAAGGTGGCCGGCATCCTGACCGTGAAAGGCGGCACAGGCTGCATCGTCGAGTATTTCGGCGAGGGTGCCGATGCGATGAGCTGCACCGGAAAGGGCACGATTTGCAACATGGGCGCCGAGATTGGCGCCACGACTTCGACCTTTGGATACGACGAAACGATGGGGCGTTATTTGCGGGCCACGGGCCGCGCCGATGTGGCTGAACTGGCCGACGGCATCGCCGAACATCTGACGGGCGATCCCGAGGTGTACGCCAACCCTGAGCAGTACTTCGACCAGGTCATTGAGATTGACTTGAGCACCTTGGAGCCCCACCTCAACGGACCATTCAGTCCCGACCTGGCCACGCCGGTCAGTGAGATGGCCGCGCTTTGCGCAGAAAAGGGCTACCCCACAAAAATCGAATACGGCCTGATCGGCTCTTGCACGAATTCAAGTTACGAGGACATCACGCGCAGCGCCTCGCTCGCGGCGGCGGCCAACGCGGCCGGTGTGCAGTCCAAAGGAAAGCTCACGATCACGCCGGGCTCGGAGCTCGTGCGCTATACCCTCGAGCGCGATGGCGTGCTGGACACCTTCGACAAGATGGGGGCCGACGTGTTTGCCAACGCCTGCGGACCGTGCATTGGGCAGTGGGCCCGCAGCGGTGCCGAGAAAAAGGAAAAGAACAGCATCGTGCACAGTTTCAACCGAAACTTCGCCAAGCGTGCGGACGGCAACCCCAACACCCACGCCTTTGTGGGATCCCCAGAAGTCGTCACCGCGATCGCCCTGGCCGGCGACCTGACCTTCAATCCGATGACCGATACCCTGGAAGGGGTGGATGGGCCGGTGAGGCTTCCCGAACCCACGGGCTACGAGCTTCCGGAAAAGGGCTTCGAGGTAGAAGATGCCGGCTACTTGGCGCCCGCCGCTGACGGCAGTGGCGTGCAGGTGGTGGTCAACGAGGACAGCGAGCGGCTGCAGTTGCTCACGCCCTTTGAGCCATGGGATGGAGAGAATTTGACCGGTATGCGGTTGTTGATCAAGGCGGCGGGCAAGTGCACGACCGATCACATCTCCATGGCCGGGCCGTGGCTGCGTTTCCGGGGCCACCTCGACAACATCGCCAACAATACCCTTACGGGAGCTGTCAATGCCTTTGGCGGGGCCACCAATGCGGTGGTCAACCAAACGGATGGCTCCACGGGAGAGGTGCCCGCTGTGGCGCGCTCTTACAAGGCCGGCGGCGTGCCGACTTTGGTTGTAGGCGACTCCAACTACGGCGAAGGCAGTTCGCGAGAGCATGCGGCCATGCAGCCGCGCCACCTCGGCGTGCGCGTGGTGTTGGTGAAGTCGTTTGCCCGCATCCACGAGACCAACCTCAAGAAGCAGGGCATGCTCGGATTGACCTTTGACAACGAGGCCGACTATGACCTGATCCGCGAAGACGACAGTTTCGACCTGACCGATTTGAAGGATTTCGCCCCCGGCAAGCCCTTGACCTTGGTGGCCCGGCACGCGGATGGAAGT
>DGOE01000066.1 GCA_002389295.1 Flavobacteriales bacterium UBA4474 | reverse complement strand
CCGGGGAAAGGTGTGCATCGTCAGCTTTCCGGAGGCGGTGGCAGAACAAGTCACGACCCGCAAGGAGCTCAAGCGAAATACCTACACCATCCAACGCGGTGACAGGATCAGCCAGGATTTCCTGGACGACATCCTCATTGACTACGGTTTCGAAAAGGTGGAGTACGTCTATGAGCCGGGTCAGTACGCCATTCGCGGTGGCATCGTGGACATTTTCAGTTTTGCTTTTGACCACCCGTACCGCATTGAATTGTTTGGAGACGAGGTGGACGGTATCCGCAAATTTGACCCCGCGGACCAGCTGAGCGTGGGCAAGATGGACCGCGCGGTCATTGTTCCGGACGTTGGCGATCAGTTGCTCAAAGAGGAGCGCGAGCCCTTTTTGGACTTTCTCGGAGAAGACTGCACGGTGTGGGCGTGGGATGTCAACGGGGTGGTGGACCAACTCGACAAGGAAGTGGAGAAGGCGCAGGCGTTTTACGACAGGAGGACGGGACAAACCGAAGCCCTGAGGCCCGGAGAATTGTACACCACGGGCCTGCGTTTCGAACGCCGGTTGGACACCCAGCGCGTCGTGGAGTTTGGCGGCGGATCGTCTTTTACAGACCGCGTCTCGGTGGACTTTGGCCAAAAGGACCAGCCGGGATTCAACAAGAATTTCGACCTGTTGGCCGAGCACCTCAAGCACCGGCACCAGGACGGTTATGCCACGTTTGTGGTGGCCGGTCAGGGCACCCAACTCGAGCGGCTGCACGACATCTTTGCCGACCGCGGCGACGAGGTCAAATACCAGCCGATTCCCGCTGAATTGAGCGAGGGTTTCGTGGATGTAGGCCTCAAGCTTGCCGTCTACACCGACCACCAAATTTTTGAGCGCTACCACCGCTTCCGCCTGAAGGACGGCTTCAAAAAGAACAAGCAGGCGCTGACCATCAAGGAGCTGATGAGCCTGGAGCCCGGCGACTTCGTGGTGCACATTGACCACGGTATCGGTGAATTCAGCGGCCTGCAAAAGGTCGATGTCGGGGGCAAAGAGCAAGAGGCGATCCGCCTCAAGTACAAGGGGGGCGATATCCTCTACGTGAGCGTCCATTCGCTGCACCGCATTTCCAAGTACACCGGAAAGGAGGGCATGCCGCCCAAGGTGCACAAGTTGGGCTCCACCACTTGGGCGACCACCAAGAGCAAGACCAAAAAGCGGGTCAAGGAGATCGCTTACGACCTGCTCAAGCTCTACGCCAAGCGCCGCGCCTCCAGGGGGTTTGCCTACACTCCGGATACCTATCTCCAAACCGAGCTCGAGGCGAGCTTCATGTACCAGGACACCCCAGACCAGCTGACGGCGACAGAAGCGGTCAAGGAGGACATGGAGAAGGAAGTGCCCATGGACCGGTTGGTCTGTGGCGATGTGGGTTTTGGCAAAACGGAAATTGCCATCCGGGCGGCCTTCAAGGCGGCAACGGACGGCAAGCAGGTCGCGGTGCTGGTGCCCACGACCATCTTGTCGATGCAGCATTTCCGGAGTTTTTCCCGCCGCCTCAAAGACTTCCCGGTCACGGTCAACTACGTAAACAGGTTCAAGACCGGAAAGAAGATGACCGAGACGGTCAAGGCCTTGGAGGCGGGAGAGATTGACATCCTCATTGGCACCCATGCCATCGTAGGCAAGCGCATCAAGTGGAAGGACCTCGGGCTGCTCATCATCGATGAGGAGCAGAAGTTCGGAGTGGCGGTCAAGGACAAGCTGAAGACGCTGCGGGCGACCGTGGACACCCTGACGCTGACGGCGACACCCATTCCGCGGACCCTTCAGTTTTCATTGATGGGGGCCCGGGACTTGAGCATCATCAATACGGCACCCCCCAACCGATACCCGGTGGAAACCGAGATCGGGTCCTTCAATGAGGAGCTGATCCGCGACGCCATCGCCTATGAGGTATCGCGCGGCGGACAGGCCTATTTCGTGCACAATCGGGTGGCCAACATCCGCGAGGTGGCGGGCATGATCAACCGCCTTGTTCCAGATGCCCGTGTGGGCATTGGTCATGGGCAAATGGACGGAGAACAGCTGGAGCGGGTGATGTCGGACTTCATCGACGGGGCTTACGATGTGCTCGTGGCGACGACCATCATCGAGAGCGGCATCGATATTTCCAACGCCAACACCATCCTGATCAATGAGGCCCACACCTTTGGCCTGAGTGATCTGCACCAGCTGCGCGGTCGGGTCGGTCGGTCCAACAAGCGGGCATTCTGTTACCTGCTGGCGCCGCCCTTGCACGCTCTGCCCACCGAATCCCGCAAGCGCCTTCAGGCCATGGAACAGTTCAGCGAGCTCGGCAGCGGCATGAACATCGCCATGCGCGACCTGGACATACGCGGGGCCGGCAACCTGCTGGGCGGCGAGCAGAGTGGCTTCATCACGGACATCGGGTTTGAGATGTACCAGAAGATCCTCTCGGAAGCCATCCGAGAGCTCAAGGATGAGGAATTTGCCGAGTTGGCGCGCGAGGAGGCCGACTCCAGGGAACGCTATGTAGAGGAAACCGTGCTCGAAACGGACCTCGCCTTGATGTTGCCCGACCATTACATCTCCGACATAGCCGAGCGGATTGCGCTGTACCGGGAGTTGGACGAGATGGCCGATGAGGAAGGACTGCAGGCTTACGAAGAGCGGTTGGTGGACCGGTTTGGCCCCCTGCCGCAGGAAGCCGAGGATTTGCTGGAGACCATCCGGTTGCGTTGGATGGCCCAGGTGGTGGGATTCGGCAAGCTGGTGCTCAAGGGAGGCAAACTGATCGGGGTCTTCCACGACGAGGAAGGCAGCGGCTATTACAAAGGGGTCCGTTTCCAGCGCGTGCTGGACTACATGCAGCGCAACACCAAGGGCGTTCAGATGTACCAGCGCAACGGCTCACTGCGCTTGCGGGTGGAGCCTGTGCCCACCTTGCCTGTGGCCATGGACATCCTGCGCCACCTCAGCGGCAGCACGGCGCGGCCTGTGGCCAACCCCGGTTGACTTGTGATCAGCGCACCTCCACAGCGGAGTGCATCTGGGCGACGAGCTGCTCGATCTCAGCGGCATGCCCTGTAAAAAGCGGGGTGCGCTGGTGCAGTGACGTCGGTTGCACGTGCAACAGGTCGTGGTTGTGGCAGCGGGTCGAGCCCCCCGCCTGATTGGCCAAGAATGCCAGCGGCTGGGCTTCGTACAACATCCTCAGCTTCCCTTCGGGTTTGGCATCGGTTCCCGGGTAGAGGTAGATCCCCCCTTGGATGAGGTTGCGGTGGAAATCGGCGACCAGAGCCCCCGTATACCGGGCGGTCATGCCCCGGTGGCGGCAGCTTTCTATGTAGTTCCGGACGCCCGAAACGGCTGTGTCCAGGTTGGCGTCGTTCATGCTGTACACCTTGGACTTCTCCGGGAATTTCATGTCGGGATGGGACAGGAAGAACTCGCCGATGGAAGGGTCGTAGGTAAAGCCGTTGACACCGCAACCTGTGGAATAGACCATCATGGTCGAACTCCCGTAGAGCACATAACCCGCGGCGACGAGGTCTTTTGCGGGTTGCAGGAAGTCTTCGGGTGTCGCCGGTTCGGTCAAGGGCGAGCGCCTCTTGTGGATGCCAAAAATGGTGCCGACGCTGATGTTGACGTCAATGTTGGACGAGCCGTCCAAGGGGTCTATGCAGACCACGTACTTGCCATATCCCCTGCCTTGTCCGCGTTTGGAGTGGTCCACATGAATGATGCCGGGCTGTTCTTCGGAGACCACCCCGCCTACCTTTAAGCAGGATTGGAGCACCCTTGTAAAGGTGTCGTCGGCGTATACATCGAGTTTTTGTTGGGCTTCCCCTTGCACGTTGGTGGACCCCTTTCCGTTGTGCTGTTGTGCACCGAGAATACCAGAGAGGCCAGCACGGTTGATGTGCCGGTTGACCATCTTGGCCGCTGTACCGATGTCGGTAAGCAGGCGCGATAGGTCACCTGTGGCACCGGCGAATTCAGCCTGACGTGCCACTACGAATTCTTGTAGCGTGTTCGCTCCGATCATTGCAGAGAGCTTCTCATCTAAGATACGCCTTATCCAAGCTTGAGGGCGGTTCTGCCTGCAAAACCTTGTCTGCGTAGCCGGTAGGAAAGCGCTGACGCTCAGGTATCGGACCGTGATTCGGACGGCATCAGGTGCTGGGTAAGCGTCACGAAATCAGCGGGGCTGAGTTGCTCGGCACGCTGCCCAAGCCACTCTTTTGGAATGGCTTGATCGTCGAAACCTCCCGCGCGCAGGGCGTTCCTCAGTGTTTTACGGCGCAGCCCGAAAGCCGCTTTGACCACCCTTTTCAGTGCGTGATAGTCCACGTCAGGGTCTGTGTCGGGTGTGCGCACCAGCCTGATGACACCAGAATCGACCTTGGGCGGCGGGAGAAAGGCGCCAGGACCTACTGTAAAGGCGTATTCACAGGTGTAGTAATTCTGCAGGAGGGCGGACAGGATGCCATAGACCTTGGACCCGGGAGGCGCACACACGCGCTCTGCCACTTCTTTCTGGAACATGCCGACGCATTCCACCACTTGGCCGCGCCAGTCCAGCGCCTTGAAGAGGATCTGGGTGCTGATGTTGTAGGGGAAGTTCCCCGCCAGCGCAAAAGGTCCGTTCAGGCCCAATTCCATGGGGTCAACCTTCAGTAGATCGGCCTCGTGGACCCGATGCGTATCCATCCAATCGGCTTGGTGCAGGTACGCCACGGATTCGGCATCGATTTCTACCACGTGCACACCGCTTCCAAAGCGCTGCAGCAGAGGCTTGGTCAAAGCGCCAGTGCCCGGACCCACCTCCAGAACTTGCCGGTTTTCTTCGAGGGTCAGCAGTGCCGCTATGCGCTCCGACACTTGCGGGTCGGTCAAGAAATGTTGGCCAAGGTGTTTTTTTGGGCGGACCGCACCGCGCTGACGGTCACGGGTCATTGATCCCGCAATTGGCCTTTGGCAATGATGCGCATTGTGGAACGGTAGGCCAGGGCCTTTTTGCCAAAAACCTCGGCGCCTTTTTGCCTCATTTGCTGTGCAAACTCCTTTTCATACCGTTCGAAATCGGCCGGGCTGGCAAGTTCGTATTGCACGGTGTACGTCGGTCCCATTTCTGCGTCAGTATGCAATTCAGAAAAGGTAAACCCCAAGAAACATCCGGTGCTCAGCATATCGCGTAAATGCCCGTTGAGCATCCACGATATCCAGTCGGACTGTATTTTTTCGTCGACAGATACCGTCACGTTATATATAAGGTTTGAATTTTCCATATTTCGGGGATTACAACGCCTAGGGGAGAATAAAATGCGCTTTGGACGAAAGAAATTAGGAGTTTATCGAAATTTATTCCTATCTTCATACTTCGAGAAATCTTAACCGAGATGAAACTGATTCGCTCAATTCTATTGTCCACTTTCCTGTTGGCGGCCACTTTTGGCCTTCAAGCCCAACAAAACTACGGGATAGCATACCAGGCCGTAGCCCGCGACGCGGGTGGCGACGCCTTAGAGAATGCTACGCTGGACGTTCGCTTTACTCTCCTTGACGCTGCATCCTCTGCAGTGTGGACGGAGACTCACTCCGCCATCCTCACGGATGAGTTCGGCCTGATCAACCTCACTATAGGCAGTGTTGCCGGTGCTGGGGACTTGGCGGCCATCGACTGGTCTTCCGGAGGTTATTCCTTCCAAGTGGAGGTAAACAGTGGTGGCGGGTTCGCCTCCTTCGGCATGATGGCTGTTACGGCCGTCCCGGTTGCGTTGTTCGCAGCCAATGCGCCCGAAGGAACGGCAGACAGCCTGGCTGTTGTCTTGGCTCAGGAAATTGCCGACCGTGCATCAGGTGATGCGGGTTTGGCAACCGACCTGTCCAACCTCGCCGGATTGATTGCCACCAACACGGGGGCCATTGCCACGAACGAAACGGGCATTGGTACCAACGCCGGTGCGATTTCCACGAATGCAGGCGACATCAGCACCAATGCCGGTGACATCTCCACGAATGCA
>DGOE01000016.1 GCA_002389295.1 Flavobacteriales bacterium UBA4474 | reverse complement strand
GACCTTGAATATGCAGAGGGTGTTGTCGGTGTCGGTGGTGGGCGTGGCGTCGTAGTTGCAGGCCAGGGGGTTGGTGCACCCTGTTACTTCAACGGCGTTGCAGACGCCATCACCATCGTCGTCGTTTTCCACGATGA
Organism: Flavobacteriales bacterium UBA4474; assembly: GCA_002389295.1. Classification (GTDB taxonomy): domain Bacteria; phylum Bacteroidota; class Bacteroidia; order Flavobacteriales_D; family Sanyastnellaceae; genus UBA8752. The sequence continues at coordinate 30,661 of DGOE01000016.1, read as the reverse complement.
TTCCGGTGCCATCCAATTGACCAGAACAGCTTTCACACCCAGTAGAGAATATGCAGACAGAATTGTCGGTGTCAGTGGTGGGTGTGGCGTCGTAGTTGCAGGCGTTTGAATCTGTGCATCCTGTGACTTCATCGTCATCACAAACCCCGTCGTTGTCGGCATCATTGCTGAGGACGGTTCCCGTGCCATCGGTCTCTTCGGAACATGTTTGACAGCCAGTGGGGTACACGCAGAGTGAGTTGTCCGTGTCAGTGGTGGGTGTCCCGTCGTAGTTACAGGCCGTAATGTCGGTACAGCCCAGGACTTCATCCGAAGCGCAAACACCGTCGTTGTCCGTGTCATTGTCTACCACAGTGCCGGATCCGTCGGTCTCTCCAGAGCAAGTATCGCAGGTTTCTGAAACGTAGATGCAAAGCGAGTTGTCGGTGTCGGTCGTGGGTGTGGCGTCGTAGTTGCAGGCATTGATGTCGGTGCATCCGAGCAGCTCGTCGCCATTGCACACCCCATCATTGTCATCATCCAGTACCAACGTGGTTCCGGAGCCATCGGTTTCCCCAGAACACACCTCGCAACCTACCGGGTAGATGCACAGCGTGTTATCGGTGTCGGTGGTGGGGGTGGCGTCGTAATTGCAGGCGTTCGGATTGGTGCATCCCTGGACCTCGTCGGCATTGCACACGCCATCGCTGTCGTCGTCGTTGTCCACAGTCGTGCCAGAGCCGTCGGTCTCGCCTGAGCAGGTCTCGCAGCCGTTGGGGTAAACACAGAGCGTATTGTCGGTGTCGGTGGTGGGGGTGGCGTCGTAGTTGCAGGCGGTGTTGTCTGAGCAACCGAGCACCTCATCGTCATTGCATACCCCGTCGTTGTCCGTGTCGTTGTCCGTTGTAGAAATGGTCCCGGTGCCGTCGGTTTCGCCTGTGCAGGTTTCACAACCGGTGGCGTACAGGCACAATGAATTGTATGAGTCCGTGGTGGGTGTGGCGTCGTAATTGCAAGCTTCAGCATCGGTGCACCCCAGTATTTCGTCCGCATTGCAAACGCCGTCATCGTCCACATCGTTGTCGAAATCGGATACGGTCCCCGTTCCATCGGTTTCACCCGTGCAGATTTCACACCCTTCAGGGAAGATGCAGGTGGTAGGCTCTGTGTCGGCCGAGGATACAGCATCGAAATTGCAAGCGGCAGGGTCGATGCAACCCAACAAATCTGGGCAGGTGAACAGCTCGAAAAACAGGTCGGGACCGTTGGCTGTGGACCCCAGTCCATCAAAACTTGCGCCTCCCGCATAGACATCATCCTCGCCTTCTAAGACGAGCGTGTAGCTGCCAATCAGCACCAATGCGTACTCCTCGCCTTGGGTCAACAGGGCCGGAATGTCCCACTCTATGAACAGGTCGCCTCCTTCGCCTTCGGTATCTGTCCACGTTTCAAAGGACTCTGCGCTGAGCAAGGTGCCATTGTGGACATCGGGTGCATCCAACTTGCGCAGTTCCACAGTGATGAAGGAGGCGGGCTCAATGGCCTGTCTGAAATGCGCGGCCGTGAGGTAACTGGTTTCGGTGGCGGTGAAGGTTTGCCCGGAGCCGCCCATGGCATAAGCGTCTGAGCTGAATTGTCCATCATAAGTGCTGAGGGCCAGGCTGCCCTGACACCGATCCAAGCAGGTTCCGGGGTCGATGCCGGTGTTTCCTCCAACGCAACCACAATTGACATTGGCAATGGCGGTGCCTCCGCAGTCGCCATGGCAGTCTACTACGGCGCAGGAACCGTCATCGATGGAAGCGTTCACGTCGTAGTTGCATCCAGTGGGGTCGGTGCAGCCGTAACAGCTGTCGGCGGTGACGCCCGTGTTGCCTTCGACACATCCACACCCTTCGATTTCGTAGGCCGTTCCGCCGCAATCGCCGTGGCAGTCCAAGGTGGTGCAGGACCCGTCGTCGTGGGTGACGGTGGGGTCGTAGTTGCAATAGCTGGCATCTGAGCATCCCCACACCAGTTCGCCGGGTTCAGGCGTCCGATAGATGACCCGGAAGGCGAGGTCATGGGCGGTAGCGGCGCCACTGGCATTGATGCCTGCGCCCGCGGAATACTCCGGGTAGCACGTCCGATAACCGTCTCCTGAGAGAAAGTCAAGTTGGTATTGGCTGCCTCCTTGCAAGGGGATGTTGTAGAAGTCGAGTTCGATCCACTCAGGTTCCACTCCGCCGCATGAAGAGGAGACGGCAGAGCGGGTAAACTCCAGCAGTACCTCACCGGCGTTGGGACCATCGGTGCGGCTCAATTGTACCGTCTGGGACGCGTCGGGCATGACGTGAAGTCCAATTCTGGATAGAAAACCGTGGGCGTCAGCGATGAGGGACTGTCCCTTCAACGTTTCATTGCAAATGGTGCCGTCGTTGGCGGTGATGTTGTGGAGGTCTCCGTTCACACATTGGGCTTCGCGGATGCCGGTATTGCCTCCGATGCATCCGCACCCCGTGACGTCGAGGGCGGTGCCTCCGCAATCGCCGTTGCAATCCAGGTATTGGCAGCTGCCATCATTCTGGTTTGCAGCCGGGTCATAAGTGCAAGCTGTAGCATCGGTGCAGCCCCAGTTCATGGTGGCTGGACAGATGTGCATGGCAAATACGAGGTCGTAGTCGGGCAGGGCCTCAGAGGCATTGAAGGCTTGGCCTCCAGCGTAGTCCGAAGTGCAGTTGGCAATGGCCACACCAGACAGCAGTTCGAGAACATAGGTGGTGCCGGCTTGCACTGGAACGTCGTCGAAGTCAAAGTTGTGCCAGTGATATCCGTCGAGCCCGAAACCTGTCAGACAGGAGGTGACACTCGAGCACGAACTGGGCACCGTACTGCTGTATCCGAGGATGGTGCCCGAATTCCAAGTTCCGCCGCCGCCGGGGCTGCACGGGTCTGTGTTGGTCAAGGTTCGGACAACGAGCTGTGCATCCAGGGCGCAACAGGTTTTCAATCGGATCCGCTTGAGCAGGCCATTCTCTAAGGGCGTAATCGTTTGGCCATACAGAATGCCGGGAGGGCATGCTTCGGAGTCGGTGGCGTCGACATTGGTGATGCAGCCATCTACACAAGCCGAAGCAGGAATGCCGGTGTTTCCCCCAATGCATCCGCAGCTGCTATTGGTGGCAGTTCCCCCACAATCGCCATGACAGTCGGGCAGGGTGCAAGAGCCATCAGAGGTGGTGGCGGTGATGTCGTAGTTGCAGGCGGCGGGGTCTGTGCACCCCAGGCATTGGCCGGCTTCATCAATGGAATCGAGGCAACCGCAATCTGGGTCGAGGTATGCAGATCCTCCACAAGTGCCTTGACAGTCCAGAAAGAGGCAGGATCCGTCTTCCACGTCCACGGTGGCATCGTAGTTGCACGCCGAGGCGTCCGTGCAGCCAAAGGTGACATTGTCGGGACACATGGACAGCGCGAAAACGAGGTCTTCAGAAGGCTTGGCGGCATTCAGGCCAAATGCAGTGCCTCCGGAATAGGTGATGTTGCAGCCTGTGGCCGCTACGCCTTGCTCGAGCTGGAAGACATACTGTTGGCCGGCCTCCAAACCGATGTTGGTAAAGGTGAAGGTGGTCTCTACGTAGTTGGTGAAGCCATTTCCGCCGCTGATGAAGCAGTCAGAGGGGGTTTGGTTGCCGCTGACTACCTGGTCCGCCTCACCGATGAGGTTGCCTTGGTCCCATTCTGACCCATCCCCGTTGTAGTTGCGAATCAGGATGCGCGTGTCCACGCCTGTGCAGCGTGCAATGGTGATGCTGTTGAGCAGACCTGTGATGGTGGCGGTAAAGCCTTGGCCGTAATTGAGGCCTGTACCACAGGGTGCTTCGTAGAAGTTCAGGATGTCAGGACACGCTCCGTTGCATACGGGGTAAAAGCAGCTTCCATCATCCACTGTGGAATTCTCGAGGTAATTGCAAGCCGTGGCATCCGTGCAACCGATGCAACTGCCGGCATCGGCGGCCGATGGGACACAGCCACAATCCGGATCGTCATAGGCGGATCCTCCGCATTGTCCGGCGCAGTCCAACGAGAGGCAAGAGCCGTCTTCGGCTGTTGCGGCTGCATCGAAGTTGCAGGCCGAGGGGTCCATGCACCCAAAAACGGGCGTTCCTGGACAGATGGACAAGGAGAAGGCGAGGTCTTCTCCGGTTTTTGCGCCTGCAACGGAGAAGGCGTTTCCACCTGCATAACTGATGTTGCAACCCGTGGCTGCAGCACCTTCCAAAAGGTGGAGGGTGTACTGAACACCGGTCTCAACCGAGACCCCGGTAAAGGTGAAGGTTCCAGCGGCATAATGGGTGAATCCGTTGCCTCCGGAAGTAAAGCAGCCGTCCGGATGGTCTGTTCCCAGCAGCACCGCGTCCGCTTCACCGATGATGCTGCCTTCGTCCCAATCGTTCCCCGTTCCATAGAACGCCCTCAATACAAGCCGGGCGTCTGAAGCGGTGCACCGGGCGATGATGACCGTATCCAAAGACCCTGTCTCGGCGGCGGTAAAGCTCTGTCCGTTGTTCAATCCGCTGCCACATGGGGATTCGTAGGCGTCCAATACCACAGAATTTGGGCATTGTGCGACCATGCCGGCTATGGGTAGGACCAAGCAGGCTATCAGCAAGCTGAACATCTGGTGCCATTGCGTATGTGGGCCTGTGGGCATCGGGTGATGGGTTGGTCTTTGGGGTCTGTTGTGGGTGGAGTGGGAGGGCCCCCTGCCGAGCGGCAGGGGGCATCCCGGTTATTTGATGACGCGAACGGCGTGGTGTCCAGACTCGGTGATCGCGTGGATGAAGTAGACCCCGGAGGCGAGGTTGTTGGTCACCCAGCGACACGGCCCTTCGGCGATGCCCTTACAGTCCAGCACGTCGATGGTCTTGCCGTTGGCGTCTTCCACGCGCAGTTCCAGCACTTCTTCATCGCCATGCCAGTGGATGGAGAGTTCGTTGCGGAACGGATTCGGGAAGGCGACAAGGTGTTCATTCACACTGGTTTCAGGCATGGCCAGGGCTTCGCGGAAGTGCAACAGCATGGGCGATTCGAGGTCGCCATGCAAACGGTCGGCTTCGAAGGCGACTGTTTCGTCTGCTGTGAATTCCAACTCGGTGAGTCCAGACATCCAACGGAAGTGGACATCGCCGGCAAACAGCGCCGCATTGGCTTCACCAAAGGCCGTCAAGAAGTAGAGCAGTCCTTGATCGGTATCCATCGGACGGGCTTGACCTATGCAGATGGGGCCTTGGGGACCGTCAACAAATGCGCCGAGGGCATCGATCAACGACTGAGGCTGGCTGCTTGGCACCTCCAGTCGGATGACCCCCAGCATGGAGGACTCCCATTCCAACACTTCCATCGGCCAGGTTGTCTCCTCTTCATCGGAACGCACGAGGTATTCCATGCCCAGCGAGAGGGGCCACTCCAAGGTGCCGGCCGGCTGGCCAACATTCTCAGCACTGGTCAACCCGAGGCGCATCCGGTAACCCTGACCTGGCCGCATCGTGTTGAGCGATCCGATCCAATTGCCGTCACCGGCATACATGGCGAATCCGTCGTGACGGCTCTGGATGAGGTCGTTGAAGCCAAGGATGGAGTCTGCATCGGAGACGCTGCGCATGGCTTGGTCCACATTGAAGGACTGCTGTGGCAGGTACCCAAGTTCGTTCCAACCATAGACCAGCGGCTTCAGGAACTCCTCTTCCGTTGGGTTTGGCGTGAATCCGATGTTGGTCATTGTCCAGATCTCATCTGGCGTGTCGGCCTTCATCTGCACCATGTAGCGCATCTGTACGTCGGTCTCGTCATCGGCGTATGGCGTCCATCCGTGGTCCACATCGCTCGGCAACTTGTAGGGTGTCAAGTGCGACTTCACCTGCAGGATGTCCTCGCTTGGCACATGCTCAAAGGCTTGCTCCAGGGAGAAGGTGGCAGGCGTGTCCACAACGTTGACACTGATCCAGTTCCAACCCGGCACCAACTTGGTGTTGATGGCCACGCGGCTGGTGGCTTTGAGGAGCAGGGGCTCGAAGAGGTTGCCGATGCCGTTCTCGTTTGGCGTCACCTCTACTTGCTGCTCGAGGGTGGGCCAATGGGTCGAGACCTGGGCGCGGGTCATGCCCTTGGAAGCGTCCCAGATGTTGAACTCAATCTCCTTGCCGATGTCCTCCGTGTCATAGAAGACAGAGACAAAGGCGAGGTTTTGTCCAGCGACGGGCAAATCCAAGTTTGAGTAACCGCGAAGCTCTCCATCGATGTACGCCATGACGATGTCGTCTTCGTCGGTGCTGGCGGCGTTGTTGATGTAAGCCTTGGTCACCAGAGGCATGATGTACTCGAAGGCGGCCACGTCGACTTCCAACTCAGGCGGTGTGGCGAAGATGTCCACCCCGAGGGTAAAGCGCTCCGCATAGCAGAATCCACCGGAGGATGCGTTGCCGCAAGGCAGGCCGCCTTTCAACCTGGCATCAAACTCGAAGTATCCGATGGGCAAGGCCTCTGGCGCAGAGAAGGTGATCTCCATCGTGCTGTTGGCCGGGATGTTCCCACTTGAAGGAGATGCTTCAATCCAAGCCGGTAGCCCGCTGACCTCAAAGTACTTGGTGGTGTTGCCCACGTTCATGATCTCTGTGGTGTAGCTCACGGTTTCCATGTCGAACTCGTGTTCGACCTGGGCTTCTGTTTCGCTCCACTTCAGCGGATTCCTATCGATGAGCATCTCGAAGACGAGGTCGCTTTCCGTGGCGTTTCCGGCTTCGTCGCGCAGCTGTGTCTTGGGGATCACGAAGGTCACGAGCTGGTCCTCGTATTTGTAGAGGCTCTGTTCGTTGAGTTCGATGATGCACTCGTCGTGGAGGGAGTTCCAAGACACATCCATGATGTCGCCCACCGCGCTCAGGGTGGTCTGCGGTGCAGACTGCATCAACGGCGCATCCTCTTCTTGGATGCCACTGATGATGGAGGTGAGTCCACCGTTTCCAATGTTGCCCAGCTCCACGGCGTTGTATCCGTGGGTGGTTAGCATGGAGGATGCATCGTTGAAGTAATCAAAGCCGTCATAGGGGGCGTAGACGTATGCGTCGTACGGATGTACAGCCAACGTGTCTGCCACAATGCCCGTTTCGAACGGCACGTGGAGCACGAGGTTCTCATACCCATAGACGCCATCGCGCATCTGTTTGACGATGGTCTCCTTGGTCAAAGCCGTATTCCACACGCGCAGTTCGTCGAGCTTGCCGGTGAAGAACCGGTCATAGCCCACGGGGGCGCCGCTCGGTGGCGCATCTACGCAAGCGTCGATGCAGGCCTGTTCCGAGGGGTGGAAGGCGTTGGCGTAATCGAGGTCATCGGTGGCGACAGTGCCGTCTCCGAAGAACTCTGCGGGGACCCCATTGAACATGGCCCAGCCCAGCGAACCGGCCTGGTGCACGTTGGCGTCGCCGTCGGTGTTGAAGCTGATGCCCTGCAGGTCGTGGCACTCTCCAATGCCCGAAGGCAGCTGGTTGCGCGCACCGAGGTGCAGCACGACAGGAATGAGCTTGCCGTGGTCGTAGGCGGGATCGCCTGCGACTTCCTCACCGTCGACGTAAAGGAGCGCCGTGCCGTTGTAGCGGCGGACGAGGGCGACATGGTGCCAGCTTTGTGACAGCGGCACCTGCGTGCGCATGGTGTCGGTGCCGTTGGCAAAGCCGAGGCGTCCTGCTTCGTCGATGAAACCGGACCAGCCCACGCGGCGCAGGTCGATGTCGGGATCGGCCGTGCCGTTTATGCTCATGATGCCTTCGTTCAGTCCACCCGGCTTGACCCAGAACTCGAGGGTCGTATTGCGGGTGCCGTCAGGCGTCCAGTTCACACCAGAAATGCTCGGGATAAGCGAACCGTTGGTGTTGGAGGCGAAGTCGAGGGCATGGGAGGCTCCTGGACTGTACCAATTGGCCTCCATGATGACGTCCCGCATCCGGGCGCGGTCGGCAGGAGTGCCTTCCAGTTCATCCATGGGCAACCAAAGCTGCAATCCGATTTCGTTTCCAGTGATCTGGAAGGCCGGAGTCTCCGAAGCATAGGTCTCGCGCTGGCTGTTCCACATGCGGAAGTCTTGCATGGGCATGCTCAACGGATCGCCGGTGGGGTGTCCATTGATCCAGCCGTTTCCAAGCGTGAGGCGCGTGGGTTCCAAGTTGATGTTTGTGATGACACCATTTTGGCCTGCCGGTGCTCCGTTCAGGTCGAGTCTCCAATTGTAGGAGCCTTCGGTGGCTGTTGGTTCAAAGACCAATTCCAACTGGTTCCACAGTCCATTCCATTGTGCGTTCGCACCTGAAATCTGGACGGTGTAGGACGAAGTGCCCACATTGGGTACCGTGGAAGTCAGCTTGAAATGGTCGATGTCGACGAACTCACCGGTGAGGCTGTATCCCGACTGGTCGCCTTGGGTGAAGACCACACCGCTCGCATTAGACGGGGGAACAACCACCGTGATTTGATTCGGCGCGACAATGAGCGCTTCGGGGTCTGCAGAAGTGGCCCCAATGGTGCCAGATGCAGTGTCCTGAACGCCGTAGAGGCCGCCGCCCCATTGCTTCCAGCTCACGGACCAACCGGGGAATCCGATCATGTCCTCATCGACGTAGTAGGCGTCGAGGTGCGGACCCTGGACCACGGTTAAGTGCTCGTCCTCCGTGAATTTGACTCCACCGCTGTTTTTGGTGTAGTCCGAATTCTGTGTCGCCCTGATCTTGATGGAGTCGGGGCTCAGCGTAAAGGCCGGATTGGACGTTTCCATCCCTTCGGACCAGCGCAACTGCAACTCATCGCCAGGCTCGAGGAAGCCGTCCGATGGCAGCACGCTGCCAAAGAGCTCGGGACGTACATAATCGACATAGCCCGAAATGACTTCAGAAGTCTTAGGCAAAGCAAAAGGATCGGCGCACACACTTCTTGAACGCAACAGGACTTCACCTTCATAACCCAAACAAGAGGTGCCATCCGCCGAAGTCAACGGGTTGCACAACTGCTCAGCAATGATGGGTTTCCATGAAAGGGTGACGTCATTGAGGCTGCCATCTTCATTCAAGATGACGGTACTGTCGGTTCCAAACGCAAGAGAATTGCTGATTGGGGACCAAATGGATCCATTGCCCAGGCGGTATTCCACAACCACCGGGCCTTCTCCAGAGATGTAATCAATGCTGCTGTTGGGTTGGACCCAATTCGTGAAATGATTTTTGGAGACATCCACATTGATGGAGAGGTCGGAGGGGTGCTCAGTACTCCCATTGGTGATCCGGTCCAAATTGGCAGTCCAGTTCTCCAAGGGTTGTAGCATGGTCACATCTGAACATGCCGGCTCAAAATTCAAGTTGACCTTGACGGCGTCACTGATGAAGTTGTCGCATTCAGACTCCATGATGATTTGAACGGATCCATTTTGGAAATCAGGATTGTCAACTCCGGAATGCTCGAAGACAACGGGGACATCATAAGCGCCTCCAAGGGGAGCCGAGCTGGACCAAGATGGCTCGATGGTGTAACCAAATGCCCCTGCGTTGCCATCCGTTCCTCCAATGGTAACCTCTGCACCGAGGGTATTCAAAGTGACGTCCGAAAAGATCAGGAAATTGGCGTATCCCCCGATGGGGTTCGGAGCATTGTTGCGCAAATGCAAAGTCATCCCGATGGACTGGTCCATGAATGCCGTAGCACTGACCTCGGTGGCATCACTCACGCTGTTTCCTCCAGGAGCATCATATGAAACCGTGATGTTCGGAACCTGCAATTGAACCGTTGCAGGCTGAACTTCGAAGTAGGCGTCCTTTTCGAAAATATCGGCGCACATCCCATCGGCGATAAAGACATCATCCGCTTCTACGGCATCTTCGATGGCGAGCACATTGGCATCGCTGAACCCTTCTCCTGCAAATGCACCTCCGTATTCGGAGGACACAAGTTGCCGGAAACCATACGTGATGCCAGCATCTGCTGCCAAGAAGGCTCCCCAAGCTGCGGCAGCGATTCCCACTTGCGCTGCTCCTGCATAATTTTGCTTGACAATGTTGTATGCTATTTGAACGGCGAATATTCCTCCTTGTATGGCCAATATTGCGTCGCTTGGGCCTCCAGCAAGTGTAGCGGTGTTCGCTTCAATTTGACCGGGATCCATGGCATGCCATGTACCGCCCGATACGGGGTCCATGATCACCTTGTTGGTGTCAATGGTTCGGGACCATACAGGTTCCGCCAGGGTCGCATTGTTGCAATCCAAGAGGCTGCCTGAAACGGTGTTGGAACTGGGTATCAATGCGGGGAACCACTCACTGTATTGGGAAATGTCCGCGTCGCGGTATTTGCATGATGAAGCACCGCCCAGGTTCAGGAATATGGGGCCATTGGCTCCTGCCCCTGGGATCACAGCGACCAGATAGAAATCTTGGAAGTCATCATCACTCAGGGTGTAGCTAAACGTCATAGAGCTCTCATTGGTCTCTGAATTTTCCCGAACCTCTGTGATTTGCTTCAAGTCTCCACCCCCTTGGTTGAATCCTTGTCCAGAGCAATACACCTCAACATTCAAGCTTCCTTGACTCAGGAAACTGAGCTCCACTGCATTTTCTGTCGTTTGGATGTTGGTCTTGGTGATGGATTGGGTGAACTCTGCGCCACCCCCGCTGAACGTGAGGAAGAAGGGTTCGAAGTCGGCACTGGACCAGATGTCAATGGCATCAGGGTCAAACGCCTCTAGGTCAGAGGTGCTGGATGTGAAATCATCCAAGGAGAACTGTGCGGCTGTTGCTCCAGAAGTCTGCAGGTCTTCTGACCAATCGGACAATTGATCAATTTCACTGTAGCTGCCAATGTTGTCGAAAATGAACCGACGGGCATTGATTTTCTCAAACTCGTTTTGGGCCAAGATCTTGGACCATTGTGCGATTTGGTTGTTGAAGAACCGCACGGAGTCAAGGGTGATGTCCGCAGCAAGGAACCTGTAACCTGGGCCGATCCTGTCATCGCCGATGAACTTGTCGGTCAGAAGGCGAGCTGTCACATCATGAGGCACCCCAGCCAATTGCAGTTCAGTAGGCAGGTCTCCATCCAGTATGTCACTGGAGAGGTCCACCAATGACTGAATGGCCGAGGGCACATTGTAACCCTTGGTAATGGTGCTGGCCTTGTTGGGAATGCCCTGCCCAACTGAAGACAACCAAGCGGAATAGAAGGTTTCCCAACGGTGATCATCGTTGTTGGCCAACTTCATGTCGGTCCAAACCGTATCCGGTTCATCTGTTGCATCTCCAGACCAAATGACCCGATATGGGTACTTCCAACCCAGCTGGTTGTATTGGACATTGCTCGGTGTTCCGTCTGGCCATGTGTACAGCTCGGGATGATTCGAGAAGTAAGCGTCTCGTGCCGTCATGAGCATGGGGATGTCCACATTCTCGATGGTGTATTGGGTCTTCATGAAATGACTGGCGGGGAGGATGGCCTGTTTGACCCGGCCTGACCAGTTCATGACGAACGGGGTCACTTCTCCGGTAACGTTGCCGTTATCGTCGAGCTTCATCATCATGATCTCATCCAAAATGCCATCTCCATCTCCATCGGCGAATACGGCTTGAGGTGCCCCTTGTTCGTCGTTGAAAGGAATGCCCATTTCACTGGCCACATTTTGGCCAAGCGAAGCGTTGATGACAGATTGGGTGGGATTGATACCGAATATGCGATGGTTGGACATCGAGGTATTCCGGACCTCGCCATAAAACAAGTCTTGTTCTTTGTGGCTAATGCCCGAAGTCGTGATCGCCTGATTGAATTCCAGGGACTCTTCAATGCTGACTTCTCCGAACTTGTCCTTGGTGTATTCCTCAGTTTGGGATGTATTGAGACCGGCTTGGAATTCAGTGGCTGAACTCTGTTGCATTCCAATGCCCAACGGGGCCAATACCAGTCCCCCTTCGTCATTCTTTTTTGCACTTACATCCGAGTTCTTTTTGCGGTCCATTCCTGCCATTTCAGAAGTAGAGATGGACTTGGACATGGACATTATAGAACCCTGTTCAAGGGTGCAGTATGAGGCATCACCCGGTGGATCCCGGAGGATGAAATCCAAAATGGCATCGGAAGAAACAGGGACAGGATCAGAAGCTGCATAATCACCAAAAATGATGGCGTCAAAGCGGTTCCTTTGAAACAACAGCTCCTGGTCAGACCAATGGCGGAGCAGTCCCGGTACTTCTTCTAAATCCGCTTCTTGTGGTATCAAGTGGGCAAATGGGTCCCAGATGTCAACGGTGATTCCATAAGCGGACATGACCATGCTCATGTTGCCCGTGGGTACATGGACACCTTGGTCGTTGGTGTTGTACTCGTTAGGTTCCTTACAGGAGAAAGAATAGATCAGACTGTCCTCGCTCAAGGTTTGGGTCACCACATTGTCTCCCTTGGCCAGTGAATTGGTGATGGTGAGGGAGTACTGGTCGCCCTTCACTTTGGTGGTGTCACCAAAGGCATAGGAGATGGAGTCTTGGATTGTGGGGTGTGGAATCTCCGTGTAAGACTGCCGTGAACCATAGATGGACATGCAGTATTTCACATGGGAGTGCAAGACTGGTAGGCCCAGTGGGAACGGGGCGACACCATCCAAAGCGTTTTCTTCCTTGTCATCTTGGGCAAATTTGTACGCCGCGAGATACCGTTCGGCATCCAGGAAATATTTGGCTTCACCATCCGTGTGGTACAGTTCCGTTTCTCCGAGGAAAGTTTGTTCCAAAATGGGGTAGGCCAGCGCTGGAGCTTCAGGGTTGCATTCCTGGCTTCCATCTGTTTGGATTTGATTCACAATGAGCTCAATCGCAGGATTGTAGATCAAGTCTTGTCGGTCGAACACCCTGCTGTTGCTGTTTTCAGCAAAGTTGGCAGGCATTGCGGAGGTGCCCTCTGCAATGGGGTGGCTGGGGTATTCGCTGTTGTGTGACCATTCCTGTGGCAGGAGACTCAAATTCCAAACGGCATAATCCGCCTTGAATGGATTGTAGTCTCCTTCTGAGGTTGCTTTCATGTAATTGCTGAAACCGGCTGACCATGCACGACCTGTGCTGGAGGTAGCAGGCAATTCGCGCTTCCAACCTTGGACATCCAGGTGTTCGAAACCGCCACAAGCATCAAAAACAGAGGGGATCAGAATCGTGTCAGATGAAATGGCAATGCGGTAGTCCTTCGGCAAGCCGTAGAATTCGTATTGTCCAGTGGTGGTATCTGTGGTGATTTTGAGGGCTGGGCAACCAAACGCTTGAGTCCAGGTGTTCTGGTTTTCCACCTTGTCGATGGGGAGCAGGGTAAACGAAGTGAGGCCCAAGTTGTTGGCGCTGGCATCCCATGCCGCGGCCCCCATGGCATCACCGGTTACAATGCGACCAATGGCGCGTCGCTTTGTGATGTCCACGAATTGAACATCGCTCGGCAGGTTGCCATCTGAATCCCGTAGAACGGGTCCTGTGATGAAGACTTGTCTTCCACTTGTTGAAGTGCTTGCAAAGACGTGGTTGTCCTCGTCATTGTCCTCATCGTTGTCTTTGAGGATTGGTTCTATGAGGTGTTCTCCACGAGGGATGGAAAGTTTGGCAAAACCATATTGGTCGGTTTTGATGGCTTGACTTTCGTCGTCCATGGCCACTGAACCATCCACCTTGAAGCTGACATTGGCTACAGGGCAGTAAGAAGACCCGGGAGACGTGACATTGGCGTAATCAGTTTGACCTGCCGGAAGGTCTTGGTAAGTCACCCTTACCTCGACCTCGAAGGAACTCTTGTCGATGAAGTCCTGGTCCTCTGACAGCAGCAGGACGTCGCCAATGATGGTGGTCCGTTGGGCGGGTTCGAAGATGTGTTCGAATCCGCTGGTGGACTTGCTGGGCTTGATGTCAAAGAAGTCTCCTGAGCCGACAAACTTGACGTTGCCGATCACGTAGCCTCCACCTGAATTGATGTTCGTGTAAGCCCAGCTGCCGAGGCTCTGAGGCAGGTCGCGCAGGGGACCGTTCGCAAAGTAGTTGCGGGTCGGGTCCGGAATCTGATACCAGCTGGTATCCGCTGAACTGCTCAGAGCAAATGTCTGGTGGTAAAGGGCGGCATTGTGTCCCATCCAGGACTCATTGTCCACGGTATACTTGGCGCGGTCGTAGAGGGCGTTGCCCAATCCTTCGTCGGCGTCGTACATCAGGAGCATGCCTTCAGTGAAGTTGCTGGGATAACGCTGCATCCAGAATTTGGCGGCTTCCCAACTGCGGTAATCCTGACCGTACAGGGGAGCGCCCGGTACCACGCGAGATCCTTCCGCGTAAGCATAGAAAGGGGCGTTGCCCCAAGCACGGATCTCGTCATAGACGATGGCTTCCGCAGCCATCTTGGCCATGCGCAGTCCCTCTCCGGTGCAGCTCAATTCACAATCGATGAATTGGTTGGCGAAGGGGTTGAAGTTGCAAGCGTCGAAGAGTCGGTTGCAACCGGGATTGCACTGACCATAAGGTGCGCGTCGAATGGACTTGCGGTTGATGCTCGGCAGTTCGTCTGCACCTGTTGTGCCATCCACGGTCAGGGCTCCGGCGCCGGTAGCGACCTCGCTGCCCACGAAGTAAGCTTCGCTGATGGGGTTGGCATCGAAGTTCGTGCCTTGCGGCTGCAGCTGCTTGTCGAGCATCTGGTCCACGAAGCGTCCCGCATTGTCGGGCACAAGCACAGACCTCAGGCGCGAGAAGGGAAGGTCTCCGCCGTCTGGCTGAACCCACACACCCGTCTCGTTGGGCATGACCGTGGCATTGAAGGTAGAACCGCGCAGGTCTGCTCCTTCGAACAAAGACGCACTTTCCCCAGGGGTCAAGATGCCTTCCCAGATGGAGAGGCGGTGGATGAGCACATTGGATCCACCGAGGATGATCTTTTCGGCATTGTAGTTGGCCGATGGGTCAACAGGTGCGATGACGAATTGTGCCGATAGATCCAGTGGGTTGCCATCGTCGTCGAGGTTGTCGAATTCGAAGTGGCGCGGATTGTTCCACGGTTCGTTGTCCGCCAAGTTCTGGTCCGTGCTCCTCATGGTGAAATAGGCCATGGGCTGTCCATCTCCAGTCGGCTGTCCTACAGCCAGGGTCACGTGGTACCATTGCCCCGGAATCACCGCGTACTCATTGTACGTGGGCTGTTCCGGAATCCGGCGCATGGTGCCGGCGGGGCCGGTCAATTCCCACTTGGCATTGCCCATGTTGGACGGGTCTTCGGTGTCTTCCACCACGCGCAGCGTGATGTCGCCCGAACTGTCGTCGCCTTCGATGGTGAAGATGTCACCAAAGAGATAGGTCTCGCCGTCGATGACATCCGCGGTCCGCCACCAGAATTCATAGGTGGATGCACCTTCGATCGCATCTTGGCCTTTGGCCGTCAGTGGCATTTCGATCGTGGCGTTGTTGAGGAAGTTCACGGAGAAGCATTCCGCACAATCCACGAGCAGGAAGTTGTCGATTTGGCCGACTCCGCTCGCCAAAGCGCTGTGCGTGATGATGCTGAGGTCGTAGGAGCCGCCATTGGCTTCGTCCTGGATGTACTGGCTACAGGTGACGTGGTTCACGCCGACGCTGTTGTACAAGGCGAAGTTTCCCGAGAAGCTGTCCGCTTCCATGTGCGGCAGGCTGCCGTCGCCTTCCTCCCGGCTGTCGAGTACGCGCATGCGGTAGTCGCCGTTGGGGAGTTTCACTGACATGACCACAGAGCTGTATGGGTAAAGCATGCCCAACACCTGCAAGCTGTCTTGGTAGCGGTTCAGATCGGACCAGAAACTCTTCACGACAGTTTCGGAACCATCTCCCTCCAAGCGGAGGATGACGGGATATTCATAGGGGTTGGCGTCGTCATCGCTGAACCAATGGAGCGCGATTTCCTCACCCGTTCCGTAGTAGGAGTAATTGCATGCGTCCTCACCGCCGCCTGGTTCGAACAGGGCGTACTCGAGGTAGTTCTGTCCCTGCGGATCGGTGCATCCGCTCGGCATTTCGTAGTCGCAGTATTCGAGGCTGCCTCCCAGTTCGTTTCCGGCGAAGTTGAGCGCATTCGGATCGGAACAGAAACCGGAGGTGCCGGTGGCGGCATTCCAAATCCAAGCACTCCAATTCTCGCGGATCATTTGGATCACGTCATCGGGTCCGCGGAAATCGTAGAATTCCACCGGTTGCTCGATGACGCCGGGGTCGTCACCATGGGCCCTGACGTAGATCCGGATGCCCGGAACTTCTCGTCCACTTTCCACATTGGCCATGGTGAAGGTCAGGTGCTGGAACTTGTCGTAATCCAATTCGAAGGCACCGAAATCAGTGAAGACACCAGATTGACGTGCGGACAGTCGGTATTGACCATCGTTGCCATTGATTTTCCTCGCCCAAATGCTCAGGCTCTCTTTCTCGAGGTTGGCCAGTGGGTCGTGGTAATTCAGGGTAAACAGTGGCGCTTCTTCCGCAGCGCCTGCGCCTGTTACGGGATGTCCGAGCAGGGTTGCCTTGGGCACCTTGACCCATTGGGACACACTGACCCCTTCGCTCACCCTGAGGCCCGTTGAATCCACAAAACTGAGGGTGGGATGGAAGTGGTCTGAGTGGATGTCTGGCCAGTGGTTCAGGTCGCCCTCCTCCCGCATCTCGTCCAATCGGATGTCGAATTTGGCGTATTCGCCTTCCTCCAACAGCATGGAATTGCGCGCGAGGTTGAGCCCTTGGGGCTCGACCACGACATGTACGCTGTCCTCAGGCGCACCATTTTCGAAGGTGATGCGTCCCTCAACACCGCCATAGTTTGAGCGGAATCCAATTGGATAAGGGGTGGGGTTATAGTACTGCTGCACTGCATTTCCGGTGCCACAGGTGATGACCGATCCCACCCTGTATTCGTAGAGGCTGCCGGCCGCCAGGTCTTGGTCGATGAACCAAGTGATGTCCTCCGAGGAGAAGATCTGCTCCCAGGCGTCATCGTTGGGTTCGGCGGGTTGGTAGAGCCTGCGGTACAGGCGGAACTGGTCGATGAGGCCTTCATCGTCCACAGCTTCGGACCACTCGATCCGGACCTTATAGGGATAGCGTCCTTGGGAGACGAATACACCTTCGTTCAGTTCATCCACATACTTCCAGGGGTCCGAAACGGAACCTTGGATGGAGACCTGGATGGTCGGGGTGTGGAACTCATCGCCGCACATGTCCTGCTTGACACGGTATTCAGCCGTCTCACAGCTCCAGATGTTGTGGTAGAGGGTGCTGTCGGTGTAGAAGATGGGGTCGAGGTTGCCGTTGAAGTCGGCGTCGACATTGTAGAAGGGTTTGGCCTCAGCCTGATCGTGTGACCAGGGCTTGGATGCATCGCCAGTGGCGTATTCCCAACCAAGAATCGTGCCGCCGTAGTCTTCATAGTTGCGGCGCTGCAGGTACATGCTTCCTCCTGAACTGTACATGGACTGGTTGTGGTTCCAGACCAGTGTGACTGTGCTCAGGCCGATGGAATCTGTAGCGGTGTAGGTCAGCTCGTTGCCGTCTGCATCGGTGAGAACGTGGTCGACTTCAATCAGGTGTTGCTGTTCCTGAGGGTCTTCTTGCAAGGCGAAGGACGGAGAGATGTCCGTGCACATGGTCAAGGTATTGTGCTCGATGTCCCGGTCCGACCAGAGCATCGTCCGGCGCCCCTCAGTCATCCAAAGGACAGAAGCAGAAATCACCACGGGATCGCCTCCGGTGAACTTGAGCTGACCGTCGGAATTGTTCATCTGACCCACCTTGATGTCCATGTAGATGGAGTCGTTCATGATGTGCGGGCAGTTCTTGAGCAGCAGGGGCTCCTGAAGGGTGGTCAAAACCGTGTCAAAGAGGGCACCGGTGAGCTCATTGCGCACGCGCACGTACATCTCGGCGTAGGCCGGGACGCCGTTGGGGATGCCCCAGTATGGCAAGCCGTTGTTCACCGCATCCGCGCCACTGTAACTCAGGTCCGCAAGGGTCTCATGGTTGAATTTGGGGGCGCTGATTGGGAAGGCCACATGGATTTTGTGGTCATTGAAATCTCCAGTTGGAGACAGATCGATGGAAGTCTTGAGGGTGTTCGCATTGAACACTTTGACATCGCTGCCTTCACGCCACAGGCCATGGTTGGCAGGAGGGGGGGTGAGGTGGAACTCTCCCGCGTTGTAGTCGGCGAGGAGGTTGTCCAGTCCGCCGAGCGAATCGGGATGCACTGCGGCATCTACCAACGTGAGTGGGGTGCCGTTTTCTGCAGCTGATGAAGTGTTCCAGAGGTTCTTCAGTTGGATGTTGCCAAGATTGTAGGTGGCAAACTCCTGCTGGACTGAACCCATTGTTCCATCGGTGCTCGTTTGGGCCGTGTAAATGCCATGGCTGGCATCGGTCAACTCATTGATGCCAATCGGATCCGGAGCCAGGAGTACAGGTACTTCCCATGCTGGCGTGCGCCGGCGTGTCTGCGAATTGAGCATCCATCCATCCTCGCCGAAGTGGGCAGGCCCGTCCATGGCCTGCAAGCCTGCGGAATCGAGCAGCAGGATGGTCGGCAAGGTGAAGGAGGAGTTGCTCTCGTAGTGAATGGGGAAGGTGTTGGTGCTGCTGGGCACCATGAACGCCGTTGTGCCCGCCTCGAATTCTTCCAATGCTGGGAATTCGCAGATGGCGTGGCTGACAGAGATGGCGGACTTGCGGTCCCATCCGGCATCCGTCAGTACGACTGCCACATCGCTGGCGGGGTTTTCGACATCGCCTGCCGACCACGGAGCGTCATAGGTGAGGGCCGAACCGTTGTTCCACGCCCATGAACCTTCACCGGATTTCCAGAGGCCGATGTGGCCTTGAGCTGTGTTTTGGACGAGGCTGTTCTCGGCCTCCGTTTCAAAGGAGGCGAGGCGGCCGCCCTTGGCGTCACAAGCGGCTTGTGCCTGCAGGTAATTCAGGTTTCCATCCACACTGACGAAGTAGTCGGAGGAGTCCGTCTGGGACACGAGGGAGAATCCATCGATGGTGGGCGCGACTGGTGTCTGTGGAGCGTCTGAGTCGGCGTTGCTAAAGCCAAGAATGCGGCCTTCATCGGAAGCGCGCCAGATGCGCCCTTGTGACCCGAGGAGTTGCTGACCATCGAGGACTTGGGCATCGCCGATCCGTGCACCGATGTAGTGACGGTCAGAGGCCGGATCGTAGATGTCGTAGAAGAGCTGGTCTTCTGTGATGGCCGCCCAGGTGAGGCCTGGGGAGCCTTCCTTTCCGATTTCGAGGGTGGCCGGTGCCGTGGCCTCCGCCCCTTGGCCTTGGAGGCCGTCGGCGCCCAAGGTGCTGTGCGTGTCATCGGAAGAGACGAGATCGTCAGAATGCAACGGTGGTGCGCTGAATTCAGCCATCAGATCCCAGGACGGGTCGAGGTATTCACCGGTGATGGGAACCCAGACCGCGTTGGTGTCCGCGTCAATCAGACCGGACCAACCGTGCACGCCTTGTAGGCGCGTGAATTCCGCTTCCTCAGGGTTGGAGGGCACCACCAGGTGGCCACCGGCCATGGCCGCTGCGCGCTGTGCGAAGCTGTATTCCATAGCCGTCGTCGAAACGTAGTACAGCGTGTTTTCGTCGCGGGTCTGGTAGGTGAATTTCACAGTGCCAAAACCATCGAGTTCGACAGCGATTTCCGCTTCGATGCCCACTTCCAGGAAGGGGTTCTGGGGCAGCAGGGCCACCACATTGTTCTGCTCTGTGAGCGTGTGGATGTGCTCCTCATTCACACCTTCCTCGTAGCTCGGATCCAAGGAAATGGCCGCGGTGAGGATGTCATCTTCAGCGTAGGTGGTCGTGGGCAGTGGAGCACCTCCACCCAACCGGATCCTATTGGAGACGAATTGAACATCTCCTTCATCGGTAAGGTGTTGGACCGGACCGGTGGCCATGCCAGGAGGAATCAGCAAGCCCATGGTAAAGGCGTGCATGGCCATGTTGTCGAGTGGCGAGCCCGTATCGGCATCGCGCGCCTGGAACAACGTGACTTCCCAAGTGCCGTTCAGGGCTTCTCCGGAGAGGTTGCCGATGACCGTCTGCAAGTCGCCGAGGTCGAAGAGAATCGGCTCTTGATTGCCCGGTGTATAAAGATTGAATTGAGACGTCGGGTGCAAGGCGTCGAGCACGGCACCTGTGTTGACGTTCTTCACGGCCAAGTCGATGTTGCTCAGAGTGACGCCAGAGAAGGAATTTCCGGCTGCGTCTGACCCAATCAAAACGCTGGGAGCGGCCTCGATGTTGATCACCTTGGGCGCATTGAAGAAGATGTCGAATTGCTTCAACTCCCAACGGTGTCCGATTTCGGAATCGAACGCCCACAGCCTCCAATAGCGACGGGCATTGATGTCTTCAAAAGCTGCAGTTAGGTCGATGTCGTAAGCTTTGCCAAGGCCAAATTCGAGGGTGGATTCTCCACCTGGTATCGATGAGCCTGGAGCAAGCAATTGAGCCCACGTGCTGGTTTCTTCGCTGGGCAGTTCGTCGCCATCAGGATCGTATTCCAGCCACAGTTCCAGTTGATCGTTGGCTTCCTCCGTGAAGACTTTGGCCTTGACGTACTCAATACCTGTATTGACATCAGAAGTGCCGCTTGGGGCTTCAGATGCGATGAGAAGCTGTCCTTCTGCGTTGAGCTGGTAGGCCTGTTCGAGATAGGCAGCGCCATTTTCTGAAAGGGCCGTTGCACGGTAAGCCAATTGAATGCGTGGTGCTTTTGATTTGGGAACAGAGACCAAGACTTTCAAAGCATTGAATTCGGACCCATCAATGACATGTCCGGTTTGTTGGGCCGTGGTTGTGATGTAAGCATGGTGCTCATCCACGGGGGTCGCATCGCTGTTTTCTTCGACGCCATTGTTGGGTTCTCCATCCCCCCAAGGGATGCCATTTATGGCTCCTCCAGAAAGCCATTTCCAGGCGTTGAAGGGTTCGTCATACGCTTCTGCCGTGGTGTCTTGGTAGAGTCCAATCCAGGCGCGCCCTTTCCAACGCTTCAAGGCGGCCTCTGCGCCGTCTTCTTCCAATGAAATCAATTCACCACCCACTTGTTGAGCGGCCAGTCGGGCATCTAAAAAGTCAAACTTGTTGTCGGATACATAGAACCAGGCATTCAATCCTTCGCCTACAGGTGTGAAACCCGGCAGGTCTGGGGTTCGCTCAAAGGGCATTTCCAAGATGGCCCCCAATGGATCAGAGGTGTTGGAAGATTGCAATTTGGCCTGGCCCACAGCCAACGCTATGTCCGTGGGAATCTCCTTTTCAAGGATGGCGTAAGCGGACTCCAATCCCCCGTAATTGTACGTTTCGAGGGTGTAGCTGTTTGTCTCGAAGTTGGTCCCCACATCGACCATTACGGGTGTCGCCCCAATCCGAGTGTAGATGGTTCCAGCTCCGAAACCGGTGGGTGCCCATCCATTATGATGGAGCGGCATCCAATACGGTCGGTAGTTCGGTGATGATATGGTTCCATTGCTAGCTGCGATTTTTGAGCCGTCAACAAAGGCGGTAATGTTGACCAAACCATTGTTTGGAAGGTTTGCACTTTCGTTTTTCAGCAACCCGGACCATGTGTTGGTGAATTCGGACTCGGAACGGTATCGTTTCTGTTTGTGATAGGTCCAGTAGTAGCGGCATCTCCACCAATTGCAACTGGAACGCAATTTTCTGTAATGATACCAATAAGGAACGATGGTTTCCTTGGTGACCTTGGTCATCATGTAGTGACCGAATTTTGCACTTGTCCAGCCCCTCGGGTGCATGGAGGCCAAGTCACCACCTTGATCTTTTGCTTTCTCTCTTGCTTGATTCAGTGTGCGATTGTTGTTGTTGTCTTTTACCCAATAGTAATGGCTGGAGACATCGGAAATGTCCCAGCCCTTGAGCCCTTCATGGGGGTCTGCGCCGGTTGCACTTTCCCAATAGATCATTTCATCATTGTCCCGCGTTTCTGGCCAACCACCTGAAGCAAGTTGGATTGTGGTGCCTCCTGTGTGGGAATACAGGGCGGAGAGGTCTCCTAGGCCCGATGACAGATAGGTCCTTGTGAAGTTGTTTCTCCGAACACTTCGGTTGGAGTTTGACCAAAGTGAGCCGGTATAGTAGGAGGTGTTGAACCACCTCCGGCGCTGGCTTTGGATGTTAATCGGCACCATTTTTAATTCGCCAGAAGAGATGTTGGCGTTGTCCAGACCCGTTGATTTGATGACGGGGATGTTTCGATTGGTCATCAGTTGGACATACTTCGATTGACTGAAGTCGTAGAGTCCGTCAAACTTGGAATCTGAAGGTGGGTCGCCACCTTGGGCCCAATCTAAATGCAGGTCTGTTTGACTCGGATTCAGGCTGACCCATTGGTTCCCCGAGCGCCTTGCACCCAGCCAATAGCGGTCTCTTTTTTGTTCGTCCTGTCCGAGAAAGTCCGTATCCCCAAAAGACTCTACGAATGACAGTTCTTCACCAGAACTCGGCACGAAAGCTTGACGACTGTGCAGCCGGTACCAATTTTGCCATTGCATGGGGTTTTCGGAGATGACATAAACCGTTCCTAGGATGTCTTGGTCGTTGCCTGTGTATTCTCTGAATTTCAAGGTGTTGTTGTCCCACTGAGAATCATTGTACCCTTTGATGAGCGGGAACCTCATGAATCCGGGGCCATTTTTGGCTTCACCGAGGATGGGGGAGTCCACCAGACCTTCCCAGTCCTGGTTCAAACCGCTCAGGGACGAGGAGAGCATGTTGACCTCTTGGTTTGGATTGTTGCCCCAGTGCCAGAAGAGCTTGGCGTTGTTGCCTCCCAAGCTTCCATTGCCACTGACTGCGCCAAGTCGACCGTGAAGCCAAGCTTTCTCACCCGTCATGCCCGCGATGGAGAGTGGGCTTTTCGGCTGGGCCAATTGGGCCTCAAGATGGGCATAGGGCAGGTTCTCCAGGGTTTGGCTCCAGGTCTGTGCTTTGGCGTAATAATGGTAATAGTCAACGGCTCGGTTCGTCGTTTGTGAAATGCCTGCAATTCCCGGATTGATGCGCGTTCCGGACCCCTTGAAGTTGGCCCCTTCCACATGCAATGAGGCGTTTTCATCTCGGTGCAATGTGGCCCGCAACCCCAGCGAATTCAGGTCATATTCAAAGGCGTCTCCTGAGTACTCTTGGTAGTGGGTGGGAAGCCAGTTTAAAAGGGAATCTCCGAAATACGTTTGTTCGACTTGTCGGTCCCTCAAGGTGATGTTCTCGCCTCCAAAGTCGACAGAAGTGCTGTACGTAGCCAATGCGAGGAAACGATCTGAGTGATCTTCGGATTGTTGGATGTTGGCCTTGTTGAAGGGGACATCTTCAAAGGACGTTCCATTGAAGCGCTGAAATTGGCCGAGCATGTCCACCTCTTGAATGTTCAGCATCACCTCTCGCGAATCGCTGTTTTCGTTCTTTAACCAATAGAACGAATCGTTCTCAAAAGAATCTTCATTCAATGCGATGCCCTCCACGGATTCTATGGTGAACACGGGCCGCTGTGCAAAGACGGGTTTGTCTTCGGCGATGATGCCGGGAGGCATGTTCTCGGCGGTGGGCGTAGAAAAGTTGGATGCGAAATGGCCCGCGTCGGTGACCTGCAAGTCAAAGGGCTGTCCAAACTGAATGGACGTGAAGTTTTCGTAGACGATGAGCTCGCGTTTTTGGGCGCCGGGTACGGTGAAGTCCCATGATAAATCGGCATAAGGACCTTCCACTTCAATGGTGCCCTCCATGGATGTGCCTGTGTAGGCCATCATGGTCAGCGGAATTCGGCGGTTGGCATCGATGACGTCGCATACATCGTCCCCGTCCTCGTCGCCAGAGATGATGAAGCCTGACCCATCTTGGGCTCCGGAGCAAAATGCGCAAGTCCCCAAGGCTGGGTAAAGCATACACCCACTCAAAGCCAGCGGATTGTTGGGGTCGGCGGCATCATTGTAGTCGCAGGCTGTAGGGTCGGCGCAGCCCACCTCTTGGATGCACCAGGTCACATCATTGATGAGGGTGTCGCCTCCCAGGATGACACCGGTGCCATCCACATCGCCGCTGCAATATTCACAAGCGTCGAGGGGGTCAAGGAAAACGCAGAAGGCGGGGATGGGGTAGGGCTGTGAGCCTAATCCCGGAGGTGTATAGGGCAGGTAGCCGGCATCATACCCAGTGACATAGACAGTCACATTGTCGCCCGGTTTCGTGGCGTTGATGCTGTAGTTGCAAGCGGTTTCGTCCTGGCAACCGGTGCAGTTCCATGCATCCACACAAGAGCCGTCGTCATAGGTGGCCGTCGATTTGTAGTTGCACGCCGTGGGTTCCATACACCCTTCATATTCATCACAGATGTTGTTGAAGTTGTCATCAGAAATGCAGATTCCCTGACATACATTTTCCGTGCTGGGGCGGTGGGATTGAACCTTCCTGTTTGTGCCAAGAACGCCTTCGGTAATGCTGAAGATGCTGGCGCTTCCAAATTCTCCTGAGACCTTGATTTCCACATCTCCAGAGAAGAAGTGGGCGGTCGTTTCGCTGTTTCCATTGATTCCAGTAGGCACGCTCCCCGAGATGGCCGTGGCGGAGTCTCCGGTGATGGAAATGAAAGATGGTTGTTCGGCGACGACGGTAATGGGGGTCTCCGCAGGGACGTCAAACAGGGTGTATGTGCCCCAACCCATCAGGTAAATTCTGCTGGGGTCGTACGTCTCATGTCCGTTGAACATCATGACGATTTCACCGTCTTCCGGTTTGATGGAGACATTTGAGAATACATCCAAGCACTCGAAATTCTCGGCGTGGTCACAGACATCGTTGGCGTTGTTGTCATAGCCACCGATGACTTCGAATTCTGCGTGGGGAAATTCAAAGAGGACGTGGGCGGGGTAGGCGCCACTGTGGATGACTCCATAGCTCGGCATTGCAACCCATGCGCCGGGCTGTGGCTCATTGTCTGGAATGACCTCATTTCCTGAGGCATCATGCCATCGGCGGTCACCTCCTTTGAGCCACATCTGGGCGTAGTCATAACGGCCATAACGGTGACCTTGGATGAAGGTGTCGTTGCGACCATCGAAATTCTCGCCTTGGTCCCAGTTGAAGTAGGGGGCGGAAGCATTGTTGCGAAGGTGACGCCAGTCGCCTTCAGCTGTGCTGTCGGTGACACCGAGCCAGAGACGTTCAACCCCGCCTAGATTGCTGGATTCAAACAGGGCCAAGATCTCTTCATTTTCTTGTGCGCCTCCGATGCGGACCATGTGCTCGGACAGCTGTGCGAACTCGTAGTCCAGCCCCGAAAGCAGGTGCTCCATGCTGACGGTGGACGTGGAGATGTAGTATTTGCTGCTGTCTGTACGTCCTACATAGGTGATGGGCAATTGGTCCAGATTGTTGCGCTCACTTAAGCAGTGTTCACACTCTTCTTCTGGGAAGCGGCAATCCGTTGTTGTGTTGCGGGGAATTTCCAGCAGCGTGACACGCGGAATGTCTCGATTGGGGCATGTGTTGGTGGCCAGGTTGTGCCCGTTTGAGTCTGCAACTGCGAAATTGAAGGTGGGGGTGCACCACCCTCCTTGCAATTCGAGTATGAGGAAGGCCGGTCGAGCGGCTACCTCGACCTCACCTGAGGTGTTGTAATACTGCTGGACGGCGTCTTCCTGTATCAAAGCCCATTCTCCAGGTTGGATCTCGTGATTCTGGCCAGAGGTTTGGGTTCCGAATGACCCGAGACCCGAAATCGTACCGTTGGCCCAAATTTGGGCGTAGTCATAGTCAAAGTCATTGATGTGTCTCGAGTTGACGAAGTTCCTGTCGTTGTCCACAGGTGGGTAGCCCCAGTTCGAATAACCGAGGTTGCTGGAGTCTCTCAGGTTTGTCCAGTTTCCTTCACCGATGCCCACGAAGTCATCGTCTGTCAGAGGCAGCCAGGCGTAGGGGACTTCAGCCGCGACGAGTAAACTGGTCAACGCGGCGTTTTCCGCTGCATCATCGACCATCAGAAGGTTCTCCTTGAGGTGAGCCCAATTCACATTTGGTGAATGCATCCACTCGTACATGGAGAGGGAGTCGGTCTCTGAGATGTAATAGCGACTGCCTGCGGCTTCACCGAGCAAGCTGAATTTGTGGCCTGTGAGATAGAGTGTGTCGGCAGGGGCCAATGCGATCTCATCGCTGAATTGTGTTCTGCTTGCCAAGAGGAGCGCCTCTTCGCGGGTGTGAATGGTTCCGATGTGTCCGCCTGCGGCCTCAGCATCGATGATGGCCTGGTCCCAAGTGACCGGCTCACGGCTGATGTAGAATTGGGTGGAGTCTGTAGCCCCTACGTGGAGATAATCAAGGAATGAGTAGTTCGCATAGGAATCCGTCGCCTCTGGGTTGTAGTTGCAGGCCGCTGGATCGTTGCATCCGGAAATTTCTTCTGTATCGATGACGCCATCATTGTCAGAATCGCCTGGGATACTCAGGGTTTCCGCACTTCGGGAAAGCGCATCATTGGGTGTCCAACTGAGTTTGGAAAGGTCAGGATACTCGCAGAAACGGGCATTCATCACATCGAAATTGGCGTTGTCTGTGGAGTCCCTCAGCGCCCTGGTGTCAAAATTCAGGGCGGTCTCGTCCGCGCAGCCGTAATCGATGACCGGCATGTGATTGATTACGATGTAGCTGCCGTCTCGCTTCGCCATTTCTTGATCGTAGCGGCCCCTCACAAATGCTGTGGAGTTTTCAATGATCAGATTGACGGTGGTTCGGTTGTCTTGGTCCAGCTCGGGTTCATGCTGGAATCGGGCGCCTTCTTGCTTGTGCAAGGAGGTTGCTTCTCCATAGGTCAAGGTTCGATTCCAAATGGCGATGTCGTCTATTGCACCCAGCCATTGTCCGCTTCCATCTGGACGGCCAGCGAGTGCGACCGGATGGTGGGGCAACTGCAGTGGCTCAGTACCCAACTCGTTGAATGCCAGCAAGCCATTGATGTAGCCAGTGAGGTTGCTGTCGAGGTTGTCAAAGGTGAGGACGAGATGATTCCAACTGTGGCCGTTTGCCTTGATGGAATGCTCTACGCCTGCAGCATTCACTGTGAGCATCTCGCCTTGGCAAGAAATTTCCAATTGACTTTCTGGGCTGATGTTTTCGGAGACATTGGAGAGAAGGATGCTGTCGTTGTTCAGGCTTTCTTCCAATGTGAACCACAGAGAAATGGCCAATGGCCGTGGCTCATCGGGAGACGACAGTTGCTCCGCGGGGAGGAGGAGGATGCCAGGTGCATCTTCTGTGCGCAAGGCTTTGTCAGCTTGGCCAAACCTGTTGCTTGTCCAGTCTGATGCGTTGGCCGGTTGTGTGGCCAAGTTCGTGTTGGTCAAAGTGTCAGTCAGTTGACCGTCTAATGGAGCCCAAAGGGTCATGCCCTCCGTATAGAAGAAGCCCCGCTCACCGCCTGGGTCCTCGTCTTCAGCGAAATTGGTGATGTGGTTTAGTGTGCCCCGACTGGTCCAAACCGCACCTTCAATTTGAGGCGATTGGACGGTGCCTGTGCTGTCCTGGCTTTGATCTTCCATCATTTGCTCGATGGAAATAACATGGGTCGCTTCTTCAAAGGGGTTTTCTGAAAGCCCATCAAAGTCGAGGGCATACACCGATCCGTATGCATAGTGGTCTTCCCTCTGCACTGCGATCACGTCTGTGCTCACGAAGGGCTCGTCATCCGTATTCAAAATTTCAGTTTGGAAATGGCGCACTTCGGTATAGCCTTCAGCGTCCACGAAAGACAGGCTGAACCGGTCGGTGCCATGGTAATTCCAGTCGGGCACATAGCGCCAGGAGTTTTCCCCGACACCCGCTTGCAAACGGCCGTGTTCTGGGCAGACTCCAAAGGGCAGTTCCATGATGGCCTGCTTTGCGTCGATGAGGTTGGTGGCTGTCGAGGCCGATTGCACGGCGCCGTTCGCAATCCATCCGAAGCAGTCGTGTCCGGCGTTGCAGTCCCCGGTGTGCATTGGGGCTGTGCCCGCAACGTTGGTCCAGGATTCGGCCATACGCAGCTTGTAGTCTCCGTACCACCCGCTGGCGGTGTTGGGCAACAAGGCCAGGTCGTCAGCATTGGCTGGAGTGAACAGCTTGCCTCCCGTGATCTGTTCGGTGGCTTGACGCGCCGCGAACCAGTTCTCATACGTCGCGTCAGAAATGAGATACAAGGCGCTGTCGGTTGCGGCAAGCAAGCTCCATCCATCGGGTATGGCAGGCGCTTCGCAGTCGACAAAGGACAGTGTATGCGACGCCTCCTCCGGGACGGTAGAGACCTGGAAATTCACGTCCACCATGAGGGTGTCATCTTCAGGGACGGCCCACATTCCTGCTGCGATGTCTCCATCGCACAGGCCATCGCAATTCATGTCGATGCAGTCGTCCTCTTCGTCACAGATGCCATCGGCGTCCACGTCCACGTCACAATTTTCACCGGATTCCAAGGATCCATTGGCGCCACACTTGTCCGACAAGGTGCTGCTGAAGACCATGGGGTCGTTGAGCGGTTGAAGGGTCAGGACGATGCTGAGTGGGGCCGATGAGAAATCTTGGTCGTCTGTAACGGCGAGGCTGATTTCATCTGTTCCATGATAGTCGGCATCGGGCACGTAGTCATAGGTTACGCTCAGGGTCTGACGGTCAATGGCGACCGTATCCACGAGTGTCGCTTGACCATGGGCACCCGAGATGGCGGAGATGTTCTTGGTGGTGAGACCGTCAGGATCCGACACCGTGACGGTGCGCCGGATGGTGGCGTCCTCGAACCAGGTCACCTCGGATTCTCCCGTCAGTTGGGCCTGTCCATCATCGGCAGGGAGCACCTGGATGTTGACCAGGACTTCGACGGCATGTCCGTCGTCATCGGTGACGGTGAACCTCAGGCTGTCGCGGTCCTGTCCTTGTATGACCTCAGCGTGCTGTGGGAATTCAAGGGCCGGCGTGTAGACGTGGGGATTGGAAAGGCTTGCGTCACCGCTGTAGGTGGCGGCAGTTCCGCCGTCGATGCTGCTTGCCGTCCATGGGCCTGTGACGCCCGTAATGGGGGATCCGCCGATGCCGTCGGCCACATCGGTGGCGTTGAACACAATGTTGAGGGGCGTGTCTTCTTCGACTTGCATCTCGACCGCCCAAAGGCTGCTGGTCGCGGGGACTTCATTTGAGAGGACCGTAGAATGCGCCAGAGTTCCTGCACCGTCATTGTCCAAGCTCAATGCGATGGGGTCGTTGACCGGTGTCAGATCGATGTTCAGGGGCAAGGTGACTTCGGTGCCGAAACGATCGGTGGACGTCACGAGGACTTGAATGGTGCCGTTGACGTGTTCGAAAGGATCGACCATCAAAACGAGGAATTTGCCAGGTTGGCTTCCGTTGGTCATGATGGCTCCGGAGAGGCCGAGCTCCATGATGTTGACCGTGGCTTGGGAGCAGCTCGCCGTGACGGGCTGTGGCGTGGTGTTGCCGAAAGGCGGCGAACTCTGTCCGTCGTTGTCTAAGATGAACAATTCAAAGGCCAAGTCTTGGTCTTCCGTGCCCGACAGCATCAGGGCCGGAGTGCTTCCTGTCAGCGCGGACACTGCGTTGGTATCGGAGAGCAGCGTGCCGCCATCGAATGGCGCCAGGAGCTCAAAAGAAGTGGGGTCCGGAACGGGGCTGAATTCTACGAGGTAGGAGCCGGTGTTTTCAAAGCCTTGGTCATCGGTGATGTGCACTTCAAAGCCAAAAGGCCCGGTGAATTCTGGGTGATACCCCTCAGACAGGTTTGCCGGTGCTGTGCAATTGCAGGAAACGGTCAAGACCCCATTGTCTGACGATGCTGCGAAATCCGCACACGTTCCGCCTGCAGCAAAGAATGCGGGGGCCACGAGGCTGGAATCTGACCACAATCCGAGATCGGTGGACAGGCCATCCAAGTCCTCGACATCCAAGCTGAATGCGAATGTGGCATCTTCTTCATAGGTCAACAAGCTGGATTCCGGGCTGAACGTGGCATCGCCATCGTTGACCTTGATGATTTGAATGGGCATGGCCAACTGGGCCGTGTTGCCTTGAAGGTCTGACGCTTGGACCTTCAAGGTATCGGCCTCGTCAAGGCCGTCAGTGCCGATGTAGGTGGCCAATGCTGTCATCGGCTTGTTCAAGCCATGGAATGCCAGGTTGAGGTCGACGGGCAGCGCCGCCGATGCGTCGAATTCGTGCTCGAGTTTCACGCTCCAGGCTCCGGTGCCGCTGAGGCCGCTGATTGATTTGGTGTAGAGGTAAGTGCCCGTTGTGTCTCCAGTCCAGCTGTATGGCCATCCATTGGGGCCCGATTGGTACCCATCGATGATGGGCTCCCATTCGAAATGGGCGGGAGATGTGCTGCTGGTCTGATGGAATGCCGGGTCGTAGGAGGCCCTCACACCATCGCCAGCATTGATTCCCATGGTGAACGTGTGGTAACTCCCGGAAGGGACGCCACCATGGTACAATTCGATGCGGCCATCGGCCTCATGAAGCAAAAGCTGTCCATCCACCTGAGTGCTGGCGTTGCCGAAGAGGGCGACATCTTCAAAACTCAGGACGAAGGTCCGGTTCGGTTC
>DGOE01000078.1 GCA_002389295.1 Flavobacteriales bacterium UBA4474 | reverse complement strand
CACCTTTGCGGTGGGCACGACGACCGTGACGTACACGGCCATCGACGCGGTGGGCAACACCACGACGTCGTCCTTTACAGTGACGGTGACCGACAACGAGTCACCGGTCATTGCCGGCATGCCAGCGAACATCACACAGAGCAATGATGCGGGAGCTTGCAGCGCTGCGGTCAGCTTTACAGCGCCGACAGCCAGCGACAATTGCGCCATAGCGTCATTCTCGGGAGATGCGGCTTCCGGTGACACCTTTGCGGTGGGCACGACGACGGTGACCTACACGGCAACCGACATCCATGGCAACAGTGCGACGGGATCTTTCACCATCACGGTGACCGACGACGAAGCACCCGTGATCAGCGGAACCCCCGCCAACATCACACAGACGGCGGATGCAGGTCAATGTCAGACGACAGTCAACTTCACGGCCCCAACAGCTGCAGACAACTGCGGCATGTCGGCGTTCTACGGAGATGCGACTTCGGGTGACTTCTTCGCGGTGGGCACCACGACCGTGACCTACACGGCGTCCGACATCCATGGCAACGTCAACACGGCGTCCTTCACCGTCACGGTGACCGACGACGAGAATCCGGCCATCAGCCCCGCGTCAGAAGGCGTGACCTACCAGCGAGATGGCAATGAAGGTGCAGCCTTTAGTGCCTGGCTTGCGAACTATGGTGGCGCCGCTGCGACCGACAATTGCGGCATTGACGCTTGGGCGGACAACAGCACAGGCTTGAGCGATGACTGCGGAAGCACGGGCACTGAATCGGTGACCTTCACGGTGACCGACATTCACAGCAACAGCAGCAGCACGACGGCCACCTTTACGGTGATCGACGATTTCGCACCGAGCTGCCCGGTCATCGATCTAACCGATGGCAGTGACAACGGACTGAGTGGAACGGACGACGTCACCAATGATGACACGCCCACCATGCGCGTGATCTTCACGGGAAGCGGTGTTGAGTCTGCGGAAGAAGGAGACATCGTGGAGTGGTACATCGGTGGTGTGCTGTCCGAGACGCACACGGTGACCGCTTTGGATGTGGCCAATGGCTACGCTGAGTTCGAGACCGGTCCGTTTGCCGATGGACCTGTCATGTTCAGTTCACGTCACATCGACGACTGTGGGCAGGCGAGCATTTTTGCCTTCCTCAACGTCGTCATCCACACCACGTCGCCTGCTGCGCTCGCCGATGGCTTGACCCTGTATCTGGATACGGACGGAAACGTTTCCATCGCTGCAGAAGACCTCGACGATGGATCTTCCGATGACTTCAACGCCATAGCCTTCTCCGCCGATCAGACCGATTTTGATTGTGACAATCTCGGAGACAACACGGTGACCCTGACCGTAACGGACATCGCGGGCAATACGGCAACGGCGACCGCGACGGTTACCGTCGTCGATGACATCGCGCCCACGATTACACCCATGGACATCACGGTCCAACTGGATGCGGCTGGGGCTGCGACGCTTTCATTGGGAGATGTGTCTGCCATCAGCGACAACTGCACGGTGGCGTCTTCTTCCATCGACATCACGTCATTGGATTGCAGCCACGTGGGAGACGTGACGGTGACCATCACGGCCACCGACCAGAGCGGCAATACGAGCACAGCGACGGCAACCGTAACTGTGGAGGACAACGTTGCCCCCAATGTCATTCTGATGGACACGGTGCTCGACCTCGACGCTGACGGTCTGGCTACAATTTCAGCGGCAGATCTCGACAATGGAAGCAGCGACGCCTGTGGAATTGTGAGCTTCAGCATCGCCGAGGATGGATCGGGAACGTATTCCGAGGCCATCACCTTTGACTGCGACAATACGGGTGACAATGTGATGTCCGTTGCGGTGGAAGATGTCAATGGCAACATCGCATACGGTCAAGTCACGGTCACCGTGGCCGATGTCACGGCTCCAGCGGTCAACATCTTCGATCTCGAAGACTACACCCTGTATGCCGGTGATAGCTGTGTGAACATGGTGGACCTTTTCGCGGCAGGCAACCCCTGGTACGAGGCCACGGACAACTGCGAGTTTGATGTGGAAATCATCTATGATGAGATCAATGAAACGGGCATTGCGGGCTGCCGCGAGTTCGATCGCCGTTGGATCATCCTTGCAACGGACGCTTCTGGCAACACGAGCTCCGACACCACGCTGCAGCACATCACCGTGCTCGATACAACGGCTCCTGTTGTGTTCCTCGACGGTGTGCCTGCTGAATTGTCCGTGGATTTGGATGAGAATTGCAATGGCGATATGCCAGCTGCTGCTGCCGTTACGGCCAGCGCGACCGACAATTGTGCCAATTCACCCGCAGTGGGCCCTGTGACTTATGTCGACAGTGATCCCGCCTACCTCTGTGGTGATGCCGGCAGCTACACGATCGTGCGGACCTACATGGCTTCTGCAACCGATGACTGTGGCAATGAGGGAATGGCTGCGGTTACCCAAACCGTCACCTTCAACGACGTCACGGCACCGCAGATCACCGACAGCGAAGGCGTGCTCAACGGTGAAACCCTGAGCATAGAAGAGCAGGGCGGCATCTTTGACTTTGCTTATCTCCCCGGAGAGGTCACGCTCGACGCGGAGGATGGCTGCAGCGATGTCACGATTGAATTGACGGAGACCATCGGCGGATTTGCCCCGACCGATGAGATCGGAAACTACTGCGCCGCAGCAACGCCAGAGGCCTTCCTCGACGATGACGCGTGCACGGGTGCCGCTCCTTCCGCCATCGTGCTCGAAGGTGCGCCGTTCAATGGTGAGTCTTTCACCATCGTACCGGGTGGCATCAACATCGTGGAGAGCTTCTTCGATCAGACCATCCACATCGAAATCGAAGTGGAGAATGCCGATGGTTCAGGTGGATTCATCTGGAACGCAGACTACAATACCGCCTTCAATTGGTCGGAGTGGAGTGCCCTCGGCCGAGGTTACAAAAAGGACTGTGCAAACGTCTTGCCCGGTACCAGCCCTTGGGAGCAGTGGGAATACTTCGTGATGCAGACGGGGGGCATGCTCGGTACCGGTATCTACGCCGGATCTGAATTGAGCTTGACCCATCAGCCGACGAACTACTACTACGGACTGCAGGTCGGAAACGGCGCCAACAACCAGAACGCCAACTACGGCGCCAGTGCCTGGTTCTTCTGGAGCGGTCAGCTCATCCTCGACGGGGTGTCACAAGGGTTCCTCGGATCCAGCGGTGACATCATGATCGATCTGGATTGCACGTTGCCCTGGACATTGGCTTACGACTACGTGTTGAGCGATGCGTGTGGCAACAGCACATCCTTCGGGTATTCCGTGACCAATGCTGCTGCGCAAGGTGGAGGCGTTTCCGTCAGCGGAGAAGGATCGGATCACCAGCCCTTCGACGTATCTGTCGGGTCTGACATCAAAGAGCCCATCCGCGTGACGGGCCTCCAGCCCAACCCGACCAACAATGTCAGCCAGCTCGGCTTCGTGGTGTCCAACAACATGCGCCTGCGCGTGGACCTCTACGACATGAGCGGTCAGCTCATCCAAGAGCTGTACGACGGCAATGCCATGAGTGATGTGGAGTACTTCATGACGGTCGAAGCCCAGGGCCTCGATGCGGGCATGTACCAAATCCGCATCTCCTCCAGTACCTACATGGCGGTGAAGAAGCTGCTGGTAACCCAGTAAGCCAATCCCGTTCGCCATATGTTCATGGAAGCCGGTCCCCTTGGGATCGGCTTCCTCTTTTTCCGAGGGTATATCTTCGCGGCGCTGCCACAGGCGGCATCCACCAAGTACACGCCATGCCGCGCATTTCGACCAAGGGCCAATCCATGCCCGACAGCCCGATCCGGAAGCTTGCCCCATTTGCTGTTGCCGCCAAGGCAGCGGGCCGCAGGGTCCTCCATCTCAACATCGGCCAGCCTGACATTGAAACCCCGGACATCGCCATGGCGGCCGTGCGGGGGATGGACCGCACGGTCATCGAGTACAGCCCGAGTGACGGCTTTGCCTCATACCGGGAAGGGCTGGCGGCTTATTATGGTTCGGTAGGCGTGGAGGTGAGCCCCGAGCAGGTCATCGTGACAACCGGTGGCAGCGAGGCGCTTGTTTTTGCCTTTCAGGCTTGTCTGGAACCCGGCGATGAGGTCATCATTCCCGAACCGTTTTACGCCAACTACAATGGGTTCGCCACCATGGCGGGGGTCAAGGTGGTGCCGGTCGCGTCGCGGATCGAGGACGGGTTCGCGCTGCCCCCGGTGGCCGAGATTGCGGAGCGCGTAACCGACCGCACCCGGGCCATCCTCATGTGCAACCCCGGCAATCCGACGGGGTATGTATACACCGATGCGGAACTCGAGGCCATTCGCGCGCTCGTTCTGGAGCACGACCTGTATCTCTTTGCAGATGAAGTCTACCGGGAATTCTGCTACGGGGAGAAACCACCCCGCAGTGTGCTGGCCTTGGAAGGCTTGGATGACCATGTTGTGTTGATGGATTCCGTTTCCAAGCGTTACAGCATGTGCGGCGCACGGGTCGGTGCCCTTGTGACCCGCAATGCCGCTGTGCATCAAGCCTGCATGCGGTTTGCAATGGCCCGGCTCTCTCCACCCACCCTCGGACAGATCGCCGGTGAAGCGGCCCTGCAGACGCCGCGCTCCTACTTCGAGGAAGTCAAGGCGGCCTATGTGGGCCGACGCGACGCCCTCATCAACGGACTGCGGGCCATTCCCGGGGTCACGGTGCCAACTCCAGGAGGCGCCTTCTATGCGGTGGCGCGGCTGCCCATTGATTCGAGCGACGCGTTTTGTCAGTGGATGCTTTCCGATTTTCACCTCGGGGGCGATACCGTGATGCTGGCACCGGCCAGTGGGTTCTATGCCACCCCGGGTGCGGGCAGCGATGAGGTCCGCATAGCCTATGTGCTTGAGGAAGCCGCCATCCGGCGCGCCGTTGAAGTCGTGGCTGCCGCGCTGGCCGCCTATCCCGGGCGCAATGCCTGATTTGACATCGGTCTGAAATCACAAAATTCAGGCCTCAGTCTCCTCCCCAAAAGGGCGCGCAGGGTTAACTTTTGCCCATGAATCAACGCGCGTTCCGCGGTGCATCCGCATTGGTCCTCTTTTGTTCATTGGCCTCGGGCCTGCAGGCTGATACCACGACGGTGCAGACCTACACTTTCGCTGCCCAGAACAACCCGGAAACCGCCTATGACAGCCCCGGGCGTCGGTGGTTCTCGTTTCCTCCTTCAGACAATGGCGTCGAATACGGCAAGGTTTTGATGGAATACACCCTGAAGTGCTTCGAAGATGGCACAGCGGGCAATCTGGGCTACGCGTGTGGCGAGTGGGACTACCTGTCCTACACCTACCTCTTCGATCACACGGGCCTGCTGGACAGTGCCGCGCTGCAGCACCCCAATCAATTGCTTGCCGACGCGCCTTTCGATACCACCATGCTCGTGCCTTACGTGGAAGGGGTGCAGGATTCGGTCTGGCTTCCCGCCGCGCAGACCATGGCAGACATGGTGCTCTCAGAGACCACAGTTCAGCCCGGTGAAGTGGTCTACCTGATGCCGCTCTTCGAACCCACCACATCCAAGCGCGCCCAGTTTCTTTGGACCGCTGAAGAGCTCGCACCACTGGGAGCGGGTGCCATCGACCGGTTGTGGATCCCGGTGGGGGGAGGCGCACCCGATGCCCGCCGCATGGATGTGAAGTGGGGCCTGACCTCAGACACGGCCCTCTCCGGCTTTCTTGACCTGCCCAATACGTCGTACCAGTACGGACTCTCTTCATGGCAATTCGGAGACAGCCTGTCCCTGCGGCTTTCTCCACCCATCGAGTGGGACGGCACCGGCAACCTCGTCTTGGAATTCGCCTTGGATGGCGTCACCTCACAGACCGATGGAATTCAAGACGGGTGGGTCCCCGTGACGGGGGGCGTGGCCAAGGCGTGGATTGCCGAAGGCCACGACGGCGAAGTGGACTTCACCGCACCCGACCGCGTGGAAGTGGACGTCACCGATTTGCAGGGGCTGTCTTCGCAGATCACCATCGAGTGCTGGGTCTACGGCGACCCAGACGCCCAGCCGCAAAACGGCACCTTGTTCGAAGGCATCAACGCCCAAAACCAGCGTGTGGTCAACGTGCACCTGCCGTGGAGCAACGGGCGCGTGTACTGGGATTGTGGATTTGACGGCGGCTATGACCGCATTGACCAGCAGGCCCAGACGGCCGACTACGAAGGGCGCTGGAACCACTGGGCTTTTGTGAAAAACGCCGAGACGGGCATCATGGAGATGTACCTCAATGGCGTGCTGTTTCACAGCGGCACCAACAAGGACAACCCCATCGAAGGCATCGTAAAAATGAACCTCGGCGCCTCCGGCAACGGCAACAACCGCTACAACGGCAGGGTAGACGACTTCAGGGTCTGGGGCGTGGCCCTGGACAGCGCGACCATCGCTTCATGGATGAACCGCCAGCCCACAGCATGGCACCCCAACTACGACGACCTGCTGGTCGACTACAGATTCGATGGCGCCAATGGCACCGAAGAGGTCAACCACAACCCCGGAGGCGGTCCCGGCTTTCACCATGGCACCACCTTGCGGCGCCCTACGCCAGGCCGCGAGCGCGCCAAGGGCTTGGGGCAGGACTTCCGTCCGTTCATCGGTTTCGGGAGGGGCGAATATCTCGAGCTCATCGCAGACGGATCCATCTTGGATCTGCAGCCCATTGCGCCCATGAGCTTGTCGACCTGGGAAGTGGAAGGAAATGGAGTGGCCATGACCGACCTCAGCTACCACTATGCGCCCGGTGAGACGGTCCTGGTCCCTTTGTTTGGCGATACGCTGACTTACCCGGTGCCGGGAGAGGCCAGCGAGGTGATCAACGGGACCCTGGATTACTTCGGCATGCCCTATGATGTCATTGACCGTTACGAACTGTACCGTTACATCACGCCTTATGGCATCGGCTTGGACCTGGATGAGGACGGCTGGACGTGGTGGTATGACGTCACGGATTACCTGCCGCTGTTGAGGGACAGTGTGGAGTTGCAGGCGGGCAATTGGCAGGAGCTGCTCGACCTCAAGTTTCACTTCATCGAAGGGGCACCCGCGCGCGAGGTGCTGGGGGTAGAGGCATTTTGGAAAGGCCAATACGGCCTGGCGGGCTTTGATCAGAACGTGGTGGGCTACGAATACGCACCCGCAGCGGGGGAGGAGATGTGGCGGCTCAAGACCCGTGCTTCTGGTCACGGTTTTGGCAGCGGCAACAACTGCGCCGAGTTCTGCTACAACACCCACAAGGTGAAGGTCAACGGCGAAGAGCAGTGGTCGTGGGAAATCATGCGGGAGTGTGGAGACAACGCCCTGTTTCCCCAAGGCGGGACCTGGATTTACGACCGGGCGGGCTGGTGTCCAGGGGCTCCGGTCGATACGCGGGACATGGAATTGACGCCACTTGTTTCAAGTGAGGGTCCGTTCACAGTGGACTACGACATTGATTTCGATCCCGACGGCAACTACCGCTTCGAGGGACAGATCATTTCCTATGGCGCGGCCAACCACAGCCTCGATGCTGAGTTGGTGGAGGTTCTCGCTCCGAGCGGAACGAAGTTGGCCTCGCGCACCAACCCCATTTGCGACCGCCCTCAAGTGCTGCTGCGCAACAGCGGAAGCACGCCGTTGACTTCGTGCACCATCACCTTTGGTCTGCCCGACAACCTCCAGTCGTACACCTGGACGGGGCAGCTCGGCTTTCTCGAAGAAGAGGTCGTGGAGCTCGTCGCCCTCGATGCAGCCCTGTGGGATGGCGATGCCGAAGAAGACCTGACTTTCGTCGCCAGGGTGTCCGCCCCCAATGGCGGCACGGACGAGGTGGCTTGGAACGATGAGGTCAGCAGCACTTTTCGCCGCCCTCCGACCTACACCTACATGGAGGACCCCGGCGATGAAGACGACAACCGGCTGATCATTTTCGTGCGCACCAACAGCACACCTTGGGAGAACAGCGCCAAGCTGGTGCACCAGGATGGCACGGTCTACTTGGACCGGACCTATCCGGAGGCCAATACCCAGTACCGGGATACGGTCTACTTGAACCAGGGGTGTTACACTTTTGAATTTCAAGATGCCGACGACGATGGCATCAGTTTCTGGGCCAACGACGATGGCAGCGGATTCGTGCGCTTGCGCAAAGTGGGGGGCAATTGGATCACCTTCGAGCCCGACTTTGGCAAATCCATCGTGCACCGCTTTCACTTTGAGACCAACCTGGTCAACAGCATCCAATCGGAGCCAGCCGCCGCTGAGGATTTCAAAGTGTTCCCCAACCCGGCTTCAGGGGCGGTGACTTTCCAGCTCAAAGGGTGGCAAGGCCCTTTCACATGGACACTGAGCGATGCGGCAGGAAGGCCGGTGCGCGAGGGCCGTGGACAGGCCACCGCAGGACAGGGTCTGCAAGGGCGCATCCCTGTGGGCGACATTCCTGGTGGAGTGCACCTGCTCACCTTGACCCAACCGGGCCGAATGGTCCGTGAGCGCGTGGTGGTCTTTGAGTAAGGTTTTAGAGGGGGTGATTGTAAGAAAACACTACTTTTTCACAACACACCCCCTCTAAAATCACCCCGTTGGCGAAAAAAATGACATTTTTATCGGATCAGTCCGCATTTAGAGGGGGGTGACCGCCTATTTTTGCGGTCAGTTACTGAAAAGAACATGTCAAACTACCGCATCACCGCCATTGAGGATGTCCTCGAGCGGTCTCCGAAGGTCGCCGTTCCGCCTTCATCCAAAATTTCCGAGTACTACGGTGACCTTGCATTCACCGTCAACGCCATGCGTGAGTATTTGACGGAAGAAGCCTATGAGCACGTCGTTTCCGCCATGGTGGACGGCACCAGGATCGACAGGAAAATCGCAGACCAAGTCGCCAGCGCCTTGAAGGAGTGGGCCATGGCCCGCGGCGCGACACACTACACCCACTGGTTCCAACCGTTGACCGGCAGCACGGCAGAAAAGCACGACAGCTTCATCCAGCCCGACGGTCAAGGCGGGGCCATCGAGCGTTTCGACGGCAGTTTGCTCGTCCAACAAGAGCCGGATGCATCGAGCTTTCCCAACGGCGGGATCCGCTCCACTTTTGAGGCGCGGGGTTACACGCTGTGGGACCCAAGCAGCCCGCCCTTCCTGATCGAGCAGACCCTGTGCATTCCGACCATCTTCATCGCCTACACGGGACAGTCCCTGGACAACAAGGCCCCCTTGTTGAAGGCGCTGACTGCGGTGGACAAGGCGGCCACTGAAGTCTGCCAGTACTTTGACAAAAACGTCACCAAGGTGGTCGCCACCCTGGGGTGGGAGCAGGAGTACTTCCTGGTGGACAAGGCGCTGTACAACGCCCGTCCCGACCTGAGCCAGACAGGCCGTGCATTGTTGGGTGCTGCACCTGCCAAAGGACAGCAGCTCGATGACAACTACTTCGGCAGCATCCCGCCGCGCGTGATGGGCTTCATGCAGGAGTTCGAATGTGAAGCCCACAAGCTCGGCATACCCGTCACGACCCGCCACAATGAGGTGGCACCGAATCAATTTGAGGTGGCGCCCGTCTTTGAAGAGGCCAACCTCGCCAACGACCACAACCTGCTCCTCATGGACTTGCTGGAGCGCGTGGCCCAACGCCACGATTTCCGGGTGTTGGTGCACGAAAAGCCGTTTGCAGGGCTCAATGGTTCCGGCAAGCACAACAACTGGTCTTTGGGCACCAATACAGGGGTGAACCTGCTCAAGCCGGGGACCAACCCCAAGACCAACCTGCGGTTTTTGACCTTCTTCGTCAATACCATCGCCGCCATCCACAAGCACGCTGACGTGTTGCGCGCGGCCATTGCCAGCGCAGGCAATGACCACAGGCTGGGCGCCAATGAGGCCCCGCCGGCCATCATCAGTGCCTTCATAGGCTCCAAGTTGACGGAGTTGCTCGATGCTGTGGAGGCCAACGTCAGCGCCGGCAAGATGAGCCCGGACGAAAAGACCGCTGTGAAGCTCGAAATCGGCCGCATTCCAGAGGTGTTGTTGGACAACACCGACCGCAACCGGACCTCGCCCTTTGCCTTCACCGGCAACAAGTTCGAATTCCGCGCCGTGGGCAGCGCCGCCAATTGCGCCCTGCCCATGACCGTGCTCAACACGATCATGACGGAGCAACTCGTCGACTTTAAGAATGCGGTTGACGGGCGGATCGCCAAAGGCGACAAAAAGGACGAGGCACTCCTCAAGGAGATCCAAAAGCTGATCAAGCAGAGCAAGTCCATTCGGTTCGAAGGCAACGGTTACGGCCAAGAATGGGTGGATGAAGCGGCGAAGCGCGGCCTCTCCAACCTGCTCGATACGCCGAGCGCTTTGGCCGTTTGGGAGCGAAAGGAAACCATAGCCCTGTTCGAGGGACTTGGCATCCTGAGCGCGGAGGAAATGGCGGCACGGACCGAGGTGGAGCTCGAGAACTACGTCATGAAGCTGCAGATCGAGGCCCGCGTGCTGGGTGACATGGTGACCAACCAGGTCCTGCCTGCCGTGATGGACTACCAAAGCGACCTTTTGGCCAATATCCAAGGCTTTATGGATGTGTATGGCGACGACACAGCTGAGGGCATGACCCGCGCGCAGCGCGGTATTTTGGAGGAAATCTCCGCCGGGCTCTCCGCTACATACTCTGCCCTGGAGACGTTGCGCTTGGAACGTTCCAAAATCAACGAAATGGAAGGACTCCACGAAAAAGCCAAGGCTTATGCCGGCATCGTGAAGCCGCAAATGGACGACCTCCGCGTGCAAGTTGACCAGCTCGAGAAGCTCACAGAGGACAGCCGTTGGCCCTTCCCGAAGCTCCGCGAATTGCTGTTTACACGCTGATTCGCACATTGATTTTAAAGAAGGCCCCGGATTCGTTCACGCGATGTTCCGGGGCCTTCTTACATTCGCCCGTAAACCTCATTGGGAATGTTGAACCTGTTTTCCGGATCTCCGGTCGCCATGCGCACGGCGCTAATGGCTTTTGTTGCTTTCATCGCGCTGCCTGTGGCCGCTCAAAACGACATGACGGCCGATGCCGACGCCGCCTTTGACCGCGGCGGATATTTCGAAGCCGCCAAGGACTATCAGGCATCATATGCCAAACTCAAAGGCGACTTGGAAGAAAAGGGCCGCGTGTGCTACCGCATCGGCGAATGTTACCGATTGAGCCGTGCCCTTCCCGCAGCGGAGGAGTGGTACAAGCGCGCCATCGACTTGAAGTGGGCAGACGACAACCCCAACGTCTTCAAGCACTACGGCATGGTGTTCATGGGCCAGGGAGAGTTTGACGATGCCGTCGAGCAATTTGAGAAGTACAAAGCAGCAGGCGGTGACGGCGCATTGGCCAACACCATGATTGAGTCCTGCAATGCCGCTGCCGAGAGCTTGATCATCAACGACAGCCGTTTCGTAGTGGAGCCTTTGGTCATGGTCAACTCACCGAGTTTCGATTTCGCCATGGCCTTTGCCGATAAGCGCGGCGAAGAGGTCATTTTCGCCTCGAGCCGAAGCAGTTCCACCGGAAGCGGCGAAGACCCCATTACGGGGGAGAGCTACATGGATTTGTTCATGGCCGAAGTGGACCGCAAGGGCAAGTGGAGCATCCCGGAACCGCTCGGCAATACCATCAACAGCCCGAGCAATGAAGGCGGGGTGACCTTGGATTCCAAGTTCAAGACCTTGTACTTCACGCGCTGTCTCATCGACAAAGACAACAACTACCCTTGCGACATCTTCGTGTCCCAGCGCACGGGCGCGAAGTGGGGTGCAGCCGAAGAGCTGGGCGTCCTCGACCGCGAAGCAGGTGACGACAGCTCTCAAGTGGGCCAACCCTCTCTGACCCCGGATGACCAGTACATGGTCTTCATCAGTGACATGGAAGGTGGACAGGGAGGCAAGGACCTCTGGTACATCAAGTGGGACGACGCCTCCGAAGAATGGGGCTCCGCCACCAACATGGGACCGGGCATCAATTCCGCATCGGACGAGTATTTCCCACACATCAGAAAAAACGGAGACCTCTATTTCGCATCGGACCGCCCAGGAGGCATGGGAGGACTCGACATCATGAAGGCCACGTGGAAGGGAGACGGCATGAATTTCGAAACACCGGAATTCATGGAGTACCCCATCAACTCTGCCAGCGATGACTTTGCCTTGGTCTACCACCCCAAGGACGAAAAGGGATACCTCTCTTCCGACCGTCCGGAGAGCAAGGGAAAGGATGACATCTTCTCCTTTGCCATGCCCCCGCTTGAATTCGACTACGTGGCCTATGTCTACGACTATGACACGGGCATGCCCATTGAGGGGGCTTCGGTCACGGTGACGGCCAGCGACGGCGAGAGCACTTCGGCCGATACAGACGGCGAAGGCGGTGCAGAGGAAGGCGGCTGGGCCATCAGCTCGGAAAGCACCTATTCGGTGGACATCTCCAAGGAGGGATACATCAGTGCCGGAGATCAATTCAGCACCATCGGCCTGTCCAAGTCCACCAACTTCATCAAGGAATACCTCCTGCGCGAAGTGGTGACCAATGAGGATTACCCCATGCCACTGGTACAATACGTGTTCGCCAAGGCGGAACTCGTGGTGGACCAGGCGGTCAATTCCAAGGACTCCTTGGACTACCTCGTGGACTTGCTTGACCGGAACCCCACTTTCGTCATTTCGCTGGAAGCGCATACGGATACGCGCGGCGGAGACAAAGCCAACGATGAATTGAGCCAGCGCCGTGCTGAGACCTGCGTCAACTACCTCGTAGAAAGGGGCATCGATCGCCAGCGCCTGCAGCCCGTCGGGCGGGGCGAGAAAATGCCACTCATCAGCGATGCTGAGATTGCGGCAATGGCCACGGACGAACAGCGTGAGGCGGCGCACCAGATGAACCGCCGTACGGTGTTCAGGATCACAAGCTTCGATTACGTCCCCAAGTGACGGATTCGGCCGTGGACACCTCCTTGCAAGACCGCTACTCCCAACGCGGTGTTTCCTCGGGAAAAGAGGAGGTACACGCGGCCATCGCTGGATTGGACAAGGGCCTTTTTCCAAAGGCATTCTGTAAGGTCGTACCCGATGCCTTGACGGGCAGCGGCGACCATTGTCTGGTCATGCACGCCGACGGGGCAGGGACCAAGAGTGCGCTCGCTTGGATTTACTGGAAGGAAACCGGTGACCTTTCGGTGTGGAAGGGCATCGCACAGGATGCGCTGGTCATGAACATCGACGACTTGCTGTGCGTCGGTGCGACCGGCCCCATCCTCGTGAGTTCAACCATTGGGCGCAACAAACGTCTGGTGCCAGGGGAGGTGGTTTCAGCGCTCATTCAGGGCACAGAAAGCCTCATGGCGCAATGGCGGGAATGGGGACTCGATGTCCGCGGAACCGGCGGCGAAACGGCAGATGTCGGTGACCTCGTGCGCACGGTCATTGTGGATTCGACCGTCGTGTGCCGGATGCGCCGCGAGGACGTCATCGACAATGCCCGCATCCAAGCCGGCGACGTTGTGGTTGGATTGGCCAGCGATGGACAGGCGCAATACGAAGAGGCGTGGAACGGCGGAACAGGCAGCAATGGCTTGACCAGTGCGCGGCACGATTTGTTTGGCCCCGGATGGAGGGAGCGGTACCCCGAGTGTTTCGATCCAGGATTGCCAGAAGAGCTCGTCTACACAGGGCCGTTCAATGTGACGGATACCGTGGAAGGTGCACCCTTGGATGCCGGTAAACTCGTCCTGTCTCCCACCCGGACATACGCCCCGGTCTTGGTCGACCTCTTCAAGCTGGGGCGCGGTCCTTTGCATGGACTGGTGCACTGCAGTGGAGGCGGGCAGACAAAGGTGATGCACTTCGCCGCCTCAGACCTCCACGTCATCAAGGACGACCTCTTCCCTACACCAACCTTGTTCAAGCTCATCCAACAGCACAGTGGCACGGCTTGGCGGGAAATGTTCCAGGTCTACAACATGGGACACCGCATGGAAGTCTACACCACCCCGGATCACGCCCAAGCGGTGATGGATGTGGCGCGTCAACACGGCGTGGAAGCCCGCATTGTGGGCAGGGTCGAAAAGAGAACCGATGGGGAGCCGCGATTGACCATTGTCGGCCCCGGAGGGACAGAGACCTACAGCTGAAATGCAGGGGCTGCTGGACCAGTTGGCGGCCTTGGAGGACCGCTATCGTGAGCTGTCACT
The DNA here is from genome assembly GCA_002389295.1 of Flavobacteriales bacterium UBA4474. Taxonomy (GTDB): domain Bacteria; phylum Bacteroidota; class Bacteroidia; order Flavobacteriales_D; family Sanyastnellaceae; genus UBA8752. The sequence goes on along the minus strand of DGOE01000078.1, from coordinate 8,502 downwards.
GCAGGTCATCGACCCAGGCGTCATTGCCGACCCTGCAGCTTACCGATCGGCCATCCGGGACTTCAAGCAGTTGGAGCCCATTGTGGAGCAGGTCCGCCAGTACCGCGAGATGACGGATGCACTGGCTTACGCGCGCCAAGACTTGGACAGCGCAGATGTGGAGCTCAAGGCGATGGCGACCGAAGAGGCGGAGAAGTTGAAGGAGGATATGGCCGTTTTGGAGCGGGCCTTGCAGGAAGCCCTTGTGCCGGATGACCCCAGCGATGGGCGCGACTGTGTGCTGGAGGTGAGGGCCGGCACAGGAGGCGATGAGGCGGCTTTGTGGGCGGGTGACCTGTTTCGCATGTACCAGCGGTTTGCGGATGCCCGTGGGTGGAAATTGGAAGTCGTAGGGTCCAATCCCGGCACAGCGGGAGGGTTCAAAGAAGTGGTGGCCCGGATCTCGGGCGAAGCGGTATTCGGGCAATTGAAATATGAAAGCGGCACCCACAGGGTACAGCGCGTCCCCGCCACGGAATCCCAAGGGCGCATCCACACCAGTGCAGCAACCGTAGCCATTCTGCCAGAAGCAGACGCCCTGGATTTCACTTTGGACAACAAGGACATCCGCAAGGACACCTTTCGGGCCAGTGGTGCAGGGGGCCAACATGTCAACAAAACCGAGAGTGCGGTGCGCCTGACCCACCTGCCTACGGGCACAGTGGTGGAATGCCAAGACGGCCGTTCTCAGCACCAGAACTACGAGCAGGCGCTGCAGGTCATGCGCACCCGGCTGTGGGAGTCCGCCGATCGGGAGCGCAGGGCCATCGAAGCCGAAGAGCGCAAGTCGCAGGTGGGAACCGGAGACCGTTCGGGCAAAATCCGGACGTACAATTTCCCACAAGGCCGGGTGACGGACCACCGCATTGGTCTGTCCCTGCATGCGCTGGATCGCGTATTGACAGGCGATTTGGACGAAATCGTACTGGCCTTGCGCACGGTAGAGCGCATGGAGCGGCTCAAGCAGGCGGGGTTGGCGCCAGACAAATGAACGCCATGGCCATCCGCGATATCTTCGCCGGCAATGAATGAGAGGCAGCTCATAGCCACCATCAGGGACAAGGCTTCATTTCTCTGCGTGGGCTTGGATCCGGATCCCGACAGGATGCCGCCCCACCTTGGAACAGGTCCCGACGCAGTCCTCGCCTTTAACAAGGCGATCATAGACGCTACCGCGGACCTGGCCGTCGCATACAAGCCCAACGTGGCGTTCTATGAGGCCCTCGGACCCGACGGGTGGGATGTCCTGAGCGACACCCTTGCCGCCATTCCGAGCGATTGCCTGCGCATAGCGGATGCCAAGCGCGGCGACATCGGCAATACCGCCACGCGCTATGCCCGCGCCGCCTTCGAACAATGGGGTGCGGATGCCGTGACGGTGGCGCCCTACATGGGGCGCGACAGCGTGGAGCCTTTCCTGGCATTTGAAGACAAGTGGACCATATTGTTGGCCGCCACGTCCAATCCCGGGGCAGCGGATTTTGAATTTCACGGTGCGGAAGGCGGGCAGCCCCTTTGGCGCAGGGTGTTCGAGGTGAGCAGGACCTACGAAGGGGCAGAGCGCCTCATGTATGTCGTGGGTGCCACGCGGCCAGACTGGCTCGCTGAATGCCGGGCAGCGGCCCCTGATCGCTTTCTTCTGGTCCCAGGAGTCGGAGCACAAGGCGGGACTTTGGCGTCCGTTTGCGATGCGGGTTGGGCCGAGGACCTCGCTGGAGGACTCTTGGTCAATGTGGGCCGGAGCTTGCTCTATGCTTCCGCAGAAACGGATTTTGCCGCAGCCGCCAGAAGAGAAGCCCTCGCGATTCAACAAGCGATGGCCGTTGTATTGGCTTCTGACCGCTAACTTCAAAACGTGTACTACCGCTTCAAGACTTTTTCCAGAATCGCCTTCTCGCTGGCCATCGTGGCCGCCGTGATTGTTGTGGGAAGCGTGGGATTCATGGTGCTGGAAGGCTACACCTTCATCGAGGCCTTCTACATGACCATGATCACGGTGAGCACCGTGGGGTTCCGTGAGGTGCACGAATTGAGTCCGAACGGCATGGTGTTCACCTCGCTGCTCATCATTTTCTCCATCGGTACATTCGCCTACACGATTTCCGCCATCACCACGTACTTCGTGGCGGGGGAGTATCGGGACCTCTTCAAAGCCAGGAAATTGGAACGCACCATCGAAAACCTCAGGGACCATGTCATCGTCTGCGGCTACGGCCGTGTCGGCGAGAAGGCATTCGCAGACCTTTCTGCGAAAGGCTACACCGCCGTCATCGTGGAAAAGGACGAAGAATTGGTAGGGCACTTGCGCGAAGACTTGACGCCGCTCGTCATCGCTGGAGATGCCACCCGGGACGACCGTTTGATTGCCGCTGGAGTTGACCACGCCCGTGCGGTCATTTGCACGCTCCCAAGCGATGCAGACAACCTCTACACCGTGCTTTCTGTGCGGGAGCACAATCCCGACGCTGTCATCATCAGCAGGGCTTCTCAGGCGGGCTCCCAAGCCAAGCTCCGCCGGGCGGGAGCGGACAATGTGATCATGCCCGATACCGTGGGCGGTGCGCACATGGCCTCCCTCGTGGCCAATCCGGATGTCATGGACTTCATTGACCACATCCGCATCCAAGGAAAAGACGCCATCAACCTCGAGGAGGTCGACGTCAAGGACCTGCCGGCCGAGTTCAGGCTCCCCACCTTGGGAGAGATTGACGCCCGGAACCGGCTCGGCGTCAATGTCATCGGGGTCAAAACCTCCGAAGGGGAATTCATCATCAATCCCGGTCCCGAGACGCCGTTGAATACCGCCTGCAAATTGTTTGTGCTCGGCAGCGACCAGCAATTGCGTTTGCTCAACCGTTTGTTCGGTCTGCAAACTCCGGAGTGATACCGCCGTCAAGGCTGTATGGTGGGGCCTATATTGCGCCCCAGCGAACCACGAGATTCATGAAACGCCTGATTGCCGCCAGCCTTGCGCTGTGTGCCCCCTTTTTATTCCCTTTCACCGCCTCAGCTGCTTCAGTGGATGATGCCATCAACGAGGTCATGGGGCCAATTACCGACGCGATTACCTCCGTCATATTCTGGACGGTGGACATTGCGGGGTTCACTGTGCCCTTCGTCTTGATCTGGCTCTTTTTTGGCGCCCTCTTCTTTACGGTCTACTTCAAGTTTGTCAACATCCGCGCATTCGGCCATGCCCTCGATGTGGTGCGGGGCAAATACGATGACCCCAACCACCAAGGTGAGGTTTCGCATTTTCAGGCGCTCACCGCAGCGCTGAGCGGCACAGTGGGCGTGGGCAACATCGCCGGTGTGGCGGTGGCCGTTTCGCTCGGTGGACCGGGCGCCACGTTCTGGATGATCATCGCGGGCCTGTTTGGCATGAGCAGCAAGTTCATCGAGTGCACCCTTGGCCTGAAGTACCGCCGCCAAAATGAAGACGGCTCAGTCTCGGGAGGCCCCATGTACTATCTGAGGGATGGACTGGCCAAGAAAAACATGGGGGGGTTGGGCAAAGTGCTCGCCGCCCTCTTTGCTGTGGCCTGCATCGGCGGGTCTTTTGGAGGTGGCAACATGGTCCAAATCAACCAGGCCACCCAGCAGCTCATCTCCGTCACAGGAGGCGAAGCGAGCGTGTTCTATGGCCAAGGTTGGATTTTCGGCGTGGTCATGGCGGTCATCGTCGGTGTGGTCATTCTCGGCGGCATCAAGTCGATTGCCAAGGTGACGGATAAGATTGTGCCCTTCATGGTCGGCATCTACATCCTCGGCGCGCTGTGGGTGATCCTCACCAATATCGGCGCAGTCCCGACCGCATTCAGCCGCATCATAGCTGGTGCCTTTGATACCGAAGCCATGTACGGTGGCCTGGTCGGGGTGCTGATCCAAGGCATACGCCGCGCCGCATTCTCCAATGAAGCGGGCATTGGATCGGCTTCCATCGCCCACAGTGCGGCCAAGACCAATGAGCCGGTAAGCGAGGGCATTGTGGCCTTGTTGGAGCCTTTCATCGACACGGTGGTCATCTGCACCATGACAGCACTCGTCATTGTCATCACCGATTACGGACAGTATGATGCGTTGACGGTCTTCAACAATGCCCAGGGTGGGTCACTGGATGCCATCGGGTTGACCTCTAGCGCCTTTGAGCAGAGCATTTCCTGGTTCCCGGCGGTGTTGTCGCTGGCGGTCATTCTGTTTGCCCTCTCGACCATGATATCCTGGAGCTATTACGGACTCAAGGCTTGGACGTACTTATTTGGGGAAACCAAGGCGGCAGACCTCAGCTATAAGGCCGTCTTCTGCGTCTTCGTGGTGGTCGGCAGCGCCATCAGCGCCAGCAGCGTTTTCGATTTTGGAGACGCCATGATCTTTGCGATGTGTTTTCCCAATGTTCTTGGACTGTACTTCCTCGCAGGTGAGGTCAAAACGGACCTTTCGGATTACCTCCGTCGGGTCAAGTCCGGGGAGATCAAGCGCTTCGACTGAGCCGGCGACAGCCCCACATGCATTTTTTGCGCAGTGAGCGCCTGGGGACCTTGTGGCTCGGGGTGGCGGTTTTCGCCTGTCTTGCTGTGGAGGCATGGCGCTCCAGAAGCCAAGCGGCACCCAGCCCGCTGCCGGTATCGGAACTCCTCTGTGTCCTTGAGGAACTGCCGGCAATGGACGCCAGGGCCCCACAGGTTTCCACGGCCGAGGGCGTCAATGGTGCCAAAAGACCGCAGCGCTTCAGCAGCATCCCTGTTCCGGGGGTGATCGCTGTGGCCAAACTGGATTCAGCGAAGTGGGTGAATTTGGGCCTGTCTCCATTGCAGGCCCGGGGCGCAGTCCGCTATGCGCGGGCCCTGGGCGGCATGAAAGACCGCATGGACTTGGAGCGGATGAAGGTCCTGCCGGAAGGGTGGTTGGGCCATTTTGGAAGTGCCCTGCGCTTCCCTACTGAAAGGCCAAACAGGGACCATCCAGATCGCGGGCAGCGCAAAGCGCACCTCCAAACGGGGCCTGAAGTGTCGGGGCTGGTGAGCGCCGAGGGATCGGAGTTGGAGAGGGTTGAGATCAATTCAGCCGATAGCCTCACGCTGGTTGCCGTGAAAGGCATTGGCCCCTGGGTGGCAGGGCACATTTTAGATGCCCGAAGGCGCTGGGGAGGCATTGCCGATCTCCATCTGTTGTCCGATGCTTTGGGCGGATGGGACAGCCTCGCCTTGGCCATCTCTCCATTGCTGCGGTGCGACACTGCACATGTCCACCGCCGCTGTCCCGGTGCCTTGACCGTGGACCAATGGCGTGACCTGCCCACGGTTGGAATGAAGGAGGCGCGTGTCTTGGAGCGTGCGGCACGCCACCACAAAGGCCAACTGCAAGAGGTATTGAACCATCCTGTGCTGGATTCCATGCAGAAAGTGGTGCTCTCACATTATCTCAAGCACTGTCCTGAAGATTGAGCGCTGGGATTGGCGACCTTTGCACAAACCCCGACGCAATGAACTTCGAGGAGAATGAAACGATAACGGCCATCAGGGAGATGGTGCGCGATTTTGCAGCACAAGAGATGGTGCCCCACATTCTGGATTGGGACGAGCGGCAGCATTTCCCCAGGGACCTCTTCCGGAAAATGGGCGAACTCGGCCTGATGGGCATGCTGGTTCCCGACACCTATGGCGGGACGGGTCTCGGCTATGAAGAATACGCCGCGGCCATAGAGGAGCTCGCAGCTGTCTGCGGGTCAATCGGGCTGAGCATGGCGGCACACAACAGCTTGTGCACCAACCACATACTGACTTTTGGGAGTGAAGACCAAAAGAAGCAATACCTGCCCAAGTTGGCCAGTGGCGAGCACATCGGCGCATGGGGACTGACCGAGGCAGGGACGGGATCCGATGCCATGCGCATGCGCTGCACGGCCGCATTGGATGGCGACGAGTGGGTGTTGAATGGGACCAAGAATTGGATCACCCATGGCTTGAGCTCAGAGGTATCAGTGGTGTTGGCCCGGACGGGAGAATTGCTCGACAGTCATGGCATCACAGCATTTGTTGTGGAGCGGGGCACCCCTGGTTTCAGAGGGGGAAAAAAGGAAAACAAACTGGGGATGCGGTCGAGCGAGACGGCAGAGCTGATTTTTGAAGACTGCCGCATTCCTCAAGCCAACGTTTTGGGCGAAGTGGGAGAGGGGTTCATCCAAGCCATGAAAATCTTGGACGGTGGACGGATTTCGATTGCGGCCCTCGCCCTGGGCATTGGGCGCGGTGCATTTGATGCCGCCAGAAAATATGCCCTCGAGCGGGAGCAATTCGGCCGCCCCATTGCCCATTTTCAGGGGATTGGATTCAAGTTGGCCGACATGGCTGTCGGTCTTGAAGCGTCTCGGGGTCTGATCGCGAAAGCCTGCTATGCCAAGGCCAACGGAGGAGATGTCACCCGGTTCGGCGCCATGGCAAAGTACATGGCCTCTGAGGAGTGCGTGAGGATTGCCACCGATGCTGTGCAGGTGTTTGGTGGGTACGGTTACACCAAGGATTTTCCAGTAGAGAAATTCTACAGGGATGCGAAGTTGTGTACCATCGGAGAAGGCACATCTGAAATACAAAAGCTGGTCATCTCCAGGGGGTTGATTGAAAAAGGGGTGACGTGATGGTGTTCTGTGCCTTTTTGGCGGTGGTTTCATGAATTTCGGCTATCTTCGCCGACCCAATTACGAAACATGCTCATCATTCCGGTCAAGGAGGGAGAAAACATCGAACGAGCGCTCAAGCGCTTTAAGAAGAAGTTTGATCGCACAAAAACAGGGCGCATGTTGCGCGCTCGCAAGGAATATGTGAAGCCGAAAACGGTTCGTCGTGAAACGATGAAGAAGGCCGTTTACAAAAACAAGAAGGCATTGATGGGCTGATAATTTGCAGTACCGGTTTGGTAGGGTAATATTCGCCTTGACCAAACCAAAATGTCAACTTTATCTGGAAATCAGTCCCCGTTGCAGGCATTTCTGCACTTTCTCGAGAAGGAGAAAAGGGGCAGCGTGCACACTTTGCGCTGTTATCGTTCGGACTTGAATCAATTCCAGCGTTTTCTCGCAGACCAGTACGAGCACGACTCTTTAGTCGAGATAGAAGGTGATTGGGTGCGTTCCTGGATAGTTCACATGATGAAGGAAGGGCGCAGTCCGCGCACCATCCACCGCAAAGTCAGTGCTTTTAGGACATTCAATCGCTTTGCGCGCCGTATGGCTTATACGGATCGGGACCCCAGCAATGGGGTGTCCTTGCCCAAGCTGGAAAAGCGGGTGAGAGAAGTGGTGCCTGAGCGCAGCATGTTGTCATTGTTGGACGGCTCGGTCTTTCCGGACAGCTGGTCCGGTTTGAGAGACCGCTTGATGCTCACCATGCTGTATGAGACAGGCGTTCGCCAAGAAGAGCTCATCACGCTGCGTCATGCAGATGTCAACGTGAGCAGAAGGAACATCAAGGTTGTGGGCAAAGGAGGCAAGGAGCGGTATATCCCCATTTCCGAGGAGACCATTGACTTGGCGGAGAAATACATGCATTCCCGACCCGGTGAGAGCGAGAATTTGCTGGTCACAGACAGCGGCAAGGAGTTGTACCCTGCGTTTGTTTACCGGAGAGTAAATCACTACATTACCGAAGCGAGCTCGCTTAGCAAGTGTAGTCCGCACGTTATCCGGCATTCGTTTGCAACGCATCTCTTGAACCGCGGCGCAGACATCAACGCAGTGAAGGAACTGCTTGGGCACAGCAGCTTAAACGCGACCCAGCATTACACCCACGTCACGACGAGCCGGATGAAAGACGTGCACAGAGGATCACCACTTGATACGCGAGGCATCTTTTGATCTCTCACACTCAAGTGTCATCCATGCAAATCCAAGTCCAGTCTATTCACTTCAAGTCGGATTCCTCCTTAATCAGCTTTATCGAGGATAAGCTCAACAAGCTGACCCTTTTTCACCCCGGCATCATTGCAGCTGACGTTTTCCTCCGTTTGGACAAAGACCAGGACCGAGAAAACAAGTGTGTAGAGGTCAAGTTGAATGTGCCTGGTTCGGATTTGTTCAGCAGCCGCAAGGCAACATCGTTTGAAGAGGCCACTTCTGAGGTGGCAGACGCGCTCAAGCGGCAGCTCGAAAAAGCCCGCAACCGCGCGGCTTGACACCGATTGCGAATTGAAAAAAATCAGTACCGCTTACCCCATTGCGGCCACGGTTTTCTGAACTACATTTGCCCTCCCGAAATCGGGGAGGGCTTTTTTTTGCCCTTGTTCTTTGAAAGAGGCCGGTGTAGCTCAGTTGGCCAGAGCAGCTGATTTGTAATCAGCGGGTCGGGGGTTCGAATCCCTCCACCGGCTCACTACACCGACCAATGTAATCTCTTGGGGGTACGCCGGAGTTGGAGAGCCGGGGCAGACTGTAAATCTGTTGTCTTCGACTGAATAGGTTCGAATCCTATT
>DGOE01000166.1 GCA_002389295.1 Flavobacteriales bacterium UBA4474 | reverse complement strand
GTCGGAGCGGTTGCCGATGGAGGCGGGGCTGATGTCCCAATCCACGCCGTCGGTGGGATCGAGCAGGCCGGACCAGCGGGCGACCATGCTGTGGCCTTCCACAAACAGGTCGGTGGTCCCGGATCCGTCCATGGCGTGTACCGCCGGCGGCCCGGGGTCGTGGTAGACGTGGTAGTCGAAGCCATCCCGGGTGTAGGTGACACGGTCCTGCTCGCTCAGCGCCCACGGGGTCACCTGGCCCCATTCCGGCGAGAGGAAAGGCGGCGTGTCGCCGGGGATCTCGTTGCCGCTCTGGTCTATGAACAGGTCGAGCGTCAGGGGCTGCCAGCGGTTCAGGTCGACCACCGTTTCGTTGCCGGGCAGGTCCACGATGAGGGGCGGGTTGACCGGTGCGTAGGCAGTGTTGGCGTAGTCGTTCTGTTCGTTGGCGCCATCCTGCATGCCGTAGGCGATGAGCTGCTCGGCGAGGTAGTTGCCGAGGGCGCGGCCGTCGCCACCGCTGTAGTCGCTGCTGGTAAAGCCCGTATCGTAGCCCAGGGTGGCCATGTGAACGTCGTATCCGGTCATCAGGTTGGCGGCCTGCGGGGCGCCGATGAAGCGGTGCTGGAGCAGCCGGTACATCCCGAATGCGATGGCCTCATCCCGGGCAGTGGCGATGTCGTTCGAAGGGGTAAACCCATCAAAGGCGGCGGTGAATCCGCCGTGGTCCTGACCCAGGAAGGCGGTGCAGGCCCCCGGGTCCATGGCGGACCAGGCATCCCACATCAGCAGGGCGCTGTGCCAGAGGTTGCGGGCGTGGACCGTGGGGCGGGCGTAGTCGCCCCGGATGCTCTCGAGCAGCATCTCGTTCCATTGGCGGGCCATGCTGTGGTCGGTGCCGATGACGGGGTAATCGACCTCTTCCTCACAGTTCGGGTCGGGGTTGGTCGGGCACACGTCGCAGGCATCCGGAATGCCGTCCAGGTCAAAGTCCGCCGACCCGCCCACGAGTTCGCAGTTGTTGGACATGATGACCTCGTACCCGGCGCATTTTCCGCTCAGGATGTCGATGAGGCCGTCGTTGTTGATGTCCAGGAGCGCCACGTCGTAGCTGTTGGCGACCCAGTCAAAGGCCGTGGTGCCGTAAGGGTCGTTCAGGGTGCCCCCGTTGTTTTCATAGATGGTCATCCTCCGGCTGCTGTTGCACGGCGGGATGTCCACGTCCACGTCGGATACGACCACGTCCGGATCCCCGTCCAGGTCCAGGTCGGCGGCGTGCACATTGCCCCCGAAACCATTGGTGGAGCCGAATCCGAGGTTGACCGTATTGAACCCGAGGCTCACGTCGGCGGTGTGAGAGGTGGCGGTCAGCACCTTGTCGCTGCCGTCGTCCACCACGTAGAGGTCCAGCAGGCCGTCGTCATTGAAGTCCACCACCTCAAACATGTACGGTGAGGCGCTCGGCACCAGGTTCTGCCAGTTCGAGAAGTTGCCCGTGCCGTCGTTGAACAGGACGATGACGCCGCGGGAATTCCAGGGCGCCACATTGTAGAGGGTGGTGTTCTTGATGATGTCCAGGTCGCCGTCGCCGTCCATGTCGTGGATTTGCCCGGCCGTTCCAAACGCGCTGTTGAGCAGGTTGCCCGCCCGCGCATCGCCCTCATCGGTAAAGTGCCCGGTGCCATCGTTGATGAGCAGGAAGTCCTGCGCCGTCCCGCCGGTGCTGTTGAAGCGGTAGTTCACAAAGTAGAGGTCGGGGGCGCCGTTGCCGGTGAGGTCGTCGGCCCAGACCGCGCAGATCAGCGGGTCGTTGCTGGAGAGGGTCGGCAGGCGCGTGGCCGATTCGTCCGCCAGGCCCAGCCAATCGCCCTCCACATCATTGCCCAGGTTCATGTAGAGCATGGGCTGCTGGCTGAAGGTGTTCACGATGATGACGTCCTCCCAGGTGTCGCCGTCCACGTCCACGACGTAGACGTCGCGGGCGAAGCTCGGATTGGAGATGAATTCCGGCGCGAGCTCCGCGGTCATGTCCACCAAGACGCCCTCCTGGTTGATGAGCAGCAGGTCGGCCTTGGGCGGCTCCGAAGCGGCTGAGAAGGGCTCCTTGCGCACCACCACGACGTCGGTCCAGCCGTCCTGGTTGAGGTCGGCGGGCCAGAGGTCCTTCTCCTCGTCGTCGGCGTTGGCCACGCTCGACAGGGTCAGGCGGGTGTCGGTTTGGATGTCCCAATCGAGCCATTGCGCCTCAGCGCCCATCGGACAGAGGGCGATGTAGAGAAGGCCGATCAAGGGCTTCAGGAAATCCGTGCTTTGAAGCATCTGGGGTTTGGTCGAAGGTGGGGCAGCGGCCCCGCAATGGCGCTGATGCACAGTCAAATTACGATTTCTCGGGCGGATGCCCTGATTGCGGGTAGGAAAGGTGATCAGGGACACCGTCCTCTCTACCTTCGGCGGGTGAAGCGGATGGAGGTCCAAAAAGGAGAACAGCTGCAGGTGGCGGGCGCCCGCCCGACGCACTTGTTTCATGTCGTTTCCGGCTTGCTGCGCGCCTATTTCGTAGACGAAACCGGCAAGGAACACACCTACATGTTTGCCCCGGAAGGCTGGACGTTGGCCGACCTGGAGGCCACGGGGTTCACCCAATCCACCAGTCTGGTCATCGAGGCGATGGAGCCCAGTGTGGTCGACGTGTTGCCGATTGCCGAACATATTGACCACCCCGATTTCGACCCCCTGGCCGAGTTGAAACGCATGCACCGACGAGCGGGCGTCCTGCAGCGCAGGGTCCTGATGATGATGAGCTCGAGCGCCCTCGAGCGCTATGAGTTCTTCCTCGCCACCTATCCCGAGCTGAGCCACCGCGTATCCCAGAAGCTGATCGCATCTTATTTGGGCATCACGCCGCAGGCGCTGAGCATGATCCGTCGGCGCAGGGTGGAAGGGACGCGCGGAAGTTCATCGAGTTGAATGCACAGCGGAAAGGAGTGGGGGAAGTTTGCACTTCAACATTCCAATCCATGAAATACATCTCTTCTTTCTTGACGGCCCTGCTGTTTGTGGGCGCGACCGCATTGGGTCAGAACGCCACCATCGACATGGCCCAGTCGTCCATTGCCTGGGAGGGCGGCAACATTACCGGCAAGCTGCACAATGGGGCCATTGCGTTTTCTTCCGGCACGCTCGAGGTCCAGGACGGCCGCATCACGGGCGGCACTTTTGCCATCGACATGGCCAGCATGACCAATGCCGACCTTCCACAAGGGGTTGGCGACCAGCTGATGGGACACCTCAAGTCGGCCGATTTCTTTGACGTTGAGCAGTTCCCTTGGGCGCAACTCGAAATCCGTTCGGCCACGGCCTTCAAGGGCGGCAAGGCGACGGTTTCCGCTGTGGCGACCATCAAGGGCAATGCCAATCCCGTTGAGTTTGAGGTGGTGCAAAAGGGCAAGACCTACGAGGCTGAATTGGTCATTGACCGTGCCCAATATGACGTTCGTTACGGTTCCGGTTCGTTTTTCGACAACCTTGGAGACAACGCTATTCTGGATGAGATTACCTTGAACGTCGTCATCGCAACACGCTGATCATGGACAAGCCCGAATCGGCCGGAAAGGCCCCCATCATGCAAGACCTCCTCGAGGGCGCCACCTACGCGTGGTGCGCTTGCGGCCGGTCCGACAACCAACCCTGGTGCAACGGTGCCCACAAAGGGACTTCATTCGTGCCCAAGGTGTTCGAGGCCGAAAAGACCGGCAAGGGTGCCATGTGCACCTGTAAGCAGACCAAAAATCCGCCGTATTGCGACGGGTCCCACATGCAGGGGTAAGCGATCAGGCCTCCGCTTGTTGCAAGGCGTCCAAAAACTGTTGGCCGAACCGCGCGACTTTGACCTTGCCAAAACCGTGAACAGACGCCAGTTCTGTGAGGTTTTGGGGTTTGGTGACACAGAGCTCCTGCAACGAGCGGTCGGAGAGGATGAGGTAGGAGGGGACGTTGGACGCTTTGGCCAAGTCATACCGGACCTGACGCAATTTGTGAAAGAGCGTTTGGTTTTCGGAGCCGGCTTCAAAAGCTGCCGCGCGCGGAGGCTTGACCGTTTTGGTTTCTTCGAACTTGGTCAACATGACGGGCTCCTTTCCGTGTAGCACCGCCCAGGAGCGGGCGTTGAGTTCGACCACAGGGTATTTGCCGACGGTTTGGGTGAGGAAGCCTTGTTGGATCAATTCTTTTCCTATGCTCATCCAGTGCTTCTTGCTCTTGTCCGCTCCGATGCCGTAGGTGGACAGTGCGCGGTGGGCCGCGGTGATTTTTTGCGATTGTGACCCCCGGAGTATGTCGATGTAGTGGCCCAGTCCAAAAGACCACTCGAGGCGGGCCACCGTAGAGAGCAGTTTTTGGGCGTCTTCGGTGCCTTCGTGCTGTTCAAAAGTGGTCTCGCAGTTGTCGCATTTGCCGCAGTCCTCAGCAAGCTCCTCACCGAAATATTGAAGCAAGATTTTGCGCCGGCAGACCCGAGAATCGGCAAAGTCTTGCATGCGCCGCAGCTTGCCGAGCATCACATTGCTCTGGTCCAGGTTTCCGTCCACTTGGCAATGGGTGGACAGGGTGTGGAAATCGGATCCGCCATGGAGGAGCAGGGCCTGGCTGTCCAGCCCATCGCGTCCCGCCCTGCCTGTCTCTTGGTAGTACCCCTCGATGTTTTTGGGCAGGTTCATGTGCACCACATAGCGCACGTTGTTCTTGTCGATGCCCATGCCAAAAGCGATGGTCGCTGCGATGATGTCCACTTCGTCGCGGATGAACTGGTCTTGGCGCTCCATGCGTTCTTGGCTGGAGAGTCCCGCGTGGTAGCATGTCGCCCGGTATCCGGCGCTTTGCAGGACCTCTGCTATTTCTTGAGTGCGCTTGCGCGAGAGGCAATAGACAATGCCGGATTCCGAAGGGTGCTTGGCGACGAACGCCAAGAGCTGCGCCTTTTCATCGGTCCGCGGTTTGGCCGCATAGTGGATTTCGGGCCGGTCAAAACTGTTCTCGAACAGGGCGGCGTTTTCGAGCCCGAGCTGCTTGATGATGTCGCGCTTGGTGGCCTGATCGGCCGTGGCGGTGAGGGCCAATACGGGCACGTCCGGAAAATGGGTGCCCAAGTCTTTGAGCTTGGTGTAAGCCGGCCGAAAATCGTGGCCCCAAGAGCTGATGCAGTGGGCTTCATCCACCGCGACCATGTCAATTTTGACAGACTTGAGCTGCTCCAGCAGCCCGCCTTGCATGCTCATCAGCCGCTCGGGGGCGATGTAGAGCAACTTCAGCGTGCCACTGCCGATGGAGTTGAATATCCGGTTGTATTCGTCGGGGTGTTGGCTGGAGTTGAGGTATGCGGCTTCGATGCCTTTCAAGCGCAGGTCGTCCACCTGGTCCTTCATCAAGGCGATCAGGGGCGAAATGACCAGGGTCAACCCCGCCTTCAGCATGGCTGGGAGCTGGTAGCACATGGATTTACCGCCTCCAGTGGGCATGATCACAAAGGCGCTCTTTCCTTCCATGACCTCTGCGATCACGGGCTTTTGGGCCTCCCGCAGTCCAGGGTAACCCCAGTATTGGCTCAAACAAGTCTGGATGTCCGGGTTGTTCATTGCAGGCGGTGGGGTGGGCGCGGAAATTTAGAGTGAAAGGCAGGGCAGCAAGCCAAAGAACGACCGAAAACGCCGCGGACTTTCCATACGTTTACAGCCGTTGGCCTGGAATTCGCGCATGGGCTTCCCCCGTACCGTGGGGTTTCTTGTGCGAAGAATGGGCTGTGTCTCTTGGGGACAGTGAATCGGCGTTGTGATGAAAAACATGGGTGCTTTCTTGGTGGGTCTGTCCGTGCTGGGTTTTGTTTCCTGCGGGATGCAGCAGCGCGTGACCAGCACGACATCCCAAATCACATGCCCCCTGTGTGGTCATCAGGAAACAGAGACGCTGCCCACCGATTACTGCGTGATCGCCTACGATTGCAAACAGTGCGGAGTCACCCTGCGGCCTGAGGGGGACGATTGTTGTGTTTATTGCACCCACGGCGATCACAAGTGCCCTTCCAAACAGTAAGTCCTGCAGTGGGTCTGACGGGGTGGGCATAGACAGGGTTGCCGAAAAAAC
>DGOE01000184.1 GCA_002389295.1 Flavobacteriales bacterium UBA4474 | reverse complement strand
GTAAGGAGGCGTACATCTTGGAGGTGGGACCAGAAGGAATGAAGGTTGTGGCGTCTTCGGCTGCAGGGCTCTTTCGCGGTTGGTCTACACTGCGAAAAATGATGCCGGTCGAATGTGAGACGGGTTGTGCCGAAGGATTCACGCTTTCAGGCGTGCGCATTCAGGATGCTCCGGCTTTCGAGCACCGCGGTTTGTTGTTGGATGGATGCCGCCATTTTCAAGACGTCGAATTCGTACTCAAACAGATTGACCTGTTGGCCCTGCACGGCATGAACGTGCTCCATTGGCACTTGACGGAGGACCAGGGCTGGCGATTGGCCGTTCCCAGCCGTCCGCGCCTGACGGAGGTGGGGGCTTGGCGGGTGGAGGCCGATGGCAGCAGCCACGGTGGGTTCTACACCCGTGAAGATGTGCAGCGGGTTGTGGCGTATGCGGCCGCGCGGCACATCGAGGTCATTCCCGAAATCGAAATGCCCGGACACAGCTCAGCGGCCATCGCAGCTTATCCGGAACTCGGTTGCACGGAATTGCCTTTGGACGTGCCTGCCCGGTGGGGCGTTTTCAAGGATATCTACTGCGCGGGCAGCGAGGAAACCTTTGTCTTTCTCGAAGAGGTCATGGATGAAGTGGTGTCGCTGTTTCCTGGACCGCGCATCCACATTGGCGGAGACGAGGCGCCCAAGATCCGTTGGTCAGAATGCGCCAAATGCCAGCAGCGGATCCAGGAGGAAGGCCTGGCGGATGAGGAGGAGTTGCAGCGTTGGTTTATAGGCCGCATGGGACGCTACCTCGAGACCAAAGGCAAGACCATCATTGGATGGGACGAGATATTGGAAGGGGGATTGCCTGAAGGAGCCGCTGTGCAGAGCTGGAGGGGCATGGAAGGAGCGGCCGAGGCCGTGCACCTCGGAGCGGATGTGGTGGTATCGCCTACGAGCCATTGTTATCTGGATTACCCGCTTCGAAGCACCGACTTGGAGGAAGCTTACAGCTTTGATCCCATGCCGGACTCCCTCGCACATGGGCCCGGCCGCATCTTGGGTGGAGAGGGCAACATGTGGACCGAACATGCCCCCCAGGACCTGGTCGAGTCCAAGGTGTATCCGCGCCTGACGGCATTGGCAGAAGTGTATTGGAGCGGTACTGGCCGCACAGCTCAGGAGGGTGCATATGCGGATTTCTTGGCCAGGCTGGATCGGCATTACCGGCGCATGGACGCCCTTGGCGTGCAATACGGGTTGGAGTCACCGCCTTTCAGTTTGCGCACCCAGCCGGCTGAAGTTCCCGGAATCCAGGCGGAAGTCGTGGCTTTGGGCAGGGGGGTGGAAGGCCGGGGCCGGTGGCTGGGCCAATCATCGGATTCGGTGCGGTCGGGTGCGCCGTTTCTGGCCAAGGGAGAGGGCACAGTGGCGATGGAAGTCGGACGCCGGGGCCAGTGGACGGGGCAGCAGATTGTGTTTCCATTGAACGGACACGATGCGGCCTTTCAGCCGCTCACACTGTCCTATGTGCCCAGTCCGTACTACACGGGAGGAGGAGACGGTGCACTGGTCGATGGCAAGCTGGGTTCAGGGGATTTTAGGGACGGCGCATGGCAGGCCAAGCAAGGGGAGGACATGGTGGCGACGGTGGACTTGGGCCAGTTGCAGACCATAGATGAGGTGGCCACGGGGGTCTATCTGTATCAGGACGCCTGGATTTTCTTGCCGGCTTCGGTGTTGTGGCAGGGTTCGAAGGACGGAGCGGAGTGGATCACATTGGCCAGGATTGCGCCCGGCGATGTGTTGACCCGCGATGACCGCCAGCAACGCATGTCCCTTGATGCTCAGGTGCGGCCAGGGGCAGGTCCGGTGCGGTATGTGCGCATGACCGTTTCCAATGCTGGTGCTTGCCCTGATTGGCATGCGGCAGCGGGCTTGAAAAGCTGGTTGTTCTTGGATGAGATGGTCGTTCAGACGGCAGTCTCCACGGGGCTCTAGGGGCGGTTTAGCACCCTCCTTTCAGCGCCTTTTTTGAGGTGGGTTTGCGCAGAACCAGCACTTCCGTGCCATGGCTGTAAATGGCCTCTCCATCCAGTTTTCCATCTGGAGTCCAACTCAATTGCCTCCCGTCCAAGGCGCCGTTGTGGTCGTAAAATTCGTCCAGCGCCAAGGTGCCATTTTCAAACCACATGCGCCGGCTTCCTGCGTTGCGGCCAAGGTTATCCTTGAAGATGTGATGGTCGGCCATGCCGTTGGCGTAGAATCCCACCTGCTCTGCCAACCATCCAGAGACATAACGCTGGTATCGGTAACGGTGATTCGACTCCAGGTGAATCAGCCGCACCCAGCCGCTAAAAAATTGGCTGGTGTCCTGTGCGTTTTTTCGGCGCACTTGATGTGTCCACAGGGGCTGCCCATTTTCGTCATTCCCCCCATGTGCTGGAACTATGGCCATGAAGGCATCCCATGCTTGCGCATCGAGCGCGCCCATTGAGGGCATCACGGGGTGGCGATGAGTCAATGGACCCTTCGCAGTGCAGTCCGGGACACCTGATGTCCATTGTTGAGCCCGCCCGTCAGCGGTCAGCAACAGCAAGGCCGCAATGGCAATCCAGGGCTGAAACGGGCGTGTGGCAGTGTTCATCTTGGTTAAGATAGCGCAGAACCTGTTGCTGAGGTCAAGGTCATCACGTGGTTGATGGTTCAGCCGGCCGTGAAGGTTGGGCGAACTATCTTGACGCCATGCCCCGAATGCTTGCTTTTCTGCTGTTCTTTTTGGCCACCACCGGATCCGTCTTTTCGCAGGGAGATGGGGCTGTTCTGCGGCGCACGGTGCCCCGTGACTTGACCCACAACGGTTGCCGCCATGCGCATCTCCCAGCCGGCCCCGCCGCCGCCTGGCGCAGTGCTTCGGCAGACGCCAACTTCGACATGACGGGGTCTTTGGCACGGAGCGACAGCTTTGATGTGCAGCACTACGGCCTTGAACTCGATGTGACTTCGGCGGCGGCGCTGCAAGTGACGGGCGCGGCGCACATCACTTTTGAGACGCTTGAGGCAGGGGCCAACAACCTCTGGTTTGACCTCGAAGGCACGCTGGAGGTCGATTCGGTGACCCTTGACGGCGGACCCTGGTCATTTCAACAAGTGGGGGACTCGGTTTTCATCGGGGCACCCGACGGTGGTTGGCAGCCTGCCGGACCTCAGGTCGTGGGGCTGGCTTATCACGGGCAGCCCGGAAAGGACCCTTATTGGGGTGGGATGTACCTGACGGGCAACTACATCTTCAGCTTGGGCATCGGCCTGACCACCATTCCCCCGAACCACGGCAAGGCCTGGTATCCGTGTTTTGACCAATTCCGGGAGCGCGCGGCCTACACTTACGGCATGACCAGTGCGGGGGGCAAACGCTTCCACGGCCAGGGCAACCTCATCCAAACCGACAGCCTGGGCGGCGATACCATCCGCCGGGTCTTTGACATGACACAGCCGATCCCGACTTACCTCAGCGCCATCGCCGTTTCGGACTACCAGGACTTCGATACGGTTCACACCGGCGCATACGGGGAAGTCCCGATTCGCCTGACGGCGCGCCCGCAGAACCTGCAATCCATGGTCAACCGTTTTGTCGACCTGCCGGTCTGCATCGATGCCCTCGAAGACTGGTGGGGCCCCCATGCCTGGGAGCGCGTGGGCTATGTCATCACCACGGACGGCGCCATGGAGCACCCGACCAACATCGCCTATCCTCTGTCCATGCTCGAGCAGTCGAACTTCCAGAATGAAGGGCTGTACGGGCACGAGCTGGGCCACCATTGGTGGGGCAACATGCTGTCGCCGTTGGTGCACAACCACATGTGGATCAAGGAGGGCTTTGCAGAGTACTCCAGCCACCTGTT
>DGOE01000154.1 GCA_002389295.1 Flavobacteriales bacterium UBA4474 | reverse complement strand
GATTCATCCGTCTCCATCCAAAAGGGCTTGGTATTGACAAATCCAAGGGTGCCTCCGTACAGGTCGTCGTTGCACCCGACATTCTCCTGTGCCACCGACACAATTTCCTGCAGGTCTTGAATCCAGCCTGTGTTGGCGCCGTAACCGCCGTGTCCCGAGCTCGAGATGACCACGGGCAGGTCGGGGAGGGCCAAGTCGGCGCGGACATCTTGGATGAGGTGGTTCAAGTTGCTTTCGTAAGCATTCAAAAAAGCACCGGAAGCACCGTCATTCCATCCCTGGAACCAAGCCAGACCGGTAATTTCATAGTCGGTGGTGCCGATGTCGGGAAATTCAGTGGAGAGGTTCTGCGTCACCTGTTCCACCGTTTCGATCATCGCCGTGTAATAGGGACCCGTCGTGCCGCCGGCAGAGGGGGGGCGAAAATCTTCGGCGAGGCTCAAGCCGCCCCACGCGGTCTTGATGATCAGGACGGGGTCCTCATAGTGGGCGTCCAACTGATGGGCAAACATCAACTCGGGTCCGATGAGGTCGGGGTAGGCTCCTTGACCGACCGAGATGTGGTCTCGGATGGTGTCACCTGCGCCGTTGGGGAAGTAGAGGTAGGCGTCTTCCAAGGTCGTCCAGTCGCCGTTGGTCCCGAGCATGGACCAGTCGCCCTCCGTGTCGTTTTCGATGACGTCGACGAGGGTGTTGGGGGCGAGGTTGCCGCCGTTCGAGCCTTCGGCAATCTTGCCATATCCCTGCATATTGGACTGTCCGGCGAGAATGAAAACGCGCACTTTCTCCGGTGTGGATTCCTGTCGCGTGACGATGGGCACATATCCAATCTCCAAGCCTGCGGGCGGTTCCACAAGGGTGCCGGGGTCGAGGGTGGCGAGGTTGCCCACCGATGGGGGTGCCATGTATTCGTCGGCCGCGCTCCAAGCGGAGTGCATCAATTCTGCCCGGGCTTGCATCTCCTCCCGGATCGCCTCAGGGAGGTTGGCGTGTACGATGGCCGGTTGGTCGACAAACCGGTACCAGTGGTAAGTGACCGTCGAGCCATCGCCGAGCTCGGATTGGAAGGGCCCGGCCACGGGCCCCGGACTGTTCCAAGGACCATTGGGGTCTTGGAATTCACACTCCGGATCAAGCGGGGTGAGGTAGGTGATTTCAGGCCGCGGGCTAGAAGGGACTTCAGTGTCGATGAGCCCGGTGGACGCGGGGACTTCACTGGCTTCAATGGGGTCCCATTGGTCATTGGGGCCGAGCCTGAAGTACTCTGGCAACACGAAGAAATCGCCCTGCTGCGTGGTGGTGCCCAGGTCGTGTTGGAACCCCATGGCATCGCTGGTCATCTGCACGTTGTCCAGGTAGTCTAGGTTGATGTCGTGTTCGATTCCACCGCCGCCGATCTCTCCGACGATGGAGCCGCCGTTGTTTGCGAATGAGCGGCCGTACGATCCTGTTTGCATCACCGTGGTCGCCACCGGCGCTCCGCCATCAAACCAGGCTTCCATGGCGTTCCACAGGGTATCCTGGGGGTATACCGTGACGCGGTTGAGCGCGAGGGAGTGGCTTTCACCACTGACCGGCATCTGCATCCGTTCAATCTTGGCGTAGGGGGTGCCTGCTCCATCTTCTGCGATAAGGGCAGGTGAGAGGGCGTGTTCCCACCCGAATCCGACGTTGGGATTGGCTGGGCGGGTGTCCAGAAACAGCCCTTCCAATGTGGCATCCTCCAGCACGGGCTCCGTCCAAAACGTCGGCATGAAGAAGGTCGCCGGTCCTTTGAAATTGGTGGCATTCAAGAACAGCGTCCAACACTGGTTTCCGGTCTGTACGCTTTGTCCGTTGGTCTCTTCGAGGACGTCCATCAGGGGCAAGGGGGTGTATCCGTACCCGAGAAGTTCACCATTCAACCCTTGCGCCATGTTGAGGCCGTCTGGGGCCCACATCATGCGGTTGGACAATTGGGCCGCTCCGTATTTACCTCCGGGGGTGCTCCAGTCTCGCTGCCCATTGCCCAGCATATCGCTGCGTCCGGCTCCAGGGCCATTGGCCCAAGCAAAGAAGTTGTGCGAGACGCCCCCCATGAGGAATTTGGGAATGCGGGTGCCGAAACGGGTGTCTTGCCACCAGCCAAGCCCGCCTTCTATGGTGGTGTAGAACTGATCGGGTTCGTTGCCGGTTTGCTGCGTCGACATCCAGCAGCTGGCCAGTCCCATCTGGAATTGTCCCGGGCCGGGATACTGATCAAAAATGGGCCAAGCCGCGGCGTACGCCGTGTACCCCGCCCCCATGTTCATGTCCGACACGTTCTCGGAAGTAATCCAGGAGAATCCGCTCCGGGTTGCCGAAGAGGTCTGGGCATTGACCACCATCGCGCTGAGGCTCAAAAGAGCCGAGCAAAACAGAGCGGATGGAGATGGTTTCAAAAACATGTCAAGCTGCACTCAAGATAGGACCTGGCCAGGACCGGTTCAGGGCCGATCGAGTTTGCCGGGTTTGGAGTACGCAGGGGGGGTCATGTCATCCCCTTGGGAATCCCCGATTTGATTCAACAGCACTTCGACCGCCTTTTCGAGCTGTGGGTCTATGCCGGCGGCGAGGGATTTCGCGTCTTGTCTGACCTCGATGTCTGGAGCGATTCCTATGTTTTCGCCGATCCATTCTTTTTCGATGGGGTCAAACACGGCGTTGTCGGGAGCGGTCATCCTTCCGCCATCCACAAACAAATAATGGACCGAGGATTTGACCAGGCCGCCCCACGTGGTCTGCCCAATGAGCTTTCCTGCGTTTTGATGCCGGAACACCCACGGGAAATAGTCGCCACCGGAACCCGCCAGTTCATTGACGAGGAGGACTTTCGGGCCATGGATGCCCGCGGGGAGTTTGAAGGCTTTTCCGTTGGGCACTTCGTTGGTGACCGCCGCCCGAAGCTCACGGGTCAACAGGTCGACCATGTAGTCGTCCAGCAGGCCGCCACCGTTGAAACGCTCATCGATGACAGCACCCAGTTTGTCTTGTTGGGCAAACAAATAGCGGTTGAAGGAGGTGAATCCCGCCCCCGAAGTATTGGGCACCCACACATAGGCGAGCTTGCCGTCTGACAATGCGTCGACCCTTCTGCGGTTGTCTTCAACCCACGCCCTTCTCCGCAGCCCGTTTTCGCTTCGTATCGGCTCGACGATCTCCGTCCATGAACCCTTGAAAGCGGGGGAAGCGTTGATGTGCAATGTGGTTTGCACCCCTGCGGTGCCCTGAAGCGCTTTGAAGAGGTTGTCATCGGCCGTCAATTCCTTGCCGTTGACGCCGACGATGTACTGGCCGGCTTCGATGTTGATGCCGGGCCGGCTGAGCGGGCTCGAAAGCTCCGGGTTCCAGGTCTCCCGGGTGAAAATGCGGTCGATTTTCCAGCGGCCTTCGTCCACCGAGAAATTCGCGCCGAGCAGGCCGGTCGGATAGTCGTCCGTGTCGGGATAGTCGCCACCGCTCACAAAGCTGTGGCCCACGGACAACTCGCCATTCATTTGATCCAAGATGTCATTCAAAGAGGAACGGTGCTTCACGAAAGGAACCAAGGGGGCGTAGCGCGCATACACGCGGTCCCAATCCCTGCCGTGCATGTCGGGGTCATAGAAGTAGTCCCGCTGGTACCGCCAGGCCTCGTCGAATATTTGCGTCCACTCGGCGGTGCGGTCCAATTCCATGTTCAGCGCGACATCCAACGCCTCCCCTTTGCCTTTGTCGGGAGCGGTGTCCAATGTTTTCCATGATGACCCGACCCGTGCGATGGCTTTTTTGCCATTGGCCGAGACCGAAAACCGGCTGGCATTTTCAACGAATGTCGAAGCCTCCCGCTCCTCCAGAGAGAACTTGTGGACCGTTGCTCCCCTTGAGTTTTCGATGTATTCACCGACAAAGAAGGTGCCTTCAGGTCCGGCCACCAGAAAGCCATATCGGCGGGCGGGCATGGGAATGGCGATGGTCCGGGATTCAATGCCATCGAAATCAACCGTCACGGCAGCCTCGCCGTCCGCCTCACCGTCCGCTTCGCTGTCCTTCTTGTCCTTCTTGTCCTTCTTGCTGTCCTTTTCGTCCTCCTCCTCGGCGCTCTCCTCCTCTTCCTCGTCACTCCTCAGGTCGAAAGGAGAAGGGTCCTCCTTGCGCAGGTTGATGACAAAGCAGCTGTATTCGGGGTCGGCCATCATCGAGCTTGTGTTGGCCCATCCAGACCCAAGGGCCAGGTCCGTGCTGGAAATGAAATAAAGGTGCTTTCCATCCCGGTCCCAGGCGGGCGACTCGCTGTGCGCCAATTCATTGGTCACAGCCTGTACGCTTTTTGATTCCATGGACCAGAGGTAAATCCGTTTGAAATTGTTCGGTGCGGTCTTGGAGTATGCCAACCACTTGGCGTCCGGGGACCAGCGCAAGTCCATGTCGCCGCGCTCGAGGTTGACTCCGCCCACGTCGATGGTCTGGATTTCTTCCGTGGCCAAATTGAGGACCCTGACCCTCACGTCGTCGTCATTGAAAGCCAGGAATTTGCCATCGGGAGACCAGGCGGGCTCCCAACCCAATGTTGATTCCCCAAGGGCGTAATCCTTGGCCTCTGAAAATCCATCTTGCGAGGTGACCCGCAGCACATACCCGTCCCCACCTTCATCTGTAAACCAGGCGATGCGGTCTCCTTTGGGAGACCAGACGGGCCTCCTGTCCGCTGCACCAGCGGTGTTGGTGATGTTGCGCGCATTGCCATATTGAAGGGGCACGGTGAAAATCTCCCCCCGCGATTCCATGACGGCCCGCTTGCCCGTCGGTGAGAGCGAAACGTCCCGAACGCTCTTGCTCACATTTTCCCACTTCTTCTCTGCCCAAGGGAAGTCCCCCGAAACACGAATGGACAGAGGGCTGGACTCATTTGTGGCCAGGTCCAGCCGGTGAAAGGCGCCGTTGCGTTCGAACAACAGATGTGTGCTGTTCGAAGCCAGGTGCTTGATGTCTGCGCCTCGGAAGCGGGTGATCTGTGCGACTTCCTGGGTCGGAATGTGGTAGCGCCACACGTTCATGGTGGAATCGCGGTCAGACAAAAAGTAGATGTGGTCTCCCATCCACAGCGGATGGATGTCGGTGGTGTGTTGGTTGGGCAAGAGGACTTCGCTGTTGTCCTCCAGATTCAGGATGCTCAACGGGGTGTTCTGCCCCCCTCGGTAGACCCGCCACTCCTTGTCCCACCGCCTGACGCGGTCGATCACCAGGGACCCGCCATCCGGAGAGTATTGGGCATTGGTCGCCCACTGCTCAGAGGTCAAGGTCTCCGGCCCCCCGTCCTTGTCTACGGACCATATTCTGTGGTGCCCCACGGGTGCGGTCTCGCGCGACGAAGCATAGTAAACGCGCGTGCCATCAGGCGACCAGCCCCTGGCCATGGCGCCGGCAGGATGAAAGGTCAGCCGCTCGGGTGTGCCCCCTTCGATGCCGACGACATACACGCTGGGCGTTCCGCTTCTGTCTGAAGTGAAGGCAATGGACTGGCCATCGATAGACAGGTGAGGGTCGCTTTCCACCGCGGCTGTGCTGGTGATGCGCTGTGCTTGATCCTGGCCAATCTCCACAATCCACACATCGGCGCCATAAATAAAGGCGATGTGGGTGTCGTTCATGTCGGGCTGCTGCAGCAACAGGGTCCCCGTATCCTGCGCAAAAAGCAGGGCGGAAAGAAGAGAAAAAAGAGCGGAGAAGGCGATTTTCATGGGGGTGTGGAATGCACGTCTTGACAGGCTGAAAATGTGTGCCATCACCCTGTAGGTGCGGTCACATCGGTCAAGGTAATGTGCGGGCGGTACGTGTCGGTTTGTTTTTGTCGACCCCTATCTTGTTGTCGTGACGCCCCACTGCCCAACACACGTTGCCCTCCGCCCACTTTGCCGCAGTGCGATGTGGCTGGTCCTTATGCTGGCCGCAAAGGCCGGTTTTGGCCAAGCCGCGGGCCCCTTTGTGGAGGACATGGCCGTACAATTGGGCACAGCATCCATTGAGGTTTTAGCCATGGACATGGGCGATTTGACGGGAGACGGTGCTCCGGAATACGCCGCTGCCGTGCAAACGGAGAACGTGATCGACGGCCAGAGGGAGCGGCTGGTGGTCGTATTTCGGTTGCAGCAAGGACAATGGGTGATGTGGCAATCGTCGCCGTCCCCCATTTTGGGCAGCGAAGAAGGCGGTGTCCTCGGAGACCCTTTTGCCGGCCTCGGCATCCAAGATCAAATGCTCCACATCTCGCATTTCGGGGGCAGCAACTGGCGTTGGTCCATGGACGATGCCTACCGCCAACAAGGAGAGGACCTCATTCTGAGCGAACACCGTTCATATTGGGGGTCGTTTTGCGAAGAGAAGGTGGATTGGGAAATCAACCTGGCCGAAGGCCGCGCCCATTGCGCATACGGGCGAGAGGAGTGCCCAGAAGGATTCGGCGACAACGGTCACTTGGACAGCATCCCTGTGACGGAAACATTTGAGATCCCCACAGGATTGAGGATCACGCTTGAACAGCGGAACGATTCAGCGGTCCACATTGTATCGCCTGTCCACGGCTTCGAAACGTCATTGTAATCCTCACCCGCGGAAAGTCACAGCCAATAGCTGACACCGAAAGACACCATTTGCCGGCCTCCATTCAATGGGGGCCCATCCTCCAGGTCGGGGTCCAAAGAGGGTTGATCCAATGGGCCTCCGATCCGCGATCCAAAGCGCAGCGCCAAGCTGAGGTTGCTCTCATCTGATTCCAACAGCCGAACGCCAGCACTCAATCCGGCCATAAAAGCCAAGTCGGTTTCCTCGGTTTGGGACTCGGCCTCGTCTGAGCCGTCGTGATGGATACTTTCGATGAAGAACATGCTGGACAACCCGCATTCAAACTCGAGGTAAGGGATGACATTTCCTTGAAAAAACCCCTTTTGGTAGGGGATGTAGCGGAAAAAAACAGAAAAATCGAGGAGCTGACGCTCATATTCCATGACCCCGCCCACTGCTGAATCCCACGGCGCTTCCCAGGATTCTTGCGGTGTGAATCCAAGCCTGACTCCCCCACCAGAAGACTTGGGCCCTTCGACCAGCATCGAGATGTCAAAACCAAGGCTGTGGGTGGTTTGATTCGTTTGCTCAACACCCAATTGAACGCTGTTGAGGAGAAACTCAATCCGGAGGTCGCTCAACGTCTCCCCAGCGGGCGGGTTGACTTGGGCAGATGCACTTGACCCCAACAGCCCAAGCAAGAGGCAGAAGAGCGCATTGAAAGGGGAGGTGGTGTTTGGCATGGTGCTGATGTGTCGTTTTCAATGCGCACGCTCATTGCACATCCCATGCCAAAGCTATTCATGGAAAAGGCCGAGCACCGCGCTGGACAACCTCGGCATTCGCGGCTGTGCAACCTGCGCTTTTGGCTTCAATCCAAAGAATCGCCATAAGTTCATGGGGCGATTTCCGCGGGTGCCCCAGACTTGGCGATGTCCAGAGGAATGTTGAACCATCGATGACGACAATGACCGTACGAATCACCTTCGCCCACCTCTCGGTGTGGGCGTGTATGTTGTTTTTCACAGGGATACACTGCGGTGCAGGAGCCCAAGAGCCGCATAATCTCTTTACCCTTTACCTGGTGCGGCACGCGGAAAAGACGCGTGAGGCAAGCGACCCGGAATTGACGCCATGTGGGCTGGAGCGCTCGGAAAGCCTCCGTGTGTTTTTTGAGGACGTACCGCTGGAAGCGGTGTACAGCACCGACTATCGCCGGACTTGGGGGACGGCCCTGCCCACGGCGCGCGCCAAGGGCCTGGAGGTTCAGGAATACGATCCACAGGAATTGGAGAAAGTCATGATGGCGTTGCTTCAGAATCGACAAGACGCCTTGGTGGTGGGACACAGCAATACCACGGGGGTGCTGGCCGGTTTGTTGGTGGGCGAGGACATTGGTGCCTTCGATGAATCGATTTACAATCGGGTATATCAGGTCGTCGTCTCGCCAGAGGGCGGTCGGCTCCATGTGTTGCACACGGCTTTTCAATGCGAGCAGTAGAAGTGCCCCGCGCGATGGGACCATGCGGTTGCAACCATGCGTTGATTGCGCCCGTCCATACTTTAGTCCTGTCCACCTTGACCCGACCTGCCATGTCCAAGAATTTACAGCTGCTGCTGCTCTCCGTTTCCCTTTGTTCTGCTGGCCTCGGGCAAGACATCGTGCCCATCGACAACTATTCGGTCAACGTTTTCGGGCAAGTCCAGCTCTCGATACAGGCCGAGTCTGGCAAGTACTACATATTGGAAGCGCAGCACAGTCCAACATTTGAATGGCCGACATCCATGACCATGGGCGTGGACGGCACGATGGTGATTTCCGAACCCGGTGCCGCCTATCCTGAGAATCAGTATACGGTTTGGGAATATGACGTATCCGACCCGGGCGACATGGACGGGGATCTGGTTGACGACATCACAGAGTACCAGAACATGCCCACCGATGCGCCGCTGAATTACGCGCCTCCCGTGGATTTTTTGGACGGAACGACTTCCATTCCGGATGCGGAGACCTTCATGGATTTGGCCACCGTCAACAACGTCGGTTGGGCGCCATTCCTGGACGATCAGCTCTATGTGAAATTCGGCATCATGGACAGGGATACGCCGGAGCCCAAGGTGTACTTCATCAACAGCAACACCCACACCGTCCACTATGGTTTTTGGGGTGCGATCGGTGCGGATGTGGTGGGCGATGATTCGTCTGGGGAAATCGTGTTCTACCCCACCCAGATCAATCCGAACGGCACCATTGGAGGGTATTCATTCAATTTCTCATTCGGAGACGCCGACAGTTTTGAAGACACCCAGCGCACCTACCACCTGCTGCTGGCCAACATGCCCTTCCTTCAAAACAACATGACCCACTTCATCAGTGAGGGGAGCGAAAACAATTACCTCAACAATTACGCCGATGACTACGAAGGGTCCGGCATCGAGGTGGTGTTGGAGTCTGAAGTATTTGCGGATGTGGATTACATCCCCCTTCACCTGGCCGAAGGGTATGGCTTCTTCCGTCATATGGAGCTGGGGGAGACCCCGGGATCTCGAGACATCGTCTTGTACGATGCCTTGCCGAACTCCCTGCCGAGGGTGGGGGGCATCATGACTTCAGTGATTCAAACGCCGCTGTCTCACGTCAACCTGAGGGCCATCCAGGACAATGTGCCCAACGCCTACATCGCCGATCCACTGTCGATCGACTCCATCAGCAGCCTGCTGGGGAGTTACATCTACTACAAGGTGGAGCAGGCGTCCTTTCAGATTCGAGAGGCCACGCTGGATGAGGTCAATGATTGGTACGAGGCGCTCCGGCCCACCGAGCCGCAGATACCGGTGCGCGACCTGAGCATCACCGAAATCATGCCGCTGGACGACATCGGGTTTGAGATGTCGACCGCTTTTGGCGCCAAATGCTCCAACGTGGCGACGATGCGGTCGTTCGGGTTCCCGGAGGGCACCATCCCGGACGGGTTTGGAATCCCGTTTTACTACTACGACGAATTCATGCAGTACAACGACTTCTATGAGGAGGCAGAAGTCATGATCAACAACCCGTCATTCATCGATGACATGGAGTTTAGGGAGGACCGTCTCCGTGATTTCAGGGACGACATCAAGGACGCACCGATGCCCCAGTGGATGATGGATGACCTGCAGGACATGCACGATTCCTTTCCGCCAGGGACGGCGGTTCGCTGCCGATCGTCCACCAACAACGAAGACCTGCCTGGATTCAGCGGGGCCGGTCTGTACACTTCGAAAACCCAATACGAGGACGAGGGCCACATCTACAAGTCCATTCGGCAGGTGTATGCGAGCATGTGGAATTTCAGGGCATTCGAGGAGCGCGACTTCTATCGCGTAGACCACTTCATGGCGGCCATGGGCGTTCTCTGCCACCCCAATTTCCAAGAAGAACAGTCCAATGGCGTGGGCATCAGCTTGGACCCCATCTACGACACTGAAGGGACGTTCTACCTCAACACGCAGGTGGGAGAGTCGCTCATCACCAACCCTGAACCCAACTCCGTTCCCGAGGAAATCCTGCTCTATGAGGATGAAAACCAAGGAGCCGGATATGTCGTGTTGCGGTTGTCCAATCTGGTAGAGGACGGGCAGTTGGTCATGGACAACGTGTACCTCGATCTGATGAGGGAATACCTCGGGGTCATCCACGACGAATTTGCCGTGCTCTATGGTGTGGAGGGCATCGAAGGCTTCGGCATGGACATCGAATACAAAGTCACGGCCCAAGATCAGTTGGCCATCAAGCAGGCCAGACCGTGGGTGTCGTTCTGGGCGGGCATCAAAGCCGACAACGACTTGGCCGTGGAGGAATTTATCGACCCCCAACCTTCGTCCACCTTGGGTGCGGCAGAACAGGTCACCGTGCGGGTAGCCAATACCGGTTTGAATGACATGAGCAACTTCGGCCTCTCGTTGATGGTGGACGGTCAGGTGGTGGATACCATGACCATCACAGAAACCATCGCGCCGTTCAGTGACGCCGAATTTCAATTCACCGCGCCACAGGATTTCTCCGCCATCGGGGACTACCTCATCGCCGGCATCGTTTCGGACCCGGACGACGGGTATTCCAACAACGACACGCTGGAGTTCGTCCTGTCCAAACTCCACCCCTTGGACGCGTCCATCTCTTTCGGACAGGTCAATCCCACCTGTGCTGGCCAGGTCGGGGTCAACGCCATTGTGACCAATCAAGGGCAAGAGCCCATTGAATCGGTTCAAATCCAAATCGAGGTCAATGGAACCGTCGTCGAGGTGATCACGGAGTCTGTGGACATCGCCTTTGATGAAGAGGGTGTCGTGACGTTTGTGCTCGAAGACAACTTCCTGCCCGCGGAAAACAGCATACAGCTGCTGTTGACCGGCGTCAATGGCGGGTCCGATGGAAACCTGAGCAACAACGTAGTGGTGACGACAGTAAACCTGGACGTGAATTTCGAAACGGTCACCTTGTCGATTCTGGCTGATAACTACCCTTCGGAAACTTCGTGGGAGCTGGTGGATGCCGGCTCCGGTCAGGTGTTGTCTGGTGGGGATTTCCCATTGGGGGGAGCAGAAGAATACACGGAGGACATCTGCGTGAGTGCCGATGCGTGTCTTACCCTCTCCGTCTACGACAGTTTTGGAGACGGCATGTGCTGCGGATATGGAGAGGGCAATTTCCAGGTCCTGAATGCAGCAGGTGAGACCATCTTGTTCAATGACGGGGCGTTCAGTTACGAAGCCGTAGAGTCGTTCTGCGTGGGAGATGGCGCTTGTCAGATTGCGACAGAGGTCAGTGTGAGCCATGCATCCTCCAACACTGCGAATGATGGCATGCTGGTCGTCCAGCCCTTTTCCAATGAGGACATTTTCGAATTCAGCATCGATGGAGGGCAATCATTTGGCAGCGCCAACACCTTTGGCAACCTCGGTCCAGGGACGTACGACGTTGTCGTCCAAAGTGAAACGGGATGCACCTATGAGGAGACCGTGACCCTTTCCGTGTGTGACTTCAATGGTGTGCAGATGGTGATCACCCAGCCCACCTCTGTCCTGACTGCAGATGGCGCCATTGTGATCACGGCATTTTCTGGCGCAGGGGCGTATCAATACAGCATCGACGGGGGGCAGAATTTCTTTGCCTCGGGCACGTTCCTCGGCCTGCCGGTGGGCGACTACAACGTCATTGTGATGGACGATCTCGGCATCTGTGAGTACGACTACGACATCCCGCTATTTGCCAGTGGAATCAATGGCGTCGAAGCCCCCACAACGGAGGCCGAGCAAAGGGTACAGCTGTATCCCAACCCCACGCAGGGCGACATTACGGTGGATGCTGCTTCATTTGGCGACCTCAACGGACCGATTCAAGTGGAGGTCATGGACCATCTGGGCAGGCGCCTCGCGTCTCGCAGCTTGGCGCCGGGGAGGACCAGCACGGTGATTTCGCTCGAGCAGTATCCGGCTGGCCCTTACATCGTCAAGTGCTTCAATGACACGTGGGTCCAGAACTTCAAGGTGATCAAACGCTAAGTCAGGGAACACATGTGAGCCTGTGCGTTCGCCGCGCGGTGGGTACCGCCTGCGCCCAGGTGTGGTGTCCGCGCGGTACCGGCAGA
This sequence comes from Flavobacteriales bacterium UBA4474, assembly GCA_002389295.1. Taxonomy (GTDB): domain Bacteria; phylum Bacteroidota; class Bacteroidia; order Flavobacteriales_D; family Sanyastnellaceae; genus UBA8752. The sequence goes on along the minus strand of DGOE01000154.1, from coordinate 2,047 downwards.
TACCGGAGATTACTGCCGGATCCAGCGCAGGGTGCGGCGCTGCGCTCCGTCGACGATGCGGATGAGGTAGACGCCGCTGCCTGCTGTGTGGGGCACGGTGTGCGTGGACGATCCGGGTTGGGCCGAGTGTATGGGCCTGCCCGTGGGGTCGAACACCTCGATGGAGGCATGGGGTGGAAGCCCGGTGATCTGGAAATCGCCGGTGCCGGGGTTTGGAAACAGGGATGCCTTGATGGTGCTGCGGTCCAGGTCCCCCACGTGGGTGGTGTTGCATCCGTCGACCCATGAAATGCCATCCAAATTCCAATCGGGTTCGATGGTCAGGCACATGTGGTCCAATGCCGTGGCGGCCACATCGACAATGCGCGGGGTGTTGCTGTAGTCAAACGTGATCACGCCCTCAGGCTGGTCCCACTCCGCACCTTGCACAGTGCCGACGAGGCCGCTGCCCGCGCTGTTGGCGACTTCCGCTCCAGCGCCTTCGGTCAGGGCCCAATGCGCTTGCAGGGATGCCCAATTCGGATGGGCGGCATCCAAGGGGCTGCAATGCCAAGCTGAGATGGCCTCTTCAGAAAGCACGCCATGCCAGAACCGGACCTCAGACAGGGCGCCCGTGTAGCTGTACGCGCCCAAGATGTCGGACCCAAAAAACCACCCGCTGCCGACGTCGATATCGCCGACTTCGGAGATGTCTTCTTCGGCAGAGAACACGCCGTCGGTGTACAGCCGCATCATGCCGTCGCGGTCAAAGGAGCACGAGAGGGTGTGCCATTGGCCGTCGGCCACTCCGCTGGAACCATTGGCGTCCGCGCGTTCATCACCGTCGCCGATGTTGACTTTCCACGCCGGGCCGCTGGGGTATTCAAAGGAGAAGACAAACCCGGGGTTGAGCCCTGTATTCCAGTCTTTGTTGCCGATGATGGCCACATCGGGCGTCGCTTGGGTGCGGATCCGCACCTCGAGGGTGAAGTCTTGATCGGCACCGAGTTGTAAGGCGGGGCTGTCCTCAATGACCACCGCATCGCCACCGCCTTCAAACCGCAATTCCGCTGCACCTGGGGCGATGCAGTTTTCGGGAGCGGGCAGGATGTCCAGCGTGTCTTTGACCAGCACAGCAGGCTCCACCGAGGGGCCGCTGGCCAGGAAAAACATGGTCTCCTCTTCGATGGAGGTGCCCCCGTGGTTGTAGCCGATCCCCCCGTGGTCGGTGGAGACCAACACCAACCAGTTCTCGGCCGCGTAGTTGGGTCGGTTGGTCAAGGCCTGCATCACTTCCGCGACAAACCCGTCCGTGGTTTCAATGGCGCCGATGTACTGTGGCACGGCGGCACTGAACCCGTAGCCGTGCCCGTTGATGTCGACATCGTCAAAATGGAGGAACACGGCGTGGGGGTCGCCACCTTCCAGGAGGGACACTGCAGCGTCGCGTACGGCGGCATCGGTGGGCGAATTGATGGCTTCGTCGACCACCTCTCCCAAGATGTAGTCGTTGATGGGAGCCCAGTGGCAGAAAGAATGGGTATTCAGCTCTGGGTTTTCCAATTCCAGGCGCTGCATGAACGAAGGGAACCCCTCAAAATTGCTGCCCACAAAGTTGTTGCTGGTCACGCCGTGCGCGTCCGACCACACGCCACAGATCATCGCGGACCAGCCCGGCCCACTGTAGGTGATGTCGTTGTTGAGCGCGTCAGGACTGTAGATGCCATCTGCAATCAAGGCATCCAGTGCAGGCGTTTCGGCGGCTTCCAGGCAGTCGGGCCGGGTCCCGTCGATGCCGATGATCAAAACCCGCGCATCCTCGGATTGGCCCAGTACCGAAGTGCCGGTGATCAGCAAAAGACAGGCGAGGGCAAGGTGGAAAGCGCGTTTCATGACCAATAGGTTGGGGTGCGGACTGGCAAAGTATGAAAACGGCCATCGACAGGCCCAGCAAAAAGCGTCATTCCAAGCCGATCACCTTTTTCGTCCTGCCGTTTTGATCGCGTTGGATGTACATCTGACCCGGCTGGAGGGAAGAGACTTTGCGGCCCATCAAGTCCAGCCATTC
>DGOE01000050.1 GCA_002389295.1 Flavobacteriales bacterium UBA4474 | reverse complement strand
CAAATCGACGCTGCCCTCCGGCCCCGTCGGATCGCCAATACCCTCAACTGCCGCCCAATCGTCAAACCGCCCGTCCATCACGATTTGGCCCGCCACACCGCTCCCGGCACCGAGTACTATTGCCATCAAAAACCAGGCCTTTCGCATACTCCTCAAGGTACGGCGGTGTGTTTCTAAAGAAATAGGGTAGAAAAGTCAATGCTTCCGATCAGTAAACGACCTTGGAAAGTCAGGAGTGCAGGTTGCCTCCGTCTTATGCTCGTCGATGGAGTTTGTCCGTTGGTGCAGTTGACATTGCTCGATGTGAAGTCGTAATTGCGGGTAGTTAAAACTGCTTGCTATGAATGTTGCTGCTTTCTTTCGTCTGACCGCTTTTTGCTGTTTGTGTTGTTTTCCTTGGCCGAGGATGTTGGGGCAGGAGATCCAGAGCATGAACAAATCTGAGTTGCGTGAATATGCCATTTCATGCGAAGAAGAGAGGACTCGCTTGAATGGTCAATTGAGAACTGCAGAACTGGACTATGAATCGGTGCGCATTCGATTGGATGATACCAATCGACAGCTGGATGTCTATCAACGTGGATATGAGGGAATGGCCAGCACAAATGAGGAGTTGAAGGAACGTCAGTACAATCTGGAATTGCTATGTGCAGCGAAACAGGCCCTTGCAGCAGCACTTCAGGCGGAACTTATGGCGATGAAGGCAGCGGAGGAGCGCTCCGAGAAAGACCATGACGCGGACGCATTGCCAGCCAGGATGAAAAGCGATTTTCTCGAGAAGATGTGTGGATATGGAGTAGAATTCGGCAACCACTCGATTCGTCTCGAATTGGCGGCCATTCATGTTCCTTGGCAATCCATCAAGAACCCAGTGGATAATGGTTATAGCCCGAGTACTTCTGTGCATTTTGGAAGAACGTGGTACATCGAAGATGTGTTTTTCTCAGTCCAAGAGGCATTCGATGTGTCTGTTCCATTGTTGTCTGAAGAAGGTCATGACCTGTCTGCACTGGGTTTGGGACATTATTTGAAAGGGCAGGAAGCGAGGCGGTGGTTGACGGTAGGGATGGACATTCTCAAAGGGAAGCTGATGACGTTGAACTTTAACACAGGAGCATCTAATGATTTCTTTTTAAATGGATTGAAGGAGCTGGAGTATCGCAGCAAGAATGTCGCTTGGAATCATCGGCTTGTTTTGAATTTGGTGGATGAAAATGAACAGGGGATTTCAATTGACGTGGTCGATTGGAACGATGAGTTGTTTCTGGGGGTGACAGCCAAGACGCTCGAAGTGCTCGGGGCAGATTTCGATTTCAACCGAACATCGGAGGTGTCTTATTCACTGAATCGTAGCACTTTGCGTCACCCTGGATATGCCAGAGGCGGCGGGGGAGAGGCTGAAGAGTGGTACGACTTCCTGTCAAAAAACAATACTAATGCCACTCTCCGCATCATCAAGGCAATGCATACCATCAGTTTTAGCAGGCCGGAAGATGAAAGTTGTGAGGGTGTGGCTCCGCTCGAGCCCGATATGCTGCTGTTTCGAATGACAGAGTTGGATGGCTCGAACTTAGTCGACGAAGTTGTCACTGTTGATGAAGAAGTCGAGGTCAATCGATCCGAGTGTTGCTTGGACTGCCTTCCCATTTCGACTGTTGATGTAGAACCCTACCACGAGTCGTGCGCTCAAGAGGGGGCTGGCGACCGTGTATGGTGTTCAGAATTGGCCTTGATGCAGTTGGTCCAGTCGTCATTAAAGTACCCACCCATTGCGCGAGACGCCAACATTCAAGGCATTGTGAATGTCCGCTTTGTGGTCACTACCAATGGCACCATTTCTGATGTTCAGGTCCTCGTACCGGTCGACCAAAGACTGGATGCGGAAGCCCTGAGAGTGGTGAGCGCATTGCCGGCCATTCAACCTGCCATGAAAGATGGTCAGGCGGTGCCAGTCGAGATGTGCTTACCGGTGCGCTTTTCATTGTGGTGACCCCGAGCCCTGACCTGAATCTGGGCCGAGGAGTGAATCCGGTCGCGGCGTCCATTTCCGCATCGATCAGCAGGAACACTGGGACTTGCTATTCGACCACGGTGTCCAAATGGACGCTCAAGCCCAAAGTTGGAGGGCGAATGGAACCGCCTTCTTAGCTTATTTGTGTCTCCAGTTTAGGGTCAGACCCCTTTGCCCGCAGGGCTGACCAAATTGGGACAGGACCATCAGGGCGTCGGCAACCTCCACAGCACCATCGCTGTTTAAGGTTGCCGTGCAGGCATTGATACAGCCGATTCACCCAACACAATGAGGATGTCGCTGACATTGACTGCACCACTGTTATCCAAGTCCGGCGGGCATGGCGGCGCAGCATTGGACTTGAAAAAGCCAAAGTCGACGGTGTTGATTCCGCTTGCATCGCAGTCGAAGTAGCAATCGAATGGGTCACCATCATTGAGCGGCTCACCGTCAGATATCAGCGTCACAATGCCCGACATGATGTCGAGAAAAGCAGATCCAAAACCGTTGTTGTCTAAGTCCACATCGTTGTCAGCATTCGCTACAAAGCCATTGGTCGACTGGAATCCATGCAGGGGTTGCAATGCAACCACTTCATTTTGGGAAGAGTTGGTTATTTGATGATGGATTCAATTGCACTTCCCGTGGCCGCTTTGGGCCTTCTTCTTTTGATCACCGGTTGCGACACCACCGACAGTGGTGTGTACCTAGGTTGCACCGATTATGCGGCAGTTAACTACGATCCTGAGGCCAATGAAGATGACGGAAGTTGTGAATACGAAGTCATCGAGGTTGTGCCGGGTTGTACAGATTCAGGGGCATTGAATTTCGATTCGGAGGCCAACGAGGACGATGGTTCTTGCGCTTACAATGGATGTCAGGAGGGCACCGAATCTGTGCTTTGGGATGCCCATGACTATGGCGTGGTGCAGATTGGTGGCCAATGTTGGTTCTCCGAGAATCTGAGGTCCACCCATTACAGCAATGGGGACGAGATCGCCAATCTTCAAGCGTCGGAAGACTGGTCCAGCACAGCGTCAGGGGGGTACTGTGTTTTGCACGATCAAGATGCCTACTTTGAATCCTTTGGTTACCTGTACAACGGGCATGCGGTCATCGACGAGCGTGGGGTTTGTCCATCGGGATGGCATGTGCCCACGGATGCCGATTGGGGTGAGCTTGAGGTGCATATGGGGATGCCCGAAAGCGAACTTTTAGAGGTGGGAAACCGGGGCGTTGAGG
>DGOE01000180.1 GCA_002389295.1 Flavobacteriales bacterium UBA4474 | reverse complement strand
GTGCAGGATGAAGTGAATCTCAGTGAGATCACCGGAAGCGGAGTAGGTGAAATCCTCTCCTTCTCCACCGCTCACATTCACGAGGTTCACATCGATTTCAATGTTCGAGCAAGCGTTCAAGCGGTCGGTCACCGTCGTCCAGGTGTAGGTCACATCGCTGGTGCAGTTGTCCGTAGCGCTGGCCGTACCGTATTCGGTTCCGGCGTCGTAGGCTGCACAATCGACAACATCATCCGTCACCGTGCCGACTGGATCGATTTCGTCGAGTACAGTAATGATCTGGGTGTCGCTGTTGCTGTTTCCGCAGAAGTCGGTGGTCGTCCATGTCCTGGTAATCACCTTCTCCCCTTCGCAGGAACCTTCCACCGTGACATCGGAGTGAGTCAGGTTGGCGTCAAGCAGTGCCTGATCCGTGCAGTGGTCGCTGTAGATGGGCAAACCCGTAGCAGAGGGGTCAGAATTGTAGTTGCAATCGGCATCAGCGAGGATGTTAATGTCCGCCGGAGCCGTGATGGCGGGGGGCGTCTCGTCGTAGAGTTGCACGTATTGCTCGACCACAACTGAAGCATTGCCACAGTCGTCCGTGGCGGTCCACTTACGCAACCATGTCGTGGGGCATCCACCGGAAATCTCGTGGGCTTCGATGCTGTAGTCCAAGTCGGGATCACAGTTGTCAGTCGCGGTGATGGGCACCAAGCTGGGGTCCTCCGCTTCATCTTGGGTCAGAATGACCAAGCATGACTCCATCACATAAGGAGTGTAGGTGTCCCATACAGGAGCAAACAAGTCTTGGACGATGATGATTTGAGTGAAGCCGCTTTCGTTTCCACAGAAATCCGTGGCTGCCCATGTGCGGTTTACCTCATAGCACCATGGCGCAGTTGAATCTGCCGCCAAGATGAAATCTCCGGTGTGTACCGCTGTAATCACCTCTTGGTTTTCAGGCTCGCAATTGTCGAGCGCAGTCAACACTTCAGGAGCGGGAATTTCGTCGGTGCACGCTACGTAAATCGTATCAGCCGGAAGGTCTTGAAACTCCGGACCAGTCGTATCCTCGCGGGTGGTCGTGCAAAATGACACAGCGAACTCATTCGTGTCAGGATTGATTCCTGCACAAACACAGGTTACACTCGCCGTGCAAGGGTCATAAGTCAGATTTTGGCAATCCAAGTCTACCAGAACATCACCCATGGCTCCAGCCGCATCCTCGTTCAGAACGGTACCGGTCCAGCTGAACCAACCACCAGCTCCAAAGTTGCAATTGCGGTCATTGGCTCCGGCTCCTACCTGGAAACCGAAGTATTGGTTTGATGGCGCGTGGTTAAGTTCCAAGAGACTTCCTGTCAGTGAACCTTCACCCTGCAGGAAACTCATTGAATTGTTCATGTAATAGATGTCCCAGTCCACATTGGCTGGGTCAATCGGAGCACAGGCGGCATCATACTTGAGGCCTCCTCCTCCGTTGACGTGGTCATCGTCAGAAACCATGTTCTCGTATACAAGGAACACATTCCACTGCTCAGAAGCGTCGTTGACACCCTGAACAGTTCCACTGAGAATGGCCTGACCAGACGCAAACCGACTCAGAGTCAAACCAGCTCCAGTTGGAACGTAGTACTCAGATTCCACACCATCGATGTCATCGATGTTGTACAACACCAAAGCACCTGCATTTGATCCTGTCACTGGATTTGCAGTAGTCGCAGTGCACAATTGTGCTGCTGAGTCCCTTTGAGAGATTAAGATGCAAGATGCATCACCGATGGGGTCTCCATTTAGTGTAACAGTCGCATCATCAGGACATGTTATGGCATCGAGGTCTGCGAGGCACTGAACGGTCGTCCCGTCTACGCAGGAGGACTCAATGGCGAGCTGCGCCCAGCCTTGGGAGCAACATCCGATCGCAAGAAGAACCGCGAAAAAGCGGGGTAACAATTTGGACATGGTTTTAGGTTTGGTGGGTATTGGCTTCGGAAGTAGTCGTAAGGACTATAATTTTGGTTTTACTCTATTTCACTTACCCCGAAATTATTATAGAGTTATATGGAAAGTGCCTCCGCTCACGAACTCCCAATTATTGATTCGACGAATCTGCATTTTTAGTCTTTGAATAATTTCATTTCGTAGACTTATACATGCTCAGTTTGTAATTGTAATTCTTGGTTTCCAGCAGCCCTCATCAAGCGCGCTTCTGCCTGATATCTTTGGGCCGTGAGTAAACGGAGGACAAAGGCTGAACGGCGCAAAGCCCCATCCGTGCGAAACACCCATGATTTGTCGGCCTTCAAGCTGATGTCCACAAGCCGGGCGATGGCCGATCTCTTTGAGAAACACGCCAAACTCACCTCCAAATACGTCCACGCCTGTGCCCATGGACACGAGGCCATTCAGATCGCAGCGGGCCGTTTGTTAGGGCCGCAGGATTACCTCTACGCGTATTATCGGGACGACGCCATGTTGCTCGCCCTGGGCATGACACCCGAAGAGTTGATGCTTCAGCTCTTTGCCAAAGCGACTGACCCGTTTAGCGGGGGCAGGACATACTACGGTCATCCCGCACTGAAGCGAGAAGGGTTTCCGCGCATCCCCCACAATTCTTCTGCAACAGGCATGCAAGCCATACCCGCCGCTGGGGCGGCCATGGGACTCAAATACAGAGAGCAGCAGGGGCTTGGACAAGAGGTTTCGGGCGCCCACCCGCCTGTAGTGCTGTGTTCGATTGGTGATGCGGCCATGACGGAAGGCGAAGTTTCCGAAGCCCTTCACATGGCGACCCTGCGCCAGTTGCCCCTAATTATACTCGTACAAGACAACGGTTGGGACATTTCAGCCAACGCTGAGGAGATTCACTTTGGAGACGCCATCACCCTTGCCGGCGCCTTTCCCGGACTGGCCACGCGCGCTGTGGCAGGACATGATTATCAAGCCGCGCATGAGGCGATGGTTTGGGCATTCGATACAGCCAGAACAGAGCGCCGGCCTGTGTTGGTCCATGCAACCGTGCCCCTTCTGGGACATCATACCAGTGGGGTGCGCAAAGAGTGGTACCGGGACGACCTTGAGGAGGCTGCACAACGCGACCCCCTGCCCCACCTCAGGCAGTACTTATTGGACTCAGGGCACAGCCCCAGCACCATCGCTGCTCTTGAAGCAGCGTGCAAGGAAGACGTGCAGGGCGCCTTTGACAGGGCGCGGATGGCACCGGAACCCGACCCTGCCGTTTTGATGCACACCGCCCTCGCGCCAGCGGACGTTACGCACGAAACCGGCAGCAGAGAAGGTGAAGATCCCGCGCCTCAGATCATGGTGGATCAGGCCCTGCACGCCATGCAAGAAATCCTATCGAACGACCCCACAACACTGCTTTATGGGCAAGATGTCGGGGGGCGTTTGGGCGGCGTTTTCCGCGAAGCGGCCACCTTGGCCCAGAAATTTGGTGACGACAGGGTGTTCAATACCCCAATACAAGAGGCGTTTATCGTGGGCAGCACGGCAGGCATGAGTGCCGTTGGACTCAAGCCCATCGTCGAAATACAGTTTGCCGACTACCTGTGGCCCGGACTGAACCAGCTCTTCACGGAACTGTCCCGCAGCCATTTCCTGAGCAATGGAAAGTGGCCCATTCACAGTGTCATCAGGGTCCCCATTGGCGCCTATGGCTCGGGAGGCCCCTACCACAGTTCGAGCATCGAAAGTGTGCTCACTGCCATCCGCGGCATCAAAGTGGCCTACCCCAGCTGTGGCGCAGACCTGAAAGGACTGCTCAAGGCAGCTGTAGCCGATCCCAACCCCGTCGTCGTACTGGAACACAAAGGCCTTTATTGGTCCAAGGTCCCCGGTACCGATGGTGCCAAAACTGTGGAACCTGCCGCGGATTACCTCTTGCCTTTGGGCGTGGCCCGTACCGTTCTGCCGGCGACACCCTCCGATGGGGCCACGCCGCGCCTTGCCATCATCACCTATGGCAGGGGCGTGCACTGGGCCCTTGAAGCGGCGGCCGATTTTCCGGGGGCCATTGAAATTCTAGACCTGCGCAGCCTGGTGCCCCTGGATCAACAGGCCATTTTGGATGCCGCGCGCCGCTGCCACCGGTGCCTCGTCCTGACCGAAGAGCCCCCAAACGGCAGCTTTGCCCAGTCCATTGCAGGGCTTATCGCCGACGCCGCCTTCGAGCACCTCGACGCCCCCGTGCGGTGCATGGGCTCGTTGGAGGTCCCTGCCGTTCCTTTGAATACCGACCTTGAAGCGGCTGTGCTGCCCAATGCCACAACAGTTTCTGCAGCTTGTCGCGCATTATTGGATTATTGAACGGTCGGTTTTCCACTTGCGCCGCAGGCGAACCTTTCATGGACACATTGAGGACATTCGTGTCAGCCTCTGAACCTAGAACACAATTGACGGTTCCATCATTGTCATGACGAGCAAAGCACAAACGCTGGAAGGTTCGGAGGCATGGGTCCCCACGACGGTGCCGTGCACCGTCCGCGGCGTCAAGCGGTTGACTTCCAAGAGCGTGCTGGTATCATTTGACCCTGGTCCTGCCCGACCTCGGTTCAGGTACGCGCCTGGACAGCGGGTCAGCTTTTGTCTGAAACTGAACGATGCGATGTGCTTTCGCAGCTACAACCTGATCAACGAAGTGGACGCGCTTCCTCAAATAGCGGTGAAGCACGTGGCACAGGGAGGGGGTTCAGCGTTCTTCAACGAAAAAGTGCAGACGGGAGATGTGATACAGGTTGTTCCTCCTGCAGGACACCTCTATGACCTGGACATAGACCACAAGGCGCACCACATTTTGCTTTTTGCGGCGGGCAGCGGCATCACGCCACTCATTTCTGTGGCCCGGCATGCGCTCAAGGCGCGTCCGGATCACAAAGTGACCTTGATTTATGCCAACTCTTCACCGCGCGACATCATGTTGCAAGAGGCACTGGATGAGATGGCCCATTCGCGCCGTTTCGAGGTCTTTCACGTGCTCGGAGACGGTGCGACGGGTGAAGACCTGTCCTCCGGCCGATTGGACCGCGCCAAGCTACACCGCCTCTTGGTCCAATATCGGATACCCTCGATGCCAGAAGCGGCCTTCCAATCGGGTCCCCGCGGCTTCATGCAATTGGTGGACGAAGTGGGTCAAAGACAACAAGTGCCACTCAAGACGCGGCGATATTCATTTATGAATCAACCCCTTAGGCACCCGGAAGACACCTGGTTGCCCGAGCTGTCTTCGGACGTCATGGTCACACTCAACGGGGCCACCCGCGTCATTGAAAACGTTTCACGTCACAGAACTTTGCTCGAGGCCGCAGATGAAGCGGGGCTGTCCATGCCCGCCAACTGCCGCAGTGGAATTTGCCACCGGTGCAAGGCGAAACTGGTTTCTGGATTCACGGTACACAACCGCCAGGCGGCAGCCGGTCGCAGGGTACCCAGTGGATGGATCCTGTGCTGTCAAAATCGACCGGGCAGCGACCGCGTCGAGATCGACATGGGCTGAAGCTCACAGCCTGTTGTCAATGATGGCCGTGCCGGGGTATTTCGCCTGGTCAAAGGTGAAGGCCCCCTCTGGAATCGTGCCATTGCCCTCAAAGACATTGACATCGTAGACGACGTCTGTTCCCTCTCGGCCTTTTACCACCAATCTGACCACCTGCAATGCCTTCTCATCGATGTAGCATTGGATGGTGTGAAAACTGCGCTGATCAGCGCCGTCCGGATGGAGGTCTACGCGTGACAGGGTGCGCCCATCAATGTCTGTCGGGCCTTTCCACACTTTCTTGAACCCGTCTTCCCAAATGGTGAACATGCGGGCCGGATCGATGCCGTCCTCGGCAATGGTCTCCGCATCATCGACATAGCATTCGCCCATTTCGGGTTCATAGGTCCAGACCGTCTGGCCATCGCATACGATGACGTAGTCGCCCAGTTCCAAGTGGTACTTGCCGCCTTCAATCCACACTTTGCCCGCCTGGTCCATTTCGAGGTCGCTTTGCAAATCGACCATCTTGGAGGTGTACTGAGCGTGGACCGCATCGTATTGCTCCATTTGCTCAGAAACCCGTGTCAACAGGCGGTCTGCCTCGGGATCACTTTGGGCGAACAACGCCTGGACAGGGGCCAAAAACAGCAACGCGCCGAGCGACAGATAGAAAAGAAAAGCTCTCATGAACATGGCGAAATTAATCGGTGGTGACTTCTTCAGAACCACCATTACGCAACAACTGTTCCAAACTCGCTTCATCGGGCACCAAAACTTTGCGGGCTTTAGACCCTTCAAAGGGACCAATGATGCCCGCAGCCTCGAGTTGGTCCACCAACCTGCCCGCCCTGTTGTAGCCGAGTTTCAGCTTGCGCTGCAGCAGCGAAGTCGAGCCCTGCTGGTGCAAAACGAGGATGCGCGCAGCGTCCTCAAACATGCTGTCCCGCTCTTCATTGGCAATGTCCTGCATCTGCTCGCTGTGCTCGTCGGGCACTTCGGGCAGGAGCAAGGCCTCGGGGTAACCGCGCTGGGCGCCAATGAAATCCGTGATGGCCTCTACTTCGGGCGTATCCACAAAACCGCATTGCAAGCGAATCAAATCGTTGCCCGTAGAAAGCAGCATGTCACCCCGTCCAATCAACTGGTCGGCGCCGCCTGCATCGAGGATGGTCCGGCTGTCTACTTTGGAGGTCACCCTGAAGGCCACCCTTCCGGGGAAGTTGGCCTTGATGGTGCC
>DGOE01000179.1:6467-8915 GCA_002389295.1 Flavobacteriales bacterium UBA4474 | reverse complement strand
GTGTTGGTGGGAAATGCGGTGCCACCAGTATTGGGTGAGGTCGTCAAACAGCAGGAAGCATCCAAATTGGGCGGCGAGGGTCCAATGGGCGAGTTGGTTTTCCCACCCTGGCGCCGCCATGAGCATTCCGCCCATGACGAGCAGAAAGATGCCCGGTTGGATGAGCGTTGGCAATACCGTGAGGCTGACCAGTTCAATGGACCAGTCGTTGCGCGTGCGCCTGTCGTGCAGGTAGAGCCCACCGAGCGCCTCAAGGGCGCCCAAAATGACCAAGGTCAACAGGGGTATCCACTTGCTGTAATCCACTGCTCAGGCGTGTTTGGTGCGTGCGGACACCTTGTTTTCGACCCAATCCTTGAAGTCGTCCATGAAGCGCTGACTGGTCTTGCGAAACATGCCGGGCATGAGTGCGCCCATGAGTTTCATGGGGAACCGCTCGAAGTGAAACGTGGTTTCGCTCCGCCACAGCGTCCTGTCTTGGCCGAGGTCTTCAAAGAAATTGCGCTGGCGGTTGTGGATGCCTGGCATGGCATATTCCCCATGAAAGTGATGCGGCAGTCCATTGTCTGTGATGGTCTCCACCATGGTCATTTCCCGTCCGCGGTTGTTGTATACGAGGCTTGCCGTGGAGCCATTCTGTCCTGGTGCGCCGGTTTTTTCGGTCAGCGAGATAAACCCCCGCTGCCAATCGCCAATTTGTTCTTTGTCGGAAAAGACGGCTGCGACGGCGGCAATTGGCCGGTTGAGCTCAATCTGATTTGTGTATGTCAATGCCATGTGCGGTTAGTGGAGTGATGAATTTAGTGCGGCTCGGCGCAACCTGTCGGGGAGGTGAAGTGTTGTCTCATCGTACATTGCAAATGCATTGGAATTGAACCGAAACTTCTTTCTTGCTCTATTGGCCGCTTGCGGCCTCAATGCCCCTGTCACTGCGCAGGTGGTCATCAATGAGTTTTCGTGCTCCAATTACTCGCTGAATGTGGCGGGCAACAACGAGGATTTCGTGGAGCTGTTCAACGAGACGGCGGCGCCCATAGACCTCGGTGGCTGGTACATGTCTGATGACATTGACGACCCCACCAAGTTTGAAATCCCTGCGGGGACCATTGTTCCGCCCAACGGATTCCTGACCATCATTTGTAGCGGGGAGGCGCAGGCAGGCAACCTCTATGGTGGCGGATACCTCAATACCAATTTCAGGATACACCAGTGCAAAGATGAGTCTGTGGTTTTGGCAGATGCCACGGGAAGCATCGTGGAAAGCTATACCTATGGCACAGACATTTCCACCAACCAAGAAGACCACAGTTGGGCCCGATCTGACGATGGTGCTGGTGATTGGAAGGTGTGCACCGACCCGACTCCAAATGGCACGAACGCCCCTTCGGTGGCCGCCATGTATGACGGCTACGCGCCCATGCCCGTCATGAGCGAGGCGCCGGGATATCACGCCGGGGCTTTTTCATTGGACATCAGCGCTGCGGCGGGGATGGACATCTACTACACCTTCGATGGCTACAAGCCTACGGTGACCGGGCTGTCCTATTCGGTGCCCATTGCCCTTTTCGAGACCACGGTCATCCGCGCCATGGCAGTGGACCCTACCGGGGTGCTGGCGCCCAGCTTTGTGGAAACCAATACGTACTTCTTTGGCGACGACCAGCACACCATTCGAGTGGTGAGCGTGAGCGGCGCGGGCCTGGAGGATGGCGCGTGGAATGGTGACGAGCCGATGCACATCGAGTTCTTCAATGAGGATGGCTCGTTTTGGGTGGAAGCCGAGGGCGACTCCAACGAGCACGGAAACGATTCCAATGCCTACCCGCAAAAAGGCTTTGACTACATCACCCGGGACCAAATGGGCTACGACGACGTGGTCGATGCGGAGCTGTTCCACTTGGCGGACCGCGGGAAGTTCCAACGGTTGATTTTCAAGGCGGCGGCCAACGACAATTACCCTTTTTCTGGTGGCGCACACGTACGTGATGCCTATTGCCAAACCCTGAGCGGAGTGGCCGACCTGCACCTGGACGAGCGGACCAATGAGAGTTGTGTGCTCTACATCAACGGCCAGTATTGGGGTGTCTATGAGTACCGTGAAAAGGTGGACGACAGCGACTTCACCAACAAGTACTACGACCAGGGACGCTACGACATCGACTTTTTGAAGACGTGGGGCGGCACCTGGACCGAATACGGCAACGGTGGCGATTGGTATGACCTGGTGGATTTCATCACGGGCAACGACATGACCGTGGATGCCAACTACCAGCAGGCGGTCAGCGAGCTCAACGAGATGTCGTTGATCGACTACTTCATCCTCAACAGCTATGTGGTGTGCGCCGACTGGCTCAATTGGAACACCGCTTGGTGGCGCGGTCGCAATCCCGATGGCGACGGCCGCCGTTGGCGCTATGCGCTGTGGGATCTGGACAACACCTTTGGGCA
>DGOE01000179.1:0-6397 GCA_002389295.1 Flavobacteriales bacterium UBA4474 | reverse complement strand
CCGGAAAACATGGGCGACGTGGGGGGACAGGGCCACATCCCGGTGCTCAACGCCTTGATGGAAAACGAGACCTTCTGGGCCACGTACATCAACCGCTGGGCGGACCTGGGCAACACCCACTTTTCCTGTGACAACATGCACGCTGTGCTCGACAGCATGATTGGCGTCATCGAGCCGGAAATGCCGCGGCAGTTTGACCGTTGGGGCGGCGATTATGATGGTTGGATGTCCGAGGTGCAAGAGATGCACGACTTCATTGATGAGCGCTGCAACGAGACCGTGTTGACGGGCATGGAGGATTGCTATGACGTGGAGCCAGTGGACCTCACCTTGCTCATCGATGGTTGCGGAGAAGTGGAATTGAACTCCGTGGACATTTCAATGGGCATGGTGCCCTTTACCGGTTGGTATTTCGCTGGCGTCCCGATAACGCTGGAGGCAGAAGAAATCTGTGATGGGGCGGAATTCCTGTATTGGGAAGTGGTGTCGGGAGACCTGGTGATCGGTTCGGATCAAGACGACCTGATTGAGGTGGAGCTTTCGGGCAACGTGACCATCATGGCGCATTTCGGTGTGCCCGTGCCACCAGAGTTGATTTCATTTGATGTGACCCCCTCGGGTACCGGCTCCATCTCGTTGAATGGGGTCGCCCTCGGCCCCTTCCCCGATGAAGCGGAGCTCTTTGATGGCGACCATGACATTGTGGCCAGCCCGATCGAATGGTGGGCGTTTTCACACTGGTCTCACGAAGCCAACGCCATTGGCGACCTCTCCGACCCCACCACTTCCCTGTTTGTGGATACGGGAGGCACCGTGGTGGCCCATTTTGAATACGTGGAGCACATTGGGTTGACGGTAGAGGTCAAGCCGGCCTTCGCGGGTGTGGTCAAGGTGGTGGACCGGGCCAACGTTTCGGATTACTGGACAGACAGTTTTGTGGTCGATGGCCCCCAGGCCTTCATCGCTTCCCCGGGTGGCGACTGGAAATTCAGTCATTGGGAGGTAGAAGGTGCAGTGTCGGCTTCTTCCCTGCAGTTGCCGGACCTCGGTGTGGAATTGCCTGCGGACGGTGAAGTCCATGTGGTGGCCCACTTCTCGGAGATGGAGTTGCAGCTCTATGTGCCCAATGCCTTTTCTCCAAACAACGACGGCGTCAACGATGCTTTCCGTCCTTTGGGTCAGGCGTTTGGTGCGCAGGATTACCGATTCCAGGTATTTAACCGCTGGGGCGAGGTGGTCTTCTCTTCTGTAGACCCCGACGAAGCTTGGCTCGGTCAAGACCAGCGCGCTGACGGCCTCCATTATGTGAAGGATGGCAGCTATGCATGGAGCGTGCAGGTGCGTTGGACCCACGGGAACTATCCCGAGCAGTTCAGCGGTACGCTGACCGTGGTCCGCTGACCTCTCTTTTTCAAGGGGTCCCGAGGGCCAAGTCTGACCAACGGGCGCCTCTGCTGATGGCTACAGCTACAAAGAGCATGATGCCGACAGGCCCCAACATGAAGGTGGCCAATTGACAGGGAAGCAACAGCACGCGGTGCATGCCCAAGCCCAGCCCCTTTTTGGTGATGATGATGCCCGCCAGCAGGTCGAATGCGAGGTAGTGGATCCAGCCTGCCGTCATGGCCCAAGGGTCGCTGAGCAACGCGGTCACGCCGGCAAGCGACGTAAAGTCGGCCCCCTCCATATTGAAATGGGCCACGACCACCAGCAGATACAGGGCGGCGAGCACCGCTACAAATACCCCGTTCAGTATGGCCGACCGGACCACCCGGGAGCGCGGGGCGAGGATCATAAAAAGCCACGCCACAGGTGCAGCCCCATTGGCCAGCTGAAAAACCGTTTCAGGGCTCATCGCTATTTCTTTTCTCCCACAAACCAATCCTCTTTGCTGTCGAAGAGGACGTTGAATGTGGTCAGCGAGCCATAACAACGCGTGATGTATTGCTGAAGGTTCACCTTGTCTTCGTCGCTGAGCTTGTCGCTGCTGTTGATGTTTTGCTCGAGCACGCGCAGTCGGTCGCGGAGCATTACGATTTTGTGGAAGAAGGTTTCGATGGGGATCTCTTTGCCCTTGAGCCCTTCTTCTCCCGGGCGCAACTCCATGACGCCCCCCTCCCATTTGTCGCCGAGTGCGATGGGGCTTGGTGATTCCATGTACTGGTCGAATACGTTTTCTACGGCGGCGATGACGTCTTCCATATCAATTCCGCCTCCGGATTCAGGCGCCGGCTCCATGACCTCGTATGATTCATACGTTTTGGCCAGTTCTTTTTCTCCGTGTTCCTGAAAGAAGATGCGCCAAGCGGCACCTGATTCTCCAAAAATGGCCCCCTCTCCGTATTTGGGATGGGCGATGCGGGCTCCAATTCCAATCATAGCGGCTAATATCCGGGGTGCTGGGGCGATTCAGGGGGATTCGTGAGGCGGAAATGAACAGCAGGTGGTCGAAGGCGTAAATTTGCCGTTCATGCATGACGACGCCCTTCGCGCACTCCCCAAGGTGGAGTTGCACTGCCACTTGGAATTGACTGCGCGTCACGACCTGCTCAAAGCGTTGCTCAAGGCCAAGGGGCACAGTGTCGACGAAGCAGCATTCCGCCGTGATTTCCTCATCACAGAGCCCGTCGAGGACCTGCCCACCCTGCTCAATATTTTTCTGGGCCACCGGGATTTGTTGGACTCCCCCGAGGTGGTGGAGCGCATGACCTATGAGTGCTGTGCGGACATGTCGGCCAATGGGGTGCGCTTGCTCGAGCTGCGCTATGCCCCGAGCTTCCTCTGCGACGCCCATGCGGGCATGACGCCGGACAACATGCATGCCGCGGTCATGCGTGGGGTGCAGCGGGCCGAACAGGACTTCCCGATGGCGGTTGGGCTGTTGTGCATTCTGCAGCGCATCAAAACGGTGGAAGAGAACCGCTATTGGTTGGACTTTGCCATCGAAAAAAAGGAAGACTTCCTGGCGATTGACCTTGCGGACAATGAATTGGCATACGGACCAGAAACGTTTGTCCCTTTGTTTGACCGGGCCAAATCTGAAGGGTTTGCCGTGACCATTCACGCAGGAGAAGCCGAAGGTCCTCAGGCGGCGCGCAACATCCGCAACTCCATCGAGCTGTTGCACGCCGATCGCATTGGGCACGGCGTGCGCATCCTCGAAGACCTTGATGTATTGGAATTCGTCCGCGAGCGGGGCACGGTGTTGGAGCTCTGCCCCACCTCCAACTGGCTCAGTCAGGTATGTCCCACACGCGAGGCGCACCCATTTCGGCAAATCATGGATGCCGGCATCCGAACCACCGTCAACACCGACGATCCGGGCATCATGAACATTGACATCATGGACGAGTACCGGTTGTTGCGCGATGCCATGGGTTTTACCGAAGCGGAGTTCAAGCAGATCAACCAATGGGGACGTGACGCCTGCTTCATCCCTGAAGCGCGCAAAGCGGCCGTCTGGCCGTGATCAACGGGAAAACAGGTCCTTGCGCTGCCACTTGAGCAGCGGCTTCCACAGTGGCGACATGGCCACCAGGCGCACTTTGGATATGCGCTCGGCGCCGAATTCTGCATAAAAACGGTCCACGCCCGGGTCCATGCTGCCGCCAAAGTCAAAGGTGTGGTCACCGCGATGGGCGGCGTGGCGCATGGCTTGGGCGATGAGCATAACGGTGGCCCGGCTGCTCTCACCAGGGGCTTCACTGCGGAATTGACCGCCAAACCCATAAATGCAGCGGCCATCTCCCGCCCCGTGGAATACGCCGCCTGCAACGGGGGTGCCATCGGTGCGGTGCACGGTCCATGCGTGGGTGTCGCCTTCTTTGAGCAGGGCGCTGAGCAGCCGTGTTAAATCGGCCCCGTCGCTGGAGATGCCTTTGCGTGTGCGTGCGGCTTGGTGCAGGTTGGTGAGGAGTTCCAGGTCCCGGCTTTCCTGTATGGTGAACCCTTCGCGCTCTGCCCTCCGCCACTGTTTTCGGCGGGTGGCGGGCCACTGCTCGACAGGGTCTGTCTCGCGGCTGAGTGCGGTTTGACGGGTGTGCCGCTCCAATGCCCAGGCGTTTGCGGGCAGGCCACTGGGGGCGGTCATTTCAGCAGGAAGGTCCAACACCATCAGTGGGGCCATTCTCTGCTGAAGGGCGGTGGCGACTTCGGCAGCGCTTTCTATGGGGCCGATGTCTTGGGCCCAAGGCGGGGTGACCACGGCCTGCAGCCCCCACTTCATGGTGATGGGCACGCGGCGACCGGCGGCATCGTGGATGCAACCGGGAAAGGCCCGATCCCAAGCGGCGTTCATGTCGCAAAGATGGGATGACCGAACTTTCTGCCATGGCTGTGATCCAAGACCTTGTTCAGTTGGAGCCTGGACAATACGCGAGCATCTTTATTTCCGAGCGCCCCCTCGCCCCTGACGGCTACGCCGACACAATGGAGCAGGTCATGTCCGAAGCCGAGGGCATGGCGGGCTATTTGGGATTTGAGTCCTTGCGGGACGGTCATGACGGCATCTTCATCAGTTATTGGCAAGACCTGTCATCGGTAGAAGCGTGGTCAGCCCACGCCAACCACCGCAAGGCCAAGGCCCGCGGCGTAGGTGAATGGTACGATGCCTTTCGCATGGTGCTGTGTCGCATCGAGCGCACCCGCTGGTTCCGCAGGGCGGTCAGTCCAGAATGAGGGTGAGCTCACCGACTTCAGTGATGTCCGCATCGAGGCAGCTGTGGTCGGCATTGAGGATGTAGTAATAGGTGCCCGGTGAGGCTACATTTCCACCAATTCGGCCGTCCCACCCTGCGCCAACGCCTTCTGATTCGTGCACCAAGACGCCCCAACGGTCAAAGACCTGCAGCTTGAACTGGGTAAATGAGGAGGTGTTGGCGGGCAACACGCTGCCGTCGTCCACCCTTCTGGTGCCTACGCGGAAGCGGTCGTTTTTTCCGTCTGCATTGGGGGTCAAAACGTTGGGGATGACCAGCTCTACATCCGCGATCAATTCGGGCACGTAGACTTCGAAATCGGCCGATTGACTGGTCCCGCATTCGTCGTTTTCGATGGTCAGTGTGACCGCATACAAGCCCGATTCTCCAAAGTCAAAGACGGTGGTGTCTCCACTGGCTGACCCCGCGGAACCAAAGTCCCAAGTCACCTGGTCGGCGTATTCACCGTTGAAGAGGAATTCCACCGTGGTTTCCAAAGAGCACGCCAGGGGCTCGATGGCCCCAAAGGCCATGATGAGGGGGTCTTCAGGCAGGACTGTGACCGTTTCGACGGTGGTGTCGGCACAGGCTTCGCCGGGCTGGGCGATGAGTTGGGCGTCGAAGGACCCGAACCCCCCGTAGGACCAAGTGGGTGATGCGCTCGTGGACTCAGGGCCGATGCCCGTGGTGGGGTCTCCAAGGTCAAATACCCATTGATAGCCATCCGCATCGGAAGACAGGTTGTCAAAGGCGATGTCCAACCCATTGCATGGAGGCTCTGCCATGGAAAAGGCGGCAATGGGCAGCGCGGGCATGGTGACTGCCGTTGACTCCGAGACTGAACACCCGATGTCGTTGACCAGCTCCGTGCTGATTTCGTGTGACCCGGGCGGGACGTAAACGGAGCCGGGAGAGCTTCCTGAAGCGGCCTCTTCACCATCCACAAACCATGTGAGCGATCCACTCGTCCCCATGGGGTCTCCTGTGTATTGTACCGTTTGTGACCACCCGTCTGAAAGGCAAGCATAGGCCCCCAGCTCAAAGGTGGATTCCACGGGTGGTGCCACCAAGACGCTGAATTGTACGCTGTCTCCACAGCCGCCGAGGTCATAGATCAAGGAGACGGTGTAATTGCCCTCTTCGGAATAGATGTGCAAGGGCGCAATGGAAGAGCTGGTATCCGCGCCGCCCGCTTCTCCGAACTCCCAAAAGAAATCGCCCTCATCGGCGTCCACGTCGAACTGCACGTCCAAACCAGAACATGGGTCGGGCCATTCTATATCGGGGATGACCAGCTCGCAAGGGACCACGTCGATGGTGAAGTCCCGCAGCATTTTGCCCAGGTTGACCCAGTTGCCGTTTTCGTCCTGCCTGAACTCGTTGACATAAACGCCCAGGACATACTTGCCGATGGTGGTGGGTGTGCCGGTTACGGTTCCGTTGGAAGGGTCAATCGTGATCCAGTCCGGCTCCTCGTCGCCCAAGGGCGTCATGGGGCCGTAGCCGTTGGCCCACGTCACATTGTCGAACGGAGGTCCGAGCGGAGGGTTGGGCGATGGTGCTGAAAAACTCCCGCCAATAAACACGTCGCCTATGGTGTAAAACAGGCTGTCACCGTCCAGGTCTTCTGCCGGGTTGGGCAATGAAAATGGCTGACCAACGCATACATAAGCTTGTGGCAGAAAATCAAACCGCGGTGA
>DGOE01000022.1 GCA_002389295.1 Flavobacteriales bacterium UBA4474 | reverse complement strand
GCAATGCGACTCCCTGCTCATGACAGACACGAGCGGTGCGCACACCTTTCCCTACATCGAAACGAAGAACCCCACCGCCCGGGTCGAGCACGAAGCCACGACCTCCCGCATCGGTGAGGACCAGATCTTTTACTGCCTGCAGCGCGGCCTCACGGAAGAACAAGCCATTGGCTTGATCGTGAATGGCTACGCCAAAGAGGTCCTCAACAAACTTCCGATGGAGTTTGCCGTGGAAGCACGCAAGCTCCTCACCATTTCTCTCGAAGGCAGCGTCGGATAGACCCCGCCTGACTGACCCACCATGCTCAAGATCGACAACCTCCACGCCCGCATCGGCGACACCCAGATCCTCAAAGGATTGACCCTTTCCATGGGGCCCGGTGAGGTCCATGCCATCATGGGGCCAAACGGCTCCGGAAAGAGCACCCTCGCCAGCATTCTCGCCGGTCGGGAGGACTACGAAGTCACCGCGGGCAGCATCCAATTTGACGGAGTTGACCTGCTCGCGCTCGATGCCACGGAACGCGCCGTAGCCGGCATCTTCCTCGCCTTTCAATATCCAGTGGAGATCCCCGGTGTCTCCAACATCAACTTCCTGCGCAGTGCGCTCAACAGCATTCGCCAGCAACGGGATGAAACGCCGCTTTCCGGCAAGGATTTCCTGGCCAAGGTCAAAGCCTGCGCCCAGCTGGTCGAACTCGATGGCAAGCTGCGCGACCGTTCGGTCAACGAAGGCTTCAGTGGCGGTGAGAAAAAACGCAACGAAATCTTCCAAATGGCCATGCTCGAGCCGCGTCTCGCCGTTTTGGACGAAACCGACAGCGGGTTGGACATCGACGCCTTGCGCATCGTGTCACACGGCGTAAACAGCATGCGAAACGGTGAGCGCAGCTTTCTCGTTATCACGCACTACCAGCGCCTCTTGGACCACATCGTACCCGACTACGTGCACGTACTCGCCGGCGGACGCATCGTCCACAGTGGCGGCAAGGAGCTCGCCCTCGAACTCGAGGAAAAAGGGTACGATTGGATCACCGACACCCCGGCAACGGAACAAGCATGAACGCCGTGGCCACATCCACCAAGGAAGCGGCCCTCGCTGCCAGGGTCACCGAATCGGTCCGCCGAAATGGCGCCCTCGGTTTGGACACCTCCGAAGCCCTTGCTGCACTGGAAGTGTTGCCTTACCCCACCACCCGGCTGGAACGCTGGAAATACACGCGGGTGGCCAATCTGCTCTCCCTGGAGGTCGAGGATGCACCCCAGACAGCGCTGCCCACGCCCATCCTTCCCGCACTCGATGCACACCGCCTCACCTTCGTAGGGGGGTGTTTTGCAGACGGTGACATCACCGATGAAGGCCCCGACGGGTGTTTCATCGGCCCCGTATCCGAGGCCATGAAGCGGTATCCAGAGCGCGTCAGTGCTCTGATGGAGAAAGGCTTCCAAAGTCAAGAGTGGTATGCGGCCTTGCAAGCCGCTGCACCACAAGATGGTGGATGTGTTTTGGTCCCAAAGGGTACCGCACCCAAGAAGCCCATCCTCATCCGCCACTTCATGCCAGACGGCGCTGTGGCTGCCCAGCCGCAGCACCTGTTGGACGTCGCTGAAAACAGCACAGCAGAGGTCATCCTGTGGTATGACTGCACGCCAGCGGCGGCGGGCTTGCTCAACGGCGCGCTCACCGCCCATGTGGGCGACCACGGTGCCCTTTCCTTGGAAATCGTGCAAAACGAACCCGGTGCATCGAGCCACATCGGCCACCACCACTTCACCCAAGGCCACCACAGCAACCTCACGGTGCGCACGGCCACGGCTTGCGCCCACTGGCTGCGCAACGACCTGCACATCGTCCAGGATGGATCGGATGCGAGCAGCACTTTCCATGGCTGCTACCTGCCCAATGGTCGCCAATTCGTAGACCACCACACCCGCATCGACCACGCCCAACCCGATGGCCATTCGGAAGAGCTGTACAAGGGCCTTGCTGCAGACCGCGCCATCGGCGTCTTCAATGGCAAAATCATGGTGCACAAGGATGCCCAGCGCATCGAGGCCTACCAAAGCAATGCCAACCTGCTCTTGGGTGAACAAGCGGCCATGTACGCCAAGCCTGAACTTGAGATTTACGCCGATGATGTCCGCTGCAGCCACGGTTGCACCACAGGCCAATTCGACGCAGAAGCCTTGTTTTATCTGCGCTCCCGCGGAATGACCGAGACCGCAGCACACAGCCTGCTCGTTCAAGCCTTCCTGGCCGAAGTCCTGGATGGGTTCCGTCCAGAAATCCGGGCCTGCGTCCACGACGTCTACGCCCAGCGGCTCGGCTGGACCTGATGTCCACCGAACGCTTGGACCGCCTCCTGATCGACCGCGGATTCGTGACCAGCAGGCCCCGCGCAGAGCGGCTCATTTCAGATCACGGCGTCAAGGTCAACGGCACCGTAGTGCACAAGCCCGGAAAGAAGGTTCCCGTGGACGCTGCCATCGAACCCTTGGGAGAAGACCTGCCATGGGTATCACGGGCGGCGTTGAAACTGATCGCCGCATTGGACCACTTCGGTTTGGACCCCGCCGGGCTCACCGTCCTGGACCTCGGCGCTTCTACGGGCGGATTCACAGAGGTCTGCCTTCACCGGGGAGCGTTACAGGTGCACGCCGTCGATGTGGGCACCGACCAATTGGCCACCTCCCTGAAAAACGATGAGCGTGTGCACGACCTCCAGCAAACACACCTCAAGGATTTGAACGCGGCCATCCTCACGCCTGTGCCCAATGCCGTGGTCATGGACCTCTCCTTCATATCGCTGGACCACGTCTGGCCGCGCTTGCGTGAATGGGTCGCCCCAGAAGGTTGGGGGGTGGCGCTGGTCAAGCCACAATTCGAAGTGGGCCGGAAGCACCTCGGCCGCAACGGGGTCGTCCGCGACCCCTCCATTCGCCAAAAAGCAGTGGTCCGCTGCGCGGCCCAAGCCACCAAAGCGGGCTTTGTTTGCGCAGCGCCCATCGACTCTCCCATTGAAGGCAGCAGCGGCAATCACGAATTCCTGTTGCACTTCTCGTGGGCACAGGAAGGCTGAACCTTTACTTCGCAAAGCGGTTTCCGTTTATAGATGGACATGTCCTCCCTGCCCAAACGCGTCCGAAAGGACTTCCCCATCCTCCAACGTGAGGTGCACGGCAAGCCGCTCGTCTACCTGGACAACGCAGCCAGTGCCCAAAAACCATTGGCGGTCATAGAAGGCCAGCGCGAATACCTGTCGAATTACCACGCCAACATCCACCGCGGTGCCCACCACCTCGCGCAGCTGGCCACAGAGGCCTACGAAGGGGGCCGCCGGAAAATCGCGGAACACATTGGCGCCCCGCATACCGAAGGCATCATCTTCACCTCGGGTTCCACAGATGCGATCAACTTGGTCGCCCAGGCATGGGGGCGCACCAACCTGCAATCCGGCGACACCGTCTTGGTCACCCAGATGGAGCACCATGCCAACATCGTGCCTTGGCAAATGGTGTGCGCAGAGCGCGGTGCCCAAGTCGTTCCCGCGGCCGTCCTCGAGGATGGCACATTGGACCTCGACGATTTCAAGCGCTTATTGGAGCTGCACCAGCCCAAAATGGCCGCTTTTGTGCATGCCTCAAATACCTTGGGCACCATCAATCCCGTGGCCGACCTCTGCACCCTCGCAAAGGCTGCAGGAGCGACTACACTGGTCGATGGGTCACAAGCCCTCCCCCATTTGGCCATCGACGTGCAGGCCATCGGCTGCGATTTCTACGTCGCCACAGGCCACAAGGCATACGGCCCCACAGGCATTGGCTTCCTCTATGGCAAGCAGGCCCAACTTGAAGCCATGCCCCCATGGCGTGGTGGCGGCGAAATGATCAAGAGTGTCAGCTTTGATGGCACAACATTCAATGGTTTGCCACACAAGTTCGAGGCCGGGACCCCCCACATTTCTGGTGGCATCGCCTTGGGCATCGCCATAGACTGGATCAACGGCATTGGGACCCCTGCCATTGCCGCCCATGAACAGGCCTTGGTCCAACACGCCCACGCGGCATTGGGCACCCTCAAAGGACTGCGCATCATCGGGACCGCCCCCCACAAAGTGGGTGTTGTCTCCTTGGTCGTAGACGGCCTGCACCCTTACGACCTCGGCACCCTGCTCGATGGGCAAGGCATCGCCGTCAGGACAGGCCACCACTGCACCGAGCCGCTCATGCAACACCTCGGGCTCGAGTCCGGCACCTTGCGCATTTCCTTTGCCGCCTACACCACACGCGAAGAAATCGACCGCACCGTGATCGCCCTCGACCGCGCCATGCAGATGCTCAGCTAAACCATGTCTGCATCCCTCATCACTTCCAGACAAAACGAAATCATCGAGGAATTCTCCCTGTTCGATGATTGGATGGACAAATACGAGCACCTCATCGAACTCGGCAAGGACGTCCCTGCCATCGATGACGCGCGCAAAACAGACCAACACCTCATCAAAGGCTGCCAGTCCAGGGTGTGGTTGGCCGCAGACGAGACCGAGGACGGCACCGTGTTGTATTCTGCCGACAGCGACGCCATCATTACGAAGGGCCTGGTGGGCCTCATGGTGCG
>DGOE01000162.1 GCA_002389295.1 Flavobacteriales bacterium UBA4474 | reverse complement strand
TTCACAGCACGCTTGCATCCCTGGACATCCCGGTCAAAGCGGATGTATCGCCGTTTCTGGATCGGCAGTTTCAACCCAAGGGCAACCACTCGGTTTCGCTGCCTGACTTTTTTGGTTTGGACAACCTTTCGCGCATTGAAAGCATCACAAAAACGGGGCGTCATCACTTTAACTATTAATGACTTTGGGTGAACTTTGAACGGCATATTTTTACATCATGCGCAGTTGGATTCTCTTATTGATGTTGGCCTACCCGTTTACAGGGTTCTCCCAGGGCTCTGTGGAGCTTGAATTTGAAGCCAAGGGCTGCTGTTCGATGTGCGGGGACCGCATCGAAGCCGTGTTGGATGTGCGCGGGGTGCGCATGGCGCAGTGGCGCAGAAATGACAATACAGTGAGGGTCGTTTACAAGCCCAAGAAGATTGGACCCGAGCAATTGGAACGGTTGGTCGCAGATGCTGGCCACGACACCGAGCGCTTTCGAGCCGAAGACGAGGTCTATGCCGCGCTTCCGGGGTGTTGTTCATACCGGGATGGTTGCACAGGCTGTTCCGAAGTTCATGGCGGGCAGGGTGATCACGAAGAAGGCGATCACGGGCATGACGATGACAAGCGGAAATGAGTCAAAACAAGCTTAACCCATTGCCGCAGTGGGGTGTGTGGGTTGTCCTTTTGGCGTTCATGGGCCCTTACCAGGGTTTTGCGCAGAAGACTTCAACTGTGCGGGGAAAGGTGTACTCCAAGCAGGAGGTGGACCACTCAGGCCATGACCACGATCCAGGAGAGGGAGCAGAAGAAGAGAATTGGGAGCCCATACCGGGCGCATATGTGATTTGGAAGAGTACGGGTCAGGGTACGGCGACCGATGCACATGGCTTTTTCAAGCTGGAAGGCGTGGAGGGGGATACGCTAGTGGCCAGTTTCATTGGATTGAAAACCACCGAATTGCCCTTCATTGGACAGGAATTTGTAGAAATTCCACTCGGGGTGGGTTTTCAACTCAACGAAGCAGAGGTGGTGTCGAAAGGCCCTTCCACTTCGGTGAGTTTGCTGGATCCTTTGGTGGTGCAATCGCTCGGTCGGGACGAACTGTGCCGCGCGGCATGTTGCAACCTCAGCGAGGCGTTTGAAACGAATGCGGCTGTGGATGCCAGTTTCACGGATGCGGTGACGGGGACCAAGCAGATTCGGATGTTGGGCCTGGATGGCAAGTACACCCAGATCATGTTCGACAACACCCCGGGTGCACGGGGCCTCAATATTCTGCAGGGCATGAAATTCATTCCAGGCGAATGGGTGGACCAGATTCATATTGGAAAGGGGGCAGGTTCTGTGACGCTGGGTCACGAGAGCATGACAGGCCAGATCAATGTGGCCTTGCGCAACACCGACTTGGCCCAGCAGCTGGTGATCAATGGTTTTCTAAACCGCGCAGGGCGCTATGAATTCAATTCGGTAAGCCGTCATGACGTGTCGCGCCGGTGGAAGACCGCTCTGTTGACGCACGGTGAATGGGCCGACCGGGTCAACGACCGAAACGGCGATGGCTTTCAAGACAATGCCCTTTCGAAAGACTTGGTGTTGCGTTCGCAATGGAAATATGTCGGTGACCGCGGCTTGCGCGGTGAGTATGCCGTGACAGCCGTGTCGCAGGAAAAAACGGCAGGCCAATTGCCGATGTTTGACGGCGGCGAGGATGGCTTGTGGATGGCCGACCAGCGGGTGGACCGTTATGTGGCGACGGCCAAGACGGGCTATGTCTTTCCCAAAAACGATGGCCGCAGTTTGGGCAGCCAGGTGACCGTCGGCAAACACGATCAAGCGCTCACTTTTGGCCCATATCGCGGCTATTTGGCAGACCAGGAGTTCGCTCGGGTCAATTTGCTGTATGAGCGCGAGACCGGCCGCGGTGATAAGGTGGTGATGGGGATATCGGGCAAGGGGGACCGCTACGGGCAGACCATAGATCAAGACGCGGCTTTTCCTGACTCTGTGGGGGTGAATTCCGCCCGGATCGAGCGCAGCGAAATCACGACGGGGGCTTTTTTGGAGTGGACGGTCAAGCGCGAGCGGTGGGATGTCATCTTGGGCTTGCGCTCCGATGTGCACGATACGTTTGGGGCATTTTTCTCGCCGAGGGTGAACGCCCGTTGGTCCGCTACAGATGCGGTTACGCTGAAATTGGCGGCTGGAAAAGGGTGGCGCACGTCTGTTCCCTTGGCGGAATTCGCCGGGGTTTGGGCGTCGAACCGGTCCTGGGCATTTCCCGACGCGGATGCAGCGAACGGTTTTCGGGGGCTGAACCCGGAGGAAAGCCTGAATGTGGGATTGAACCTGTTGTCCAAGTTCACCTTGGGTTATCGCGACGCCAGCTTCAATCTCGATGGATACCGCGTGACGTTTGGCAACCGCGTGTTTGTCGATTTGGATACGCCGGGCCAGGCGCTGGTGCGCCAGGGGTACAGCCAATCAGAGAGTGTGCAGGCTGAATTTTGGTGGGATTGGACCAAGCGGTTGGACATCACCGTGGCCTACCGCTATGTGAATGCGCAAAGCGACTATGGCGATTTTTCGGGCTACCGTGCGGATCCCTTCGTGGCCAGGCACCGCGGTTTTGCCACACTGGCCTACGCTGCGCGGATGGACGACAAGGGCCGGCAATGGCGGGCGGATTTGACCTTCCAGGTTACGGGTCCGCAGCGCTTGCCCATGACGGACATCAACCCCGAGGGATATCAGCGGCCGGAATATGCGCCCACGTTTGCGACGGGCAACATCCAGTTGAGCCGCGATTTCGACGAAGGGAAGCAGCTGTATTTGGGCGTGGAAAATGTGGGCAATTACCGTCAAGCAGAACCCATCGTCGGCATGGATTACACCAACGCTGGTGAAGTGGCTACGCTGTCCGGAGGGCCGATTGCGCAGGATGCGCGCTACGACGCCTCCATTGTGTATGCGCCGATTTTTGGCCGCAATGTTTACGCAGGTGTGCGCTGGGCCTTTGGCCGTTGAATTTTCATGAGGCGTTGGGCAGGCGGCGGGCTTGCGGCACGCGGCGGTGTTGACGGCCGGCGGGCCGGGCTTTGGTCGGTGTGCTCTCGTCGTAGCGCGGATCGGGCTGCAGGTCGAGTTTCTCCATCTGTTCGACGTCCACATTGACACAACCGAACTCCTCCTTTACGGTGCCGCGGATCAGGTAAGCGCCCCGTCCGCGGAAGGGAAAGGCACGCGCCACCGCCGGGAAATGGACGGTGTCGATCCACTGCCCTTCGCGGTCTACGAAACAGCCGAACAGCATGCGGTCGCCTTTCACGGTGGAGGTTTCCTTGACGGTTACGAGGTAGCCGGCGACGGTCACTTTGCTGTCTATGCATTCGGGCAAGACGCGGGCGGGAATGCTGTGCTGTGCGGCGGTTTGTGCGTCTGGTGTGAGGAGGAGAAAGGGGGAGGACAAAGGGAACCCCAGCAGTTCGATCTCGTCGTAGGCGTCTTCTTCGGGACCGCCCGCGAGTGTGGGCAGATTGTGCAGGTCGGCCCGGCCGGCATGCAGGTCGTCAGCGCTGAAGAGGTCGGTGGCCTGCGCCCGCTTCGGCAGGTGGCCGAGCAGAAAGTGGGCCTCCCATTGGAGCTGTTGCTTGGAGCGCCCCGTCCACCGGAAGGCGCCGATGCGGATGAGGGTGAGCAGTTGTTCGAGGGCCGTTCCGGTGCGCCGCACGAAGCCTTCGAGGTCGCGGTAGGGGCCGTTGTGCCGGCGTTCCCGCTCTATGGTGGCGGCCATTTCGCCTTCGACGCCCTTGACCAGGTTGAACCCCAATGTGATGGTCCGCGTCTCGGAGGTGTAGCGCGCTGCGTATCCCCCGGTGTTGACGCAAGGGGCGGCGATGCTGCCACCGAGTAACCGGGCTTCGTGGACGTAGAATTCCGTGCGGTAGAAACCGCCAAAATTGTTGATGCAGGCGGTCATGTACTCGAGTGGCCAGTACGCTTTGAGAAAGAGGCTCTGGTAGCTTTCGACGGCGAACGAAGCAGAATGCCCTTTGGCAAAAGCGTACCCCGCGAAGCTCTCCACTTGCCGCCAGACTTCGG
>DGOE01000059.1 GCA_002389295.1 Flavobacteriales bacterium UBA4474 | reverse complement strand
CAGGTCGTTTTCTAAGGAATCCGTGTGTCGCCCGCTGCCGGAAAGCAGATAGGTCGTCGGGGCCACGCCCGCGTGCGGATGCGCCTTGATGTCCATGCCCAAGCTGCCCGGGTCAATCTGTAGTGGCCCGAATTCATCGAGCATCACAAAGGGCGACACGAGGTCGGTGTGATTGCCCGCAAAGCCCCGGATCACAGGGACGTTCTGTACCATGGTCGCCTTGCACTCCAGCACCTTGGCCACCTTTCGCTCCTTGTCGGTGGACCACATACCCGAAGTCGCCCTCAACCAGTGAGGCGTAGCTGCGGCCGCGCCAACGATGGCCGAGCCTTTTACGAATTGCCTGCGCAACATGCCCTTAAAGATAAGAGCAGGGGGCTTTCCAATGTCTTCGCCTAGGTGAACTTCGAAGGGCTTCAGTGCGGGGCCCGGATCACCTTTTGGGTCAGTCGCCCTGAGGGCGTTTCCACCGTGACGAAGTAGGTCCCTTGTGGCCACTCTCGGGAGTCCATGGTCAGCACAGGGCCAGCCGGCCAGGGGCGTGACGCGACCAAGCGGCCCATGACATCGCGAACCTCAACGGCCACAGGGAGCCCAGCCGACACTGCGCAATTCAGGGTGAATTGTTGGGCTGCGGGATTGGGGAAAACCGACAAACGTCCTGGCCCCATTGCTGCATCAGCGATGCCCACAGCCGTTTCCACATTGACGGGCTGAATCTCCTCACTGAAGCCAGAGGATCCATCGTAACTGTACAATTCCGCCAGCGGATTTCCGGCACCATCCAGCGCCCATACTGTGCACGACCCTGTGGGAGCGTTGCCCGATTGGGTCCCTATCATGCCATCTCCATAGGTGTCGGTCAATACAAACTCAAAGCATCCCGTATTTGGCAGACTGACATACTCGGTGTACGCCGTGTTGTCGCCATAGGTGTCTGCTGCCACTGATGCGATCACATTGCCCGCCAGATCGCGGACTTGCCAACCGGTCTCATCGCCCCAAAAGTCGGTCAGCAAATCAATGCGCCATTCGGTGGTCCCTTCCGGTGCCATGAGCACAGCGCCCTGGACCTCATCATTGGAAGGGTTGGTGTCTCCTGTGGTCACCTTCAGGGTAAAGTCCGTGTCTTCAGTAAAGACGTATTCGCCGAGTGTCACCTCGCTGGTGGCATACATGGACAAGCTCCCTGCCCAATTTTGGCTCAACACCACTTCGCCGCCAATGATCATCTCCAAGAACGCGGCATTGAGGACATCCGAACCCCAATTGGTCAACTGCGCCACAACCGGAACCGGATCGCCCGCGCACACCTCAGGTTCCATATCTGTGCCAGAAAGGCCCGCATCTTGAGCCACATCAGAGACCATCGAGAACTTCCAATTGTCGAGGACAAAGTCAAAAGAACCCGAAGAAATGTTCATCCCATTGACCAAGTACACGACGTCATCAATCACGAAAGATGCGGGCGCCCAGCGCGACATCCCCGGATGTGCAGGCCATTGTGTCCAAGCATCCGCGTTCGGATTGTACTCCCAAAACTCCCCCGTTGGCATTTGGTCGTGGCCTTCACCATCCCCACTCAGGGCGTAGCCTTTGCCCCCATGTGAAAATTGCGTGCCCGCTACCCTGCCCTGGTCGGGCAATGATGCGCGTTGCTGCCAATCCTGGGTGACCGGATCGTAGCTGTACCACGTATTGAAAATGGTAGCGGTGTGGTGACCAAAACCGACATAGGCGAGCCCATTGAGGCCAAACTGATAGGGGTGATGCCGCTGCGTGCCGGGGAAGTCCGGCGCCGCCGACCAACTGTCGGTGGCTATGTTGTAGACCCACCAATCGTTGACGTCCCCGGTATCATCTCCGCCCAGTCCCACGTGGATGACCCCATTTTCTGCCACCATGGCAGGGTGCAAGCGGCCACTGCAGGGACACGGTTCCAGTGCTGACCATTCCCCTGTGGAGGGGTCATACTCCCAGAGGTCATTGAGCTTGCCGTTGTTGGAGCTGCCAAACCCGAAGTACGCTTTGCCTTCGTGCACATCTCCGATGGCATAGCCCCTGGCATCTCCTGGGAAATCTTCCAAAGAAGTCCATGAATCGGATACGGGATCGTACCGATAGAATGCATCGCTGAGGCCATCCTCGGTCTCTCCTGCCACCAGATAACCCATCCCTTCCAACGCAAATCCAAACGCGTGGTTTGTGCCATGCCCATCTGGAAGTGGCGCCATTGGCGTCCATCCTTGAGCGTGAATGCCCGATGATGCAAGGCCCAAAATGCAAATGAACAAGGAGATATTGCGAGACATCATACGCTGAAGTTAGTCCTTTCAACCGCTTTCAAAGGCCGATTGTTCTGGACGTAAAAAGGCCCGCCTGACGCGGGCCTTTTGTGCGGAGAGACCGGGATTCGAACCCGGGTTACCCTTTTGGAGTAAACACGCTTTCCAAGCGTGCGCCTTAAGCCACTCGGCCACCTCTCCTGGATGGGCTGACTTCTCAGCCCGAATGGGCGCGAAAGTTACCCAATAATGTAATGCCTCCGGCATTCTATTTGCGGGTGGCGCGCGGGTGGCTCAGCGAATGGTATCCGCTGGGGTCTGCTCTCCGGCGAGGTCCATCTTGAATGCTGCCCTGAGCGATTCCCGGTCCTGGTGCAAAGCGGCGAGGACCATCAACTTGGTGACGGCTGCTTCCAAGGTGATGTCCAAGCTGGGTTCCACACCGATGCGCGTCAAGCCAGCACCCGTCACATATCGGTTGGCGTCCACCGAGCCCACAGTGCACTGGGTCACATTGACCAGGAAGATGCCCCGCTCCTGCGCCGCAGAAAGGATGCCCAAGAACAGCGGGTCTCGGGGTGCATTGCCAGAACCGTATGTCCTCAGAATGGCAGCGCGCAAGCCCGGAATGGCCAGCTGGTGCGCCACAGCCTCGGGGGTGATGCTGGGGATGAGGTGCACCACGGTCACACCCGTGTCGAGCTGTTCGTACAATTTGGCCTCACCCCGCGGGCGCAGAAGGAGGTCCCGCCGGAAACGCACGTGGACCCCGACCTCCGCCAATGCGGGGAAGTTGGGACTGACGAGCGCCTGGAACCCCTCTGCATCCTGCTTGTGGGAGCGGTTGCCCCTGAGGAGGTCGTCGCCGAAATAGACGACCACCTCCCGCACCAAGGGACCGCGGTCCGGATCTGCGGAATCCCATTTGCCCGCAATCTCGATGGCGGTCAGGAGGTTCTCTTTGCCATCGGTGCGCACCACTCCGATGGGCAGTTGGCTGCCGGTGAGGACGATGGGCTTGCCGAATTGGGGCAGCATAAAACTCAGTGCACTGGCCGTGTAGGCCATCGTATCGGTGCCGTGCAACACCACGAAGCCCTCGTAGCGGTCCCGCCGATGGAACAGCAAGCGCGCAATCTCGCCCCAGCGCTCGGCGGTCATGTCACTGCTGTCGATGGGCGACAAGGACTCGAAGTCCAGTTGGACCTCCAGCGCTTCGATTTCGGGAATACGGGCGCGGAGGTGCTCGAACTCAAAGGGCCTCAACGCACCGCTGTCGGCATCTTCCACCGACCCGATGGTGCCGCCGGTATAGACGAGAAGAATGCGGGCGGGCGTCATGTGGCTGCGTGCGAAGGGGTGGGAAGCCGAAACAGGCGTTCCGCGTTCTGTGTGGTCAACGCCGCAATATCGGACAAGGGGCGCTGCAGGATGTCGGCCACCCGCTGTCCCACAAGCACAGTGTAGGCCGGCTCATTGCGCTTGCCGCGGTGCGGGACGGGGGCGAGATAAGGACTGTCTGTTTCGAGGATGAGCCTGTCCTCAGGTATGAGGGGCACGACCTCTTCCATTCCCGCCTTCTTAAAGGTGGTCACGCCGCCCAAGCCAAAGCAAAAACTGCCGTAGCCCGCAATGTGTTCCACCTCCTGGCGTCCCCCGGTAAAGCAGTGAAAGACGCCGCGCAGCGCCGAATCGGTGTACTGGTCCAGGACTTGAAAGGTGTCTTCAAACGCCTCCCTTACGTGGAGGACCACAGGCAGGTCGCGTTCCAGCGCCCACCCGATTTGTTCGTGGAAGGCGGCGATTTGGAACTGCCGGGTCTCTTTGCCGCGAAAAAGGTCCATTCCGATTTCACCCACTGCGATGCACGGGTCGGCATCCAAGGCTTTGAGGATGGGCACGCATGCGCTCAACCAATCCGCTTCTACGTGACAGGGATGCAGCCCCATCATGGGAAAACACCGGCCGGGGTGCGCCGCGACCAGTTCACGCAGCGGGCCAATGCTTTCGGCGTCAATATTGGGGAGCAGCAATCGGCCCACGCCGGCGTCGAAGGCGCGTTGCACCATTTCGGCCCTGTCTTCGCGGAAGGCGGAAACATAGGGATGACAATGCGTATCGATCCAATCGATTGTGGGTTCCGCGGCCTTCATGTCGTGCAAAATTACGCCGCGTCCTCCCCGCCCCGGGCCCGCGCCTTCTGGTAGCGTTTAATGGCCACGGTCATCAGCAAGGCGAGCCCCAGAATGCCGGCCACGCCCCAGATCCAGCCTACGGCATCCCGCAGGACGATCAGAAAGACCACGGCGATGAGGATGACCGTCGGGACCTCGTTGAGAAAGCGGAGGCGGATCGAGGAAGCCTTGGGCGACCCCTCCTTGCACTGGCGCAGAATGCGGGCACCGTGGACCATGTACACCCACAACAGCGCCACGAAGGCGAGCTTGACCCACATAAAGGGCATCTGCAGCCACACCGGGTTCAAGACGATGAGCGCAAGGCCAAAGGCTGTGGCCAAGATGCCGCTGGGCAGGGTGATGGCCGCCCACAGCCGGCGCTCCATGATGCGAAATTGGGGCACGAGCACGGCGCGCTCATTCTCGCTGCGGTCCGCCGCCTCCCTGTGGTAAATGAACAGGCGAAAGAGGTAGAACAAACCGGCAAACCAGGTCACCACGAAGATGATGTGCAGGGCCTTCAGGACGTCGTACGTCATGGTGCAAAGGTGAAGGAGTGTTG
>DGOE01000060.1 GCA_002389295.1 Flavobacteriales bacterium UBA4474 | reverse complement strand
CACTGCTGAAGACGCTGCATCCTTTGCGCGGGAAATCCAAGCCCTCCTCACCGATTCCACGCGGTGCACGGACATGGGACAAGAAGCCTCCCACATCGTCCGCTCCAACTTCACGTGGACCGCTGCATCCCGCCATTTGGTCGCTTTGCTTGAGTCTCAGGCAGCCCCAAAAAACTAGCAGCGGCATTACATCCTATTTTTGTCTCATGCTCAAGGCCATTCCTGTCCTGGACGTTTCGGGGTTCCTTTCCGGGGACACCGAGGCCCAATCCACCTTCCCCCGTGCATTGCGGGAAGCATTCGAAACATATGGGTTTGTGACCTTGGAGGGTCACGGACTGAGCCAAGACCGGATCGGGTCGGCCTATTCCGCGGCTGAGCAGTTCTTTGGGTTGGCAGAAGAAGAGAAGCGGAAGTCCAGCATTGCGGGCGTTGGTGGCAACTTCGGGTACACCCCTTTCGGACAGGAGCACGCCAAGGACGATGCCCGCGCCGATCTCAAGGAATTCTATCACTTTGCGCAGGCCCATTACACACAGCCTGGCTGTGAGGCCGTTCCATCCTTCATTGCGGAAGGACGCGCCATTTATGCCGAACTCGAGACGTTGGCCGCACGATTGCTCGAAGCGGTGGCCGTATCCCTGGAATTGGACCGGAATTACTTCGCCACCCATGTGGAGGGCGGCAACAG
The DNA here is from genome assembly GCA_002389295.1 of Flavobacteriales bacterium UBA4474. GTDB lineage: Bacteria > Bacteroidota > Bacteroidia > Flavobacteriales_D > Sanyastnellaceae > UBA8752. The sequence goes on along the minus strand of DGOE01000060.1, from coordinate 31,039 downwards.
CATCTTGCGGGTGCTGCACTACCCTCCTGCCCCCGACGCGCCAGCCGATGCCCCGCGTGCCGGCAGCCACGAGGACATCAACCTCATCACTTTGCTCGTGGGCAGTTCCGCAGATGGCCTCGAAGTCCTGGACAAAGAGGGCGATTGGATCCCCGTGCGCGCGCATGCCCGAAACCTCACGGTCAACGTAGGCGACATGTTGCAGAACCTGACCGGTGGTGTGCTGCGCTCCACCACGCACAGGGTGGTCCTCCCAGCCGGTGCCCAGCGCAATCAATCCCGCTACAGCCTGCCGTTTTTCTTGCACCCTGTAGGCCCCATGCCCCTCGACCCCATCATGGGCGATGACAGCGCCTATCCGCGCTGGACTGCTGCGGAGTTCCTGGACCACCGCCTGCGTGAAATTGGGTTGAAGTAACCCCCCCTGCCCCTACAAGCGCTGTGCGGCGCCATTGATCACGGACTGCACCCTCCGTTCGAACGGCCCACAGGGCTGAATTGTGGTCCTGTGCCTCCGGTCCGCGCAAATTAGATTTCTTAAGAAGGCCACGGGCAATTCCCTGCCTTTGCTGCAGTTATTTCGAACATAACAACTGCACGCCCGCATGACAAGAAAACCGTTATTTCTCATTCTCCTTTCATTTTCTGCCGCCTTTCTGGGTGGTGCTGTCGCCCTGGGGTTGAAGCCGGCTACCGCACCTGCCGACACCCCCCATTTCCACACGGTCTTGGAACACCAGCCTGCTGCCGTTGAATTGCGGCCTGCTTCCAATTCCACCGCTGCCCCAGACGAAGCGGCAAGTGCAGCCAACCTCACCAGCCTGCCTGATTTCAGGGGTGCTGCAAGCCGCGCATTGGATGCAGTGGTGCACGTGCGGACCGCGCAACAAGTGGCCCTCCGACAAGGCTGGTCAGACTGGGGTTCGCTGTTCCAACCCTCTGGCCCCGTGCAGGTGCAGACCGGCTCGGGAAGCGGCGTCATATTGGATGCACGTGGTTACATCGTCACCAACCACCACGTCATCGAGGGTGCCGATGTCATCGAGATTGGATTGAATGACAACCGCACCCTGCAGGCCGAACTGGTCGGCTCGGACCCCACCACCGACATCGCCGTGCTCAAAGTGGCACCCAGCGACCTGCACGCCCTGAAGTGGGGCGATTCGGATGCGGTCCAGGTCGGCGACTGGGTGCTGGCGGTGGGCAACCCCTTTGACCTGACCAGCACCGTCACCGCGGGCATAGTCTCGGCCAAGGCGCGGGACCTGCAATTGTTGCGGCCCGATTTCGACCGCTCCTTGTTTCCCGTAGAGAGCTTTATTCAAACCGATGCGGCGGTCAACCCGGGCAACAGCGGCGGCGCCTTGGTGGATGTCAGCGGAAACCTGATAGGGATCAACACGGCCATCGCCTCCAAGACGGGCAGCTATGCCGGTTATGCGTTTGCTGTGCCGTCGAATTTGGCGCAGAAGGTGGCGCGCGACCTCATTGAATACGGTGCCGTGCAGCGCGCCTTTCTGGGGGTCAACATCACCCCTGTGGATGAGCCCCTGGCCGACCGGCTGGACTTGCCGGCTGTGGAAGGGGTGCTGGTCACCGGGGTCACCTCCGGCAGCGGCGCTGCGGCGGCCGGCATGGCGGCCGGCGATGTGATTCTGGCCGTGGCGGGCACACCGGCTTCGACCGTGCCGCAATTGCTCGAACGGGTCAATCGGTTCAGGCCCGGACAAACTGCAGAAGTTCAAGTGTGGCGAGATGGCCGCACGCTGCCCATTGAAGTGCAATTGACTGCGCGTGGAGATTGGCAGGAAGACAGGGCTGCCGGGGGGGCTGAAACGGCGCCCCCTGACGCGATGGAAGGAACTGCACTGATGTATGGCTGCCGGGTGGGCGGCGCGGAGAATGTCCCTTCTGGCGTGGTGGTCCTGGCTGTCGAGCCCGGTCCTTTTTCCAAGGCTGGGGTACAAAAGGGAACCGTGATTCAATCGGTCAATGGCACACCAACTCCGGATGTAGACGCCTATGTCCGCGCCGTAGAAACCGCCATCCGTGAAGGCGATGTGGGCATCCTCATAGAAGGTGTGGACCGCACTGGAAAAGCCGTCTGGTACGGCTTGGATATGGACTGATGCCCCCGACCGGAACATCCCCGCCCAAACTCCCGTATATTCATAAGGATGGCTGATCGTTCTTTTCCCCTACCCCTGTTTCCATTGGGCGTTTTTCTCCTCCCTGGAGAAAAAACGGGGCTGCACATCTTTGAGCCACGCTACCGCCAACTGGTCGCAGAACTTGAAAATGCGCTGGAGGAGGGCCGAGAAGAGCACAACCGATTTGGCATCCCCTTCCACTACGAAGATGTGACGGCTTCTACGGGTACGCTCGCCCGCTTGGTCGAGGTCAACAAGGTCCATCCCGGGGGGCGCAAAGACATCATCGTGGAATGCGTGGGGCATTTTGAGACGGTGCATTTCCAATCGATTTTAGACCCCAAGCCCTATCCTGGAGGCGCCGTGGTTGAGCGCAGCATGAACCTCAACGAAGCACTTTCTCAAACCCACCGGTCGCGGGTGACGGAAATCAAAAATCTGCTTCAGGTCAAGGAAGTCGATGTGGACGCGTTGCAAAATGAAACCATCAAAGACCTGACCCAATGGCTTGGATTGCCTCCGGCGCACAAGCACCGCCTGCTCACTGCCAACGGGGATCAGCGCAAGACGTTTCTGGACAGTGTGCTCAGGTGGACCATTCTTGTGCTCCAGCAGGAGGCAAATATCAAGGATGGCTTCTTCCCAAATTGATGTCTCAGGCGCAGGTGCTCGCGCTATCTTCGCCTTTATGCCGTTTCGATCCCCGTTTTGCAGCCGCACACCGGTGCCTTGGTCTTGGTGCGCTGCCCTGTCATTGATGGCCTTCTTCTCCTCTTGCACACCCGGCGGGATGTCCAATGGCGGAAAGACCCCCGTTGACTATCAGGACCCTTTGCACCCCCAGTACATGGCTACCCCTACGGTGCTGAATTTCCCGGATACTGCCCGGGTCTTTTTGGAGGATGAGGATTATGCCCAATTCCAAGATGACCTTTTGGGGTTCTTGGAATCCAACAATGAAAGTGATTTCGCGCGGCATTTTGGGGACTACTACATCCCGGAGACCTTTGAAAATGACTCCATCTTCGACATGTATGTGACCATGTGGGGCCGCTGGGACAGCATCGGTGTATCCACCCGTCTGGACCATTGGACCCTGCTGTATGCCTCGCCTTTTTATGAGGGTGATGTGTACGACGTCAGCCTGGCTGAAATTGACCTGCGCCACCATGTGGTGTTTCAGAAGCGGTGGACCGGCAATTACAAGAATTTTGGCAGGACGCTGGGCGAACGGTACCCCGGGGCCTCTATCTCATACATGGATACAACCTACGTTGATGCTGCGGGAGACACGGTACTCAGAAGGCACATCACTGCTCAAACCCAGCGGCTCCTTTACGCCATGCGCGCCCACGGAAAGGAGGGTGCTTCAGACTACATCATGTGGCTCAACGACGGTTGGCAAATGGTGCCGGCCGTTGTGCAGGTCATGGACTCTGCGGCTGTTGTGGATGCGCAAGCACACCGCGACATGCATGGGACATTGCCGGAACTCCCTACCGTCAGTGGCCGATAAATGAGATGCTGCGCGTGGGATGACCTCCGTTGATCTGCACATACCCAACGAATGGAGCACACTTAGAAAAGTGGTGCTGGGCCATGGACGGGACATGGGGCCGCCTCCGGTCTTGCAAGAAGCGTACGACCCCACCTCCAAGTGGCACCTTGCGCGGGGCACGTTTCCGCGCCAAGATGATGTCGCCAAGCAGCTCGATGGCTTGTCAGAAGTACTGGCTGCTGAAGGTGTGGAGGTCTTGCGTCCGCACAACATCCCAGGGGTAGAACAAATTTTCGCGCGCGATGTCGGTGTGGTCATCGATGGCGTTTTCATCCGCTCGCGGACCATTGATGAGCGCAGCCAAGAATGGGAAGGTGTCGCGCCCCTTTTGCCAAAAGGGCATTGGCTCGATTTGCCCGCGGACGTGCAATTGGAAGGTGGTGATGTCGTCGTCACTGGAGATGCCATCCTGGTGGGTGTCACCCGCAACAAAGCGTGGTTGGACCTGCAGGTCGCGCGGACCACAGCCTCTGCCCTCGACTTTTTGAAACAGCAATTCCCCCACCGAGCAGTGGTGGGGATTGCGTTGTCCAAGGACGACGAGGACCCCTTGAAGTGCGCACTCCACTTGGATTGCGCGTACATGCCCTTGGGTGGTGGTGAGGCCATCGTCTGCCCGGCGTTTTTTGAAGAGGAAAGCGAACTCGGTTATTTGAACAGCCTGCACACAACGTTGATCGAGGTGTCGGCCCAAGAAGCGGCACAGTTGCAAACCAACCTGTTGCACCTCGCACCGGACACCTTGCTGATCGACCCTCAGTTTGAGCGGCTGTCCCAAGTGTTGCAGGACAAGGGCTACCGATTGGTGCATTGCCCCATGGACTGTGTAGGCCGCATGGGTGGCCTGTTTCGCTGCACTACCCTCCCTTTGTTGCGCCGTGATTGAACCCCACACCTGATGGCCATTGAGACCCCAACTTCGGTGCAATCCACCAACCTTGTGATGATGATCCGCCCGGCGTCCTTCAGGATGAACGAGCAGACCGCCGTCAACAATGCCTACCAACAGCCTGGCGACGGTGCCGGCGACGCTGTGGAGCGCGCTCAAGAAGAATTTGATGGCGTGGTTGCCGCTTTGAAGGCCCAGGGGGTATCGGTTGCTGTTTACGAGGACAACCCCGAACCAGACACACCCGATGCCCTTTTCCCCAACAATTGGGTCAGCTTTCACGGCGATGGCAAAGTGGGCATCTACCCCATGTTTGCGCCCAACCGCAGAAGTGAGCGCAGGGAGTCCCTGTTGCATTCACTTGTGGCCGATTTTGGTGTGCACCTCGATGCCATCGTGGACTTCACAGAGTTCGAAGACCACGGCGTTTATCTGGAAGGCACAGGGAGCCTGATCTTGGACCGTGTCCACCGCCTGGCCTATGCCGCGATTGGGCCGCGCACGGACCGCCAAGCCGCAGAGCAGTTCGCAGAAACTTTTGGATACGAACTCGTGGCTTTTACGGCGGTTCAAACCACAGGCGTACAGACCGAGCCCATTTACCACACCAACGTCATGCTGGCCATCGGCACAGGGTGGGCCGTTGTCTGCTCCCAAAGCATCGCGGACCCCGCCCAACGCAAACTCGTGATGGATTCGCTCAGCGCCACCGGCCATGCCATCGTGGACATCACCCCCCAACAAGTCAACGGTTTTGCGGGCAATGTGCTCGAAGTGCGCACTGCAGAGGATACACCGTGCATCGCGATGTCCAGCGCCGCTTACCACGCTTTTACTACCGAACAACGCGCCACCCTGACCGCGCACGCCCCCATTGTGCACGCCCCCATCCCCACCATCGAACAATTGGGCGGTGGATCGGTGCGGTGCATGTTGGCTGAAGTTTTCCTGCCCAAGAACGCCTTTTGACCATGGTCACCGTTGCTCCTCAGCGCCTGGACGCCCTCCTCCAATCCATCGCCGCTTCTGCATTCCAAGCGGCCTTTGGTTCCGCCTTGCCCGCCGCAGATTTCAGCGTTCAGAAAACGCGACGGGAATTTCCCGGGGACCGCACCGTGGTCTGCTTTCCCCTGGCCCGGCACAGCAAGGCTGCACCCGATGCCACAGCCGAACAGCTCGGCAAGGCCATGACAGCGGCAGAAGGGCCCGTCGTGGGGTACAATGTCGTCAAGGGCTTTCTGAACCTTGAACTCGAAAAAGAATACTGGGCGGATTGGCTGGCCCATGCGGCCGCAGAAGCCAACTATGGACGGGAGCCCGCGGGCAGTGCACCCCACGTGATGGTGGAATACAGTTCGCCCAACACCAACAAGCCCCTTCACCTGGGCCACCTGAGAAACAACTTCTTGGGGCACAGCGTCAGCCGGATACTCGCAGCCCGTGGACATGCCGTGACCAAGGTGCAGATCATCAATGACAGGGGCATCCACATCTGTAAATCCATGGTCGCCTGGCGCAAATTCGGCGCAGGTGAAACACCCGAGTCCAACGGAATCAAGGGCGACAAACTGGTGGGCAAGTACTACGTGGCTTTCGACCAGGCCTTCAAGAAGGAGGTCGCTGCCATGGTCGCCGCTGGAACCGAACAAGCTGTCGCAGAAAAGAGCGCACCCATCCTGTTGGAGGCGCAGGAAACGCTGCGCCTTTGGGAGCAAGGCGACACAGACACTGTGGAATTGTGGAAGACCATGAACAGCTGGGTCTATGCCGGATTCCGCGACACCTATGCCACCATGGGCGTGGAATTTGACAAGCTCTACTTTGAAAGCGACACCTACCTCGTGGGAAAGGAGCGCGTGCTGGAGGGCGTTGAGCGCGGTGTATTCGAGCGCGGTGAGGATGGGGCCGTCTGGACCGACCTCACAGAAGATGGCCTCGACCGCAAACTGCTGCTTCGCGCCGATGGCACTGCTGTCTACATGACGCAAGACATCGGTACCGCCTTGCTGCGTTTTCAGGACTTTCCCGATCTCGACCGCCAGGTCTACACCGTGGGCAACGAGCAGGAATACCACTTCAAGGTGTTGTTTTTGGTTCTGGGCAAATTGGGCTTCGCGCAAGCCCAGCGCTGCCACCACCTGAGCTATGGCATGGTGGAGCTCCCCGAGGGCAAGATGAAGTCGCGGGAAGGCACGGTGGTGGACGCCGATGACCTCATGCGGGAGATGTTTGATATCGCCAGGGACATCGCCGAAGAAGCGGGGAAGTTGGAGGGGCTGGATGAAGCTGCGCGCCAGGGCGTCTTCCAAAAGGTGGGACTCAGTGCGCTCAAGTACTTCCTGCTCAAGGTGGATCCCAAGAAGAACATGATGTTTGACCCCAAGGCATCGATTGACTTCTACGGCAATACCGGGCCCTTCATCCTCTTCAACTATGTGCGCGGAAGGAGCATCCTGCGCAAGGCGGAAGCAGCAGGCACCGCCACAGAAGCCTCACCTTCGATGGCCCTTCCCGGGGAGGCGGAAATGGCCCTGGTGAGCCTGCTCCACGACCTTCCCGATGTCATTGAAGAAGCAGCCGACACATACAACCCTTCATTGGTGGCCAACTGGTGCTACGACTTGACCAAGGGCTACAGCAGCTACTACCAGGACCACCCCATCCTCGGGGCAGAGGACCCCGATACGCGCAACCTCAGGTTGGTGCTCACCGAGCGGTTCACGCGCACATTGCATGCCGGCATGCACCTGCTGGGCATCGACCTGCCCGAGCGGATGTAATTCAGGAGACTTTCCTGCGGACGACTTGATTGTCAAAGGTGAAGACGATGTCTTCGCCTTGCGCTGGCCCCGAAGCGATGGTTTCGCTGTGGAGGCCGGCACCACAGGACAGCGTGGCCTCTCCCCCCTTCCACGCGACCTTGCACTCGGTGGGTTCACTGCATTCCACTTCCACGGACAATTGCCCATCGGCCTGCCGCACGCATGTCACGATGTTGGCATAGGCGCCCTGTATTCTGTCCTTGGACAGCATCTGGACAAAGCGATTGTAGAGCACGTAGAGCAGCATGGCCATGAGGCCGACAAACAGCACTTGTGAGAGAAGGTCAAGCGTGTGCATGGCGCGAATGTGGGAAGGTCACAGGGCAAAGATGCCACCAATTGCATGGACAGCAGTATACCGGGCAAAGACACCATCGGCGTCTGACACCACCTCGCGGATGGTCAATGAGATGTACTTCCCTCCCCCACTGATTTTGCGGTCAATGGTCACTTCGGGCGGGAACACCGCGATGATGGCCTCGGTCTTTTCCGCCTCGTTGGGGGCAATGAACTTGAACATGTATTCCGAAGGCCAATTGTGGTGGGCATTCAATTTTTCCCTCAGTCCGTCCAGGTCCGCTTCATCCATGCCGTCAAAGGTATTCCCGTAAAAGAGAAAGGGGCACCCGAATGGGCACCCCTTTCCTTCCGAACCCGCAGGGGGTTGGTATGGGAATCAACGCGTTTCGGTTACTCTGGGCAATCCGAACCGTAGATCTGGAAGAAGTCCAGCAGGTCGTTGATGTTGATCGTTCCGTCGCCGTTGAGGTCACCAGGACATGGCGGCGTGTATTCGCACGTGCCGTCGTTGGTGTTGGCCAGTTCGTTGTAGTTCTCAGCCTGTGGGTCCGTGCAGCCTTCCAATGGCAGGATACAACCTGAATCGAAGTTGGCTGATGGGTCATAGTTCAACGCCGTCGGATCGGTACAACCCGGATACAAGCAGGAAGCATCGTCGATGATGGCCGCTTCGTCATAGTTGGCGGCAGCCGCATCGGTACAACCTTCAGTCGGGTATGAGCAGAAGCCGCTGACATTGGCATTGGCATCATAGTTGTCCGCTGCCGGGTCCATGCAACCGAGGAACAGGCAGGAGCCGTCATCCACCAACGCTGTATCGTCGTAGTTCACCGCGGAGGCGTCCGTGCAGCCTTCCATCGGGTAGGTGCAATCGCCCTCGACATTGGCCAACTCGTCGTAGTTGTCGGCGTTGGGATCCAAGCAACCGAGCACCAGGCAGGAGCCGTCGTCGTCAGAAGCAGCAGCGGAGTAGTTCAAGGCTGTTCCGTCTGTACAACCGGGAACCTCCAGTTCGTCACAGATGCCGTCTTGGTCCGCATCGTTCATGCACGTCTCACCGTCACAATCATAGATGCCCGTGTACTCACAGCTTCCATCATCGCTGGTGGCAGCTTCATTGAAGTTGCACGCCGTCAGATCTGTGCATCCACAGCTGCTGTTGCCAATCGGGAAGGTGATGATCATGTCATTGTCGCCGTCGCCTTCGGGGAAGATCTGCAAGCTGATCTGGCCACTCAGGGAACCGTTGGTGGTGAACTGCCCCAGCAAGACCTGGAGGTCGTCGCCGCCAATGGCATTGGTCGCACCATTCAGTGTGAACCAAGCTCCACCAAATGCACCGTCAATGGCAACGTTTCCACCGGCTTCAAACGGAGCGATCCAGTTGGCGCTTTCACTCTCGATGGCCGTCACCTCAATCTCACCCGCTTGGGTGTCCGGTGCGCCGGACAGTCCAATGCTCACCCAGCTGTCGTAAGGCAACTGCGGCGCAATGCCGAAGAGCAGTGGGTTGATGTTCTGACCCAAGGCACTGCCAAAGGGATCTTGATAGAAGGACGTCGTGGTATTGATGTAGGTCTCGAGGCCATTTTCTCCCACCACACTCGACAATACGTCGGTGGGGTTCACCATCGTCACGAACAGCTGGTAAGTGGTCATGCCTGGCACACCATCCACAGCCACTGTCTCCAGAGAGACACTGTAACCGTCGATCACCGGAGCGCTGAGGCAGCTGCAGTAATCGCAGGATCCGTCGTCGGCATTGGCCGCTTCAAAGTAGTTGCAAGCCCCGGGATCCGTGCAGCCCTCGATCGTGGCCACCAGACAGGAACCGTCGTCTTCATCCGCGAGCGGGTTGAAGTTGAGGGCCTCCGGGTTGGTGCAACCGGCATACAAGCAAGAACCGTCACCGGCCATGGCCTGAGGATCGTAGTTGATGGCCACAGGGTCGTCACAGCCCAGTGCAAAGGTTACCGTCACCGTCTGGTTTACCTCGGTGCTGTTTCCACAGTCGTCCGTAATGGTAAAGGAGCGGGTCGCGGTGTATCCGCCGAGCCCTTGCTCGGTGCATACATCTACGAAGGTGATGTCAACCGTACCACATGCATCCTCAGCTTCAGGCCATTCGACCGGAATGGATTGTCCGGCAAACACCCCGTAGCTCGTGTCGGCAGGTGCTGAGAGTACCACAGGCGCCGTCGTATCGGTGAACCCGATGGTCTGGACGTGGGTTGTGCTGTTTCCACAGCCATCCTCCGCAGTAAACGTGCGCAGCACCGTGTAGTTGCCTGTGCAATCACCGGCCACCGTCTCGTCGCTGTAGGTCACCGTCACGGCACCACAATCATCGGAAGCTTCGGCTGAAGTCACAGGCAGCGCCTCGCTGCACTCCAGCGACAGGTCGTCTGGGGTGCTGGTAAAGGTCGGTGCCGTGGTATCCAAGAAGGAAATCGTCTGAAGGTGGGTCGTCGCATTGCCACAACCGTCCACTGCAGTGAAGAGGCGCTCAATGACGCGGCTGCCATCACAAGGGAAGGTCTCGCTGTCGACATACGTCACGGTCACTCCCGTGCAAGCGTCGGTCGCCGTGGCCATCTCGAGCGTGTAAGATGCTGCGCAGTCCAACGTCTGGTCGGCCGGTGTGAAGTCAAAGACCGGAGCTGTCATGTCTTCCAACAGGATCGTCTGTACGTCGGAAGTGCTGTTGCCGCAGGCATCGGTCACTGTCCAAGTACGCGTGATGATGTTGTCGGTCATGCAGTTGAGCGGGCTCAATGCATTCATAGAAGCCGTTCCGCCATTCACGATAGACATCACGCTGCCATCGGTCTCTTCCAGGGTCAAGACAATCTCGTTGGCCAACGTTGTGACCGTCCAATCTGCAGAGGCAGCATCGGCGAGCAAGGATCCCATATCCACCGTGGCACCTACGATGCCCGCACCTGAGATGTTGCTCAAGCGCACTTCGATGAAGTCATAGCTTTCAGAGGAAGTCACATCGGCTACAGAGAGCCCGATCTGGCTGCCGGTGATGTCGACCTCAACCGCACCGCGCAGGTTGAGCGCATTGGAAGTCTGGTCAGCAATGGTCAATTCTGCACCGCTGCCAATGGTCACGCCCGTAGCTTCCAGCACCCGTGGGAATGCAGGCAGGTTGTCCAGGCGCAGCTCCACGCGCAGGTCAGCCGTCATGCCCTCGAGAGAGAACACGCCGTCGGTCACCACATCAGAGTAGGTCACTGCAGGGGCGGCATCGCATGCATCGGCGGCATCGGTGACATCACCTGCACCTGCGGGTGAAGTGTCGGCTGAGCAATCGAGGGTCACGTCACCGGGAGCCGTAAAGGTCGGCGCGGTGGTGTCCTCGAAGGTCAGTGTCCAATCATGGCTGGCTGAGTTGCCACAGGAGTCGGTAGCTGTATAGGTGCGGACCACCTGGTAATTGCAGGCATCCACAGCGACCTCACTGTCGGTGTACGTCACCTCAATGGTTCCAGCGCAGGCGTCCTCAGCGGTAACCGTGGCTGCCGGAATCGCATCGCCACACTCCAGCGTCTGGTCTGCTGGCAAGCCGGCAAATACAGGTGCATCATCATCGACCACGGTCACGCTCTGCACCGCTTGGGCAAAGTTGCCGCAATCGTCGATCGCCGTGAAGGTGCGGATCAGCGTGTAGCTGTTGGCGCAAGCGCCTTCCACCACGGTCACCTCTTCGGTCAGGTCCACCGTCCCACAGGCGTCTGAAGCCGTGGGGTTGGGGAAGCTGTAATCCTCCTCGCAACCGATGGTCGTGTTGGCAGGAACATCCGAAATGGCAGGTGCTGTATTGTCCTCGACCGTGAAGGTGGTCGTGGCGGTGTTGATATTGCCGCACGCATCTTCTGCATACCAAGTACGCACGATGGTGCCGGTGTTTCCGCAACCCGTGACGGTCATTTCGTCACTGTGGGTAATGGTCACGCCGTTGCAGTTATCTACGGCCACGGCTTGGTTGGCAGGCAGCGGGTCACCGCATTCCACGGTAGCGTCAGCAGGGACGTTGGTGAAGATGGGGGCCTGCTCGTCGACCACATGGATCACATGGGACACCGTATCGGCGTAGCCAAAGTCATCGGTCACGATGTAGGTCCGGATGATGTCGAAGGTTTCGCCGCATGGGCCATCTAAGACTTCGTCGCTATAGCTGAATGTCAGATCCTGGTCACAGTTGTCCGTAGCGGCGGGCATCACCACGCTGATGTCGGCAGTGCAGCTCACGTTCATATCAGCAGGCGTCTCCGTGAATTGGGGGGCCTCTGAATCGAACAAGCACACATCGTCACAACCATATCCAAACTGGGGATAGTAGCAGCTACCGTCGTCAATGATGGCGCTGGCGACATAGTTGCAAGCCGTCAGGTCAGTACAGCCGCACTGGCTGCCGCCGAAGGTCAACGTCACGCGCTCTTGGTTCAAGTTGCTGCCCTCGGGGAACACCTGCACATAGAACTGGCCGCTGAGATCACCATTGGTGGTCAGCTGGGCGAGCAGGACCTTCTGGTCGTCCCCGGCGAGGCCATTGGACACATCGGGGTTGACAAACCAACCTGAGCCAATGATGTCATCGATGGAGAAACCTGCACCGCTTTCGAAAACAGAGCTCCAAGGTTCGGGCTCAGGCAATCCCTGAATGTTGCCTTCACCGTTGGCGCCCACAGGGGCAGCGTCGATGCCGATGGTAAACCAGCTGTCGAACTCAATCTCCGGCACGAAGTCATACAAGATGGGGTTGATGCCGTTCGGGAAGACCCCGCCGTTGGGGTGTTGGTAGAAGTCGCCTGTGGTCTCCACATAGGTGGGATTCTCGGTCTGACCCGTAATGGCGCTCACCTTGTCCGTCGCATTGGGCAACGTGATGTACACACGGTACGTGGTGTATCCCGCAATGCCGTTGGTGGCGTACTCTTCGATCTCCACACCGTATTGGGGCTGATCAGAAGTGTATCCCGCACAGCTGCAGAAGTCGCAAGAACCGTCATCGGCATCAGCCATGGGCTCATAGTTGCAAGCCAAAGCGTCCATACAGCCGCTGAAGTTGCCGTCGAAGGCATCGCAGATGCCGTCTCCGTCCGTGTCTACGAGGCAATTGCCATCGCAGTCATATTCGGCTTCCGGGTAGGTGCAGCTGCTGTCGTCTTGGGTTGCGGCAGCATCGTAGTTGCATGCGGTGGCATCCATACAGCCGAGGCAGCTGGCAAACTCGCATGAGCCGTCATTGATGGACGCGCTGGCGTCGTAGTTGCACGCTGAAGCGTTGGAACAACCCGCGCAGCTGATGTATTCACAGCTTCCATCGTCAAAGGTGGCATCAGCTTCGAAGTTGCAAGCACCGAGGTCGATACAACCAAGGGTTTCCTGCTCGTCGCAGATGCCATTGGCATTGCCGTCATTGATGCAATCACCGTTGCAGTCCAAGAATGGACCTGGCGCATAATTACAAGAGCCGTCGCTGTACAGCGCATCGGCATCGTAGTTGCAAGCCGTTGCGTCCATGCAGCCAAAGCACGTCACGTAGTCACAGGAACCGTCGTTCTGGGTGGCGGTGTCGTCATAGTTACAGGCCGCGGCATCAGTACAGCCATAGCAGCTGACCGTGTCGCATGAACCGTCATCAAAGGTGGCCTGTGCATCGTAGTTACAGGCTACAGCGTTGGTACAACCCGTCACTTCGACCTCATCGCACAACCCATTTGCGTTGACATCCGTCAAGCAATCGCCTGTGCAATCCACGTAGCTGACACCAAAGATGTCTTCGGGGTAGAGGCAGGTAACGGGGATGGTGGCGTCGGCGTCATAATTGCAGGCCGCTTCTTCCGTACAACCGGCACAAGAAGAGAATTCGCAGTCGTTTTCTGCATCACCGAAGTTGCAAGCAAAGGGCAATTCACAGCCCACCGACTCTACCATGGGGGCAGAACCGCCGTAGGTACAACCGTAGGTCAAGAAGTCTGCCACACCGGCTTCATAGTTGTCGGCTGCGGGGTCGCCACAGCAGCTGTAGAAGTCACAGGCACTGTCCACCTGGATGGTGGCCTCAGGGTCATAGTTGCACGCAAAGGTGATCATGCAGCCACTGCAGCTGGCAAATTCACAAGAGCCATTGTCGTCCGTAGCGTTGATGTCATAGTTACAGGCCAACGGATTGGTGCAACCATCATAGGCACATGATCCATCGCTGAAGTCCACTGTAGCATCGTAGTTGTTGGCCGCAGGATCCAGGCAGCCTCCAAAGAGGCAAGACCCATCGTCCACGGTGGCTGTGGCGTCGTAGTTGACGGCGCCATCCTCGGTACAACCGCGGCAGGAGAAGAACTCACAGCTTCCATCGCTGAGCGTAGCGGTCGCGTCGTAATTACACGCCAACGTGTTGGTACATCCGGCGCAAGAAAGCAGGTCACAAGAACCATCATCGAAGTTCGCGCCCACCGTGAAGTTGCACGCCAAGGGGTTGGTGCAACCAGGGAACTGGCAGGAGCCGTCGTTGAAGTCGGCCGTGGCGTCGTAGTTGGATGCGCTGTCATTTGTGCAACCCCCATAGAGGCAGCTGCCATCGTCAAGCAGGGCTTCAGCTTCGTAGTTGGCTGCGCCTGAGTCTGTACAGCCATAGCAGTCAAACGTGCAGCTGCCGTCATTCTCAGTGGCCGCGCTGTCGTAGTTACAGGCATTGGCCAAGTTGCAGCCCTGCACTTCGTTCAGGTCGCAGATGCCGTCGTTGTCACCATCGGAAATACAGGAACCGTCACACTCGTATCCATAGTCAGGATAGGTACAAGAACCGTTTTCATCAGTGGCTTCAGTCTGGAAGTTGCAGGCGGTTTCATCCGTGCAACCTGGCACCTCATCCTCGTCGCAAACACCGTCTTCATCGGCGTCGTTGAGGCATACGCCATCACAGTCAAAGTGAGCGGCGCCGTAGTAGTCTTCTGGATAGAGACAGTTGTCGTTGTCGGTGTAAGCCGTAGACGGGTCGTAGTTACACGCGTCTACCAATTGACATCCGCACTGGGGCTCTCCCCAACGGACCGTCTGGAACTGCATGTTGGATCCATCGCCGTTCGGGAACACCTGGACATACAGCTGGCCGCTGAATACACCGTCGGTGGTGAACTGTCCGAGGAGCACACGCAGGTCTGCTCCGGCAACGCCATTGGCAGCGCCATTGAGGAGGAACCAACCCCCGCCATACTGGCCGGTGAGGTCAAGGTCGCCGCCCGCTTCAAAGGCACCCACCCAGGGCTCGCCTTCCACGAGGGAGACTTCCCCCTCTCCTGCTGCAACGTCTGCTGCGCTATTGAGTCCGATGGACACCCAGCTGTCGTAAGCCAAGGCTGGGAAGGCGTCGATGACGGCTTGGTTGATGCCATGGGCATTGGCCGAACCGAGGGCGTCCTGGTGGAAAGAGGTGTTGGTGCGAATAAAGCTGGGGTTGTCCGTATCACCGGTCACAGCGCTGACGAAATCGTCTGCATTCTCCAGCGTGAGGTACACCTGATAGGTGGTCATGCCGTCGATGCCGTCCACGATGGTGTCAATTTCCACACCGTAAGGTCCCGTGGCGGGGAATACACCGTCACAAGAGCAGTAGTCGCAGCTGCCGTCGTCGGCCGTTGCCACGTTGTCGTAGTTACAGGCGAGGGCGTCAGTACAACCGAGCACCTCGAGGACCGTGATGGTCTGGGTGACCGATGCGGCGTTGCCGCAGGCGTCCACAGCCGTGAAGGTCCGGTGGATCAAGGCGAAATCATTGGCGCTGCCATCGGTTTCGTCGCTGTACAGCACGGTGGCTGCACTGCAATTGTCGCTGGCCACGGCCATTTCTACCGTGACATCATCGTAGACGCCCACTGTAAGATCAGCAGGGACGCTCGTGAAGGCGGGAGCAGTGGTGTCGACCACGGCGATGGTCTGCACATACGTGGAGCTATTGCCGCAAGGGTCCGTCGCGGTAAACGTCCGCAGAATGGTGCTGTTTCCGGCGCATTCGCCATCAATCACCTCATCGGACTGGCTGGTGGTGACACTGCCGCAATCATCGGTGGCCACGACATCAGAAGCCGGGACAGTGGCTTCACATGAAACCGTGGTGTCGGCTGGCACTTCGGCAAATGCCGGAGAAGCGCCATCGATCACGGTGATGACCTGGATGTCTACGGCTTCGTTGCCACAGGCATCGGTCACCCGCCAAGTGCGGGCGCGGGTATCGCCGCCCACGCAGGGGTCCATATTGAAAATCTGTGCGTCGTTCCAAGTGACGGTGTACGTGTTACAATCCGTTGCGGAGGTCACGTCACCGGTGTTGCTCGGGTCGAGGTCCTCACCACAGGTTATGGTAATGTCCGCAGGGGTGGTGAAAACCGGGGCCGTGTTGTCCACCACAGAAATGGTCCATGTATCAATGGTCACATTGCCATCGAGGTCTGTGGCCGTGTACGTGCGGGCCACGGTGGTGAGGCAACCATCGCCGGAGGTAGACTCCGTCATGGTGACCACAGCAGAAGAACAGTCATCGCTGGCCGTCACATCCGCCGTGGGCAGTGCGTCATCGCAATCCACCGTCACGTCGGCTGGGAAGTTGTCAAACGTTGGTGCTGCGCTGTCAACGTAGGGACCGAAAGTCAAGGTCACCAGGTCACCCAAGCCGTTTCCGCCATCGCCGTGAGGGAAAACCTGCACCTCGAACTGGCCGCTGAGCGCGCCGTCGGTTGTGAGCTGCGCAATGAGGACTTTGTTGTCATCTCCTGCGATGCCGTTGGTGTTGTCGCTGGTCACATACCACGCGCCACCAAAGAAACCGTCGATGGTCAAGCTCTGGCCAGCCTCGAATTCGGCGATCCAGCTTTCGGCCTCGGCATATCCGACCTGGGCCTCGCCTGCAGCGAGGTCCGGGGCCTGGTCAATGCCGATGGTGACCCAGCTGTCATATTCCAATCCGGGGAAGGCGTCAAACAACGTCGGGTTGATGGCGTTGGGGAACACACCTCCGAGGGGATCCTGATAGAAGGTGCCCGTGGTGCTCAACACCGTAGGCGCATCGGTGTCACCACTGACCGCACTGACCACGTCGTCCGTATTTGGAGTGGTCACGTAGAAGCGGTAGGTGGTCATGCCGGAAATGCCATCGAATGCGACAATTTCCTGCTCCAAACCATAGCCGGCGAAGTCGCTGCCAAGGGCGGCACAGCAGTAGTAGCAAGAACCGTCATCCGTATCGGCACCCGTGGCAAAATTGCAGGCCGTGGCGTCGGTACATCCCAAAATGGGACAGGCCGAACAACTGTTCCAGCACACGGCGTCGAGCGCGGTGTTTCCGGTCACATCAATGACGCGGTTCACGAACTCTGCTGGCGCTGTAGTGCAAGACTCGCTGCCATCGAATTCCTCCTGAGCGGACCAACCGTTGACAGTGTACTTGTACTCCTGCAGCCCTTGCGTGAGGTTGACAGTGAGTGCCCAGATGCCGTCACCGTCGGTGTCGTCCATCGGGTTGCAAGCGCCACACCAACCGTTGTACGTGCCGTTGACATACACAATGTCGCCCGCGGCAAGGCCGTACCCGTTCATGTCCACTTGGAACGTGACACTGTACTGGCAAGATCCGTCGTCAACCAGGGCCGTGCTGTCATAATTGGCAGCATTGCTGTCCATGCAACCGGGGAAGTCGAGACAAGCGTCACACGTTTCCCAGCAGACAACAGCAAGGTCTTCTGCACCGTCCACAACCAGGCTGCGGTTGGTGTATCCGTCAATGGTACTGGTACAAGTGCTACCGGGCGTCAAGTCCTCCTGCTGCGACCATCCGTCGAGGGTGAACTTGTATTCGATGGTGTCGGCCGTGATGTTGAGGGTCACCTCATACACGTCGTCACCGATGGCGGTCATGGGGTTGCAACCACCACACCATCCATTGAAGGAGCCGTTGACATTGACCACACCAAATGTGCCGCCGAAGTTGCCCATGTCCACCCGGAAGGTGACGGGGTACTGGCAGGTGCCATTGTCGGTGGTGGCCTGGTTGTTGTAGTTGGAAGCCGTTGAGTCCATGCAACCTTCGATGTCCTGCGTGCACTCGGAGCAGCTGTTGTAGCAGACCAAAGGCATGGTGATGGGGGCATCAATCAGATTGAATCCGCGGTTGGCAAACCCGTCAGCAGGGTTGTAATCGCAAGATGATCCCACAGCGAGCTCTTCTTGAGCGTCCCAACCATTGATGGTGAACTTGTATTCAGACACGCCAGGCGCCAATGGCAAAGTGGCCGTCCAAATGCCGTCAGCATCGGTATCGTCGAGGGGATTGCAAGTGCCGCACCATCCGTTGAAGCTGCCGTTTACGTATGCCACGTCTCCGGCCTGGAGTCCAGCTTGGCTCATGTCGACCTGGAAGGTGACATTGAAGAGGCAAGACCCATCGTCGGTTGTCGCGGTGGCGCTGTAGTTGGTGGCATCGTCGTCTGTGCAACCTGAAGCCAAAGCGGCTTGCTCAGCGCAAGTCAAGCAACTGCCATAGGTGTCTGCTGTCGTGCTGCCCGAAACCGCCACGCGGTTGGCATAGGTGGCTGCATCCGTCACCGCTGCGCACGCGCCTCCGGCTTGGGCGTCGTCGATGAGGTTTTCTTGAGCAGCCCAGTTGTCGATCATGTACTTGTACTCCACGTCGCCGGCAGGAATGCACACGGAAACCGTGTACGTGCCATCGCCGTCTTCGTCGGTGAGGGTATTGTATGCCTCAGCACCGCACCATCCGCACCAGGGACCCGTGACGTGCACGGAAGAGAACGTCTCTCCGCTGCAGTCCATGTCCACGTTGAAGGTGGTCTCGGTGGTCAGGCAGTCGCCATTGCAATCAAAGTTGGCCGCGGCATAGCTGCAAGAGCCATCGTCAGATGTGGCCGTATCGTCATAGTTGCAAGCATTGCTGTCCATGCATCCTGCAACACCGCAGGTGGTCTGCTGAAAGCTGAAGGTGTTTTCGATCAACTGCGATTGGTCCCCTTGCGGGAAAATCTGGATGTACAACTGTCCACTGATCTCCCCATCTGTGGTCAATTGTGCCAACAAGACCTTTTGGTCTGTGCCGGCCACTCCGTTTGCGCTGCTGGGCAGGATGTACCAGCCACCGCCAATGGCAGAGCTGATGTCTACATCGCCACCTGCACTGAACGGGACTTCCCAAGAAGTCACGTTCGGATCGACCAATACCGAAACATCGGTTTGGCCATCGGCGAGCACAGGCTGCTGGTCAATGCCAATGGTGACCCAGCTGTCGTAAGCCGCATCGGGGAATGGGCCATAGTACAGTGGGTTGATGGAGGCCGCCGTCGTTCCGCCCAACGGGTCCTGGTAAAAGGACGTCGTGGTGTTGAGGAACAAAGGCGTCGAAGCATCACCAATGCAGGCTGATACAAAGTCATCCGTGCCCGGGGTGGACAGGTAGACGCGGTATGTTGTCATTCCGCCTACGACATCGGTGGCATGGGTTTCCACGGAAAGGTGGAATCCCAATGTGTCACCAGTGACATCATAACAGGAGTTCTGGGCGGATGCTGTTCCTAAGAAGGAGACGAGCAAACAAGCGAGGGAGTACAGTTGAAAGCGCATGTTCATGCAGTTAAGCACATCTAAATTACACAATTTAGTCGATGTTTCCACCTGTTCGTCGAAATAAATTTGCATTCCGTCGACTACAAAAGGCTGTAGGTCCCGTCAATTCTACCTGCACGAAGAGCGGACTACCTTTGCTTCAACCATGTTCGATACCCTCAGTGACCGCTTTGAAAGGACTTTTCAGCGCCTTCGTGGAGAAGCCACCATCACAGAAGCCAATATCGCAGAGACCGCCAAGGAAATCCGGCGCGCCCTCGTTGATGCCGACGTTAACTACACCGTAGCCAAAAGGTTTGCCAACCGCGTAAAAGAAGCGGCCTTGGGCAGGGATGTGCTCACCGCGGTCAAACCGGGCCAGTTGCTGGTCAAAATCACCCAGGAAGAGCTCGCTGCCTTCATGGGCAGCACCCATTCAGGCCTCAACATCAAGGGCAAGCCCGCGGTGATTTTGATGAGTGGTCTCCAAGGTTCTGGTAAGACCACCCATTCAGCCAAGCTCGCGCTCCACCTGCGCACCAACATGGGCAAACGTCCCTTGCTTGTGGCCTGCGATGTATACCGCCCTGCCGCCATCGACCAACTCGAGGTGATGGCCAAGCGTGTGGGCGCCGACGTGTTTACACAACGCGAACAGAAAGACCCCGTTGAAATCGCCCTGGCCGCCATGCGCCATGCGCGCAGCCACGGAAACGACGTGGTCATCGTCGACACTGCGGGTCGCCTTGCGGTAGACGAGGACATGATGGACGAAATCGCCCGCATCAAGCAGGCGGTGGAACCTTCCGAAACCCTTTTCGTGGTCGATGCCATGACGGGTCAGGATGCCGTAAAAACAGCGCAAGCGTTCCACGAGCGCCTTGCATTTGACGGCGTCATCCTCACCAAGATGGACGGCGACACCCGAGGCGGTGCCGCCCTTTCTATCCGAGAGGAAACCGGCAAACCCGTCAAGTTCATCGGTACGGGCGAAAAGCCGGAAGCGCTGGAGCCTTTCCACCCGGATCGCATGGCCCAGCGCATCTTGGGCATGGGCGACGTGGTCACCCTTGTCGAGAAGGCCCAAGCGCAATTCGATGAGGAAAGCGCCAAAAAGCTGGAGCGTAAAATCCGCAAAAACAGCTTTGACTTTGAGGATTTCCTGGAGCAGGTGCAACAGGTAAAGAAAATGGGCAATGTCAAGGACTTGCTCGCCATGGTCCCCGGGATGGGCAAGGCCATGCGCGGCATGGACATCGATGACGACGCTTTCAAGCACATCGAGGCCATCATCCGCTCCATGACACCCCAAGAGCGCCAACACCCCGATACACTCAACGGGAGCCGCAGAAGCCGCATTGCTGCGGGCAGTGGCCGCAACGTGCAGGAGGTCAATCAGCTCATCAAGCAATTTGGTGAGATGAAGAAAATGATGAAGATGATGAACGCCAGTGGCAACCGCCGGGGGCTGTCGGGGATGATGTCCCGGACGGGCATCCCGGGCGGAATGAAAATGCCCCGTTGATGTCCACCACAACGAGCGAGCAGATGGACACACGCATTCTCGACGGCAAGGCCCTCTCCCGGCGCATCAAGGATGAAATTGCTGTGGAAGTGGCGGCGTGGGTGGACAAAGGCCACCGCAAACCCCACCTCGCGGCCGTGCTGATTGGCGAGGACGGCGCGAGCCGCACCTATGTGGACCACAAGGTGAAGAGCTGCGCACAAGTCGGTTTCGAAAGCACATTGGTGGAGCGTCCAGCGGATATTTCACAGGAAGCCCTGTTGGACATTGTGCACGGGCTCAATGAGAACCCTCAAATCGACGGTTTCATCGTCCAGCTGCCCCTCCCCGCTCACATCGACGACCAGGCCATCACCGAAGCGGTATCCGCCAAAAAGGACGTCGACGGCTTCCACCCCTCCAACATGGGGAACCTGGCGCTCGGCCTGCCGGGCTTTGTGCCGGCCACCCCGGCGGGCATCATGACCATGCTGGAGCGGTTTGGCATTGAAACAGAGGGCAAACACGCCGTGGTGGTGGGACGATCCAGCATCGTGGGCACGCCCATGTCGCTGTTGCTGAGCAGAGCGGGCACCCCCGGTAACTGCACCGTCACCCTTTGCCACAGCAGAACCCAGGACCTCGCGGCACACTGTCGGCGGGCCGATATCCTCGTGGCAGCCGTTGGCCGTCCCGGGATGATCACCGCGGACATGGTCAAGGATGGAGCCGTGGTGGTAGATGTGGGCATCACCCGTGTGGAAGACAGCACGGCCAAGCGCGGTTTCCGGCTCAAGGGCGATGTGGCTTACGCCGAAGTCGCGCCGAAATGCAGCTGGATCACTCCCGTGCCAGGTGGCGTGGGGCCCATGACCATCGTGAGCCTCTTGCGCAACACCCTCGATGCCGCCCAGCGGGCGGCTGCCGGACATTGAACCATGTCAGTCCAGGCCTCCGATCTGCCTTGGATGGAACGGGCCCTGGCCCTGGCCCAAGGCGGCCGTTGGGGCACCTCGCCCAACCCGAGGGTGGGCTGTGTCATCGTTTACCAAAACGCGGTGATCGCCGAGGGCTGGCATGCCGCAGTGGGCGGTCCGCATGCTGAAGTGGCCGCCTTGGATCAATTGGACGGTGCCGACCCGCGCCTTTCCCACGCCACCGCCTATGTCTCTTTGGAACCCTGCAACCACCACGGTCTCACCCCCCCCTGCACCGAGCGCCTGATCTCATCCGGCGTGCACAGGGTCGTGATCGGCATGGTGGACCCTGACGCCCGGGTTTCCGGCAGCGGCATCGAACGCCTGAAGAAAGCGGGCTTGACTGTAGACGTGATGGAGACGCTCCCGGAAGGGCGCTGGCTCAACAGGCGCTTCTTGTCTTCGATAGAAAGGCAGCGCCCTTGGGTTGTCTTGAAGTGTGCCGTCAGTGCCGATGGCTATGCTGACCCTGTCAGAGATGCCGGGCAGAAGGGCAGCCTGGCCATTACATCCCCCCTGCTTCGGCGCCTGACGCACCAATGGCGCGCCGAAGAGCAAGCCATCGTGGTGGGTGCGGGCACAGTGGTCATGGACGACCCGCGTTTGGACGTGCGCGACGCGACGGGGCCTTCGCCTCAGCCCGTGGTCATAGACCCCCAGGGCAGGACCTCTCCAAAGGCCACAGTGTATAGGCATCCACAAGCGCTGGTTTTTGGCGGTCCTGAAGGGCTTCCCGGGCATGTCGAGCGGATTGAAACAGCTGGCCAGGACGCGGTTCCGGCTGTATTGCGCCACCTCCACAGCCGAGACTGCCGCTCCCTCTTGGTGGAAGGCGGCCCCGCCACCCTTTCGCATTTCCTGCACGCCGGGATGTGGGATGAAGCCCGCTGGTGTTGTTCGTCCAACGCAACGGGGGGCGGACTTCGGGCACCGGAATTCCCCTCGGGAAAAGCAGCCCTGCTGCGGGGTGAGCACCCTTTTGGACCCGACACGATCAAGTACGCATTGCACCGCCGCTCGGCGGATTGGATTGGCAGTGCGCCACCCCCCACTTTGGCCCTTCCTTTGCCCTCATGATAGCCCTTGGTCTCTTCATTCTCGTCTCGACCCTGATGTTCAGCTGCTTCAGGCTCTTTCCCAAGTGGAATGTGCGGCTGGAGGATGCGATCGTCATCAACTACATCGTCGCCGCGGTCATATCGGTGGCCATTGCGGGCCCTGCTTATGCCTTGTCCAGAATTGGCGTACCCAGCACCTGGGCCGGCGTCGCCATGGGGGTGATCTTTCTCTACATGTTTCGGAAAATCGGCGAGTGCACGCAGCAGCTCGGCATGGGCGTGGTGGCCATCGCCACCAAAATGTCCATGGTGCTGCCCATGCTGGTGTTCATCCTGCTCGACCCCGCCGACAGTTACACTTGGCACAAGGGCGCGGCCATTGTTTTGGCTTTTCCCGCCGTCTGGTTTGCGAGCACCCAGAGCAAAAAGCACCGCGCGCAAAGCGGCGCCGATGGCGGTCTGGGCGCGGGCACCGCAAATTGGAAGCTCCCGGCTGTGGTCTTTTTGGGGTCCGGACTGATTGACCTCGGATTCGGCTGGTTCTCCAGTCCCGAGCACATGACCTGCGATGCAGACAGGCTCACCTTTGCGGCCATCCCCTTCACCATGGCGGCGCTGATCGGCACCACGCGTTGGGTCGCTGTGCCCCGGTGTGCGCCAAGGCTGGACAAGCCGACGGTACTGGGGGGCCTCATTTTGGGCGTCGTCAATGTGGGCTCTCTTTTCTTTTTGCTCTCGGTCTATCAGCAAATGCCGCTTTCTCCTTCGGCCATCGTCCCCATGATCAACCTCGGTGTGGTGCTCGCCACCTCTGTGGCCGGTATGCTGTTCTTTTCGGAGCGCCCGACCCTGCGCAACCTGTTGGGGTGGTTGCTGGCCACCTCGGCGCTGGTCATCCTGCTGCAGTCCAATTGACAAGAATTCACCCTGATTGAGTTCCTTGCATCCATGAACCGTCTCTTTATTTTTTGTGCAGCCACTGGGCTGGCGGTGCTCGCTTCCTGCGCCCCGGAGCAGGTCAATGAGCCGGGTCCCATCGCCTCGGAACTGACACCCGCACCAGCAGGCCAGGACCCTGCAGAAGAAGAGGAGCCTTCCACCACAGCGCCGGATACGGTGCGCTACCTCGCCTTGGGCGACAGCTACACCATAGGTGAGAGCGTGCCTTCGGCCGGCGACTGGCCCAACCAGCTGGTGGACTCCTTGGCGGCGCGGCTGCCCGACACCCACTTTGACCCCGCCCACATCATCGCCACAACCGGCTGGACCACCTCCAACCTGTCCCAAGCCATGGATGCCCAGCAAATCGACACGGCGCAGTTTGATTTGGTCTCCCTGTTGATTGGGGTCAATAACCAATACCAGGGACTCTCTTTGGAGCAATACGAGGTGGAATTCTCAGCCTTACTGGAACGCGCCGTGGACCTTGCGGGCGGACAATCCGACCGGGTGTTTGTGGTCAGCATCCCCGACTACGGCTATACCCCATTCGGCCAAAACAACCAGGTGGCCATTTCGCAGGACCTGGCCAATTTCAATGCCGCTTGCACTGCGCTGACCCTTTCGGCCGGCATCGCCCATTACAACATCACGCCCATCAGCCAGCAGTGGCCTGGTGCCTCCGACTGGGTGGCACCCGATGGATTGCATCCCAGTGCCGCCCAATACGCCGCTTGGGTCGGTGCCTTTGCCGCACCTGTGGAGCAGCAGTTGTTGGATTGAAGCCGGGTCCGGGCTCAAGGGTGATACAGCACCTGCCCTTCTGCCCCGTCCAAGGTGTAGATGTTCCAGTTTTGCTGGGCTCCCCAGAGGTGGACATCGCCGTGCCCGGCAAGCTCCAAATAGAGGTAGGCCGCAGGCTGCAGGTCACAGCGCCCGACGCCTGCATGGTGCACCATGGCCTCCTCCGCCCGCAGCCCCGCGGCATCGAGGTCCCCGAATCCTGAACGAAAGGACCGGAACCGCCGCGCACTCCCTTCCACCTGCACGTGCCCCAGGCCATTGGGCATGCGTACCTGCAGGGTGTCGGCTGCGAAGAGCAGTGCAGTGGACCCCGCCATTTCATCGCCCACGACGGTGAGGTTGCCTGAAGTCAGCGTATCCAACATGCTGAAGCGGCCTTGGCCCAGCAGCAGCACTGTATCTGGACGGACCCCCTCAATCACCACCTCGGGGATGATGGAAAGGTCCCGCACCCAATGGCAGGTGTTTCTGTCGGCAATGCGGAGGATGCCATCCTGCATGTGCACATGGATCCCGTCCACCAGCCCTTCGCCCGTTCGAATGGTGGCTTGCGGCGCGCTGGATTCCGGTCGCCACGAAATGTCCACACGGCCTTCTATTTCCAACACAGCCACGGCGGCCTCCAGTGGGATGGTGACTTCTGTGGCCGGCCCCATGGACGTGAAGCATCCTGCCCTTTCCCTCTCACAGCCTACGCCGAGAAGCAGGACAGCGAGCCATGCTGTGCAGGTCCTCACACTCATGTCTCGGATTGTCCCAATGCGGCCTTGGCCGCGTCCCAATGCACATCCATTTCCTTGAGCGGCATGTCGCCCAAATCCAATCCTGCGGCGTCTATGCGGCGCTCCATCTCCTGGAAGCGCGCCTTGAAGCGGCGGTTCGTCCGCTCCAGCGCTTCATCCGGGTTGACGTCCAGGAACCGCGCGTAGTTGATCAGGGAAAAGAGGACATCACCGAATTCATCGGCAACCCGGTCGCTCTTGGCCTCAATTTCGGCCTGCAATTCCCCCAATTCCTCCTGCACCTTCTCCCACACCTGACCGGCGTGGTCCCAATCAAAACCGACGCCGCGGACTTTTTCTTGGATCCGTTGAGCCTTGACCAGGGAGGGCAATCCCTTGGGCACCCCTTCCAGGACACTTTTGTGTCCACCGTCACCGCTGCCCTTTTCCTTCAGCTTGATCTTTTCCCAATTGGCCTTGACCGCCTCCTCTGTGGCCGCCTCCACATCGCCGTAGATGTGCGGGTGCCGGGTCACGAGCTTGTCACAAATGCCGTGCAGGACATCGCAGGCATCGAACGCCCCTTGCTCCGATCCCAGCTTGCTGTAAAAGACCATGTGCAGCATGAGGTCGCCCACCTCCTTGCCAATTTCATCGAGGTTGCCCTCCAGTATGGCTTCGCCGAGCTCATAGGTTTCCTCTATGGTCAGGTGGCGCAGGGATTCAAAATCTTGCTTCATGTCCCAAGGACAGCCTTCGCGCAGGTCGTCCATGATGTCGAGGAGCCTGCCAAATGCAGCCAACTTCTCTTCTCGGGTGTGGGCACCTTGCGCCGTGGCGAAAGGAGGACGGTCCATGGCATCTCGGTGGGGCATGGCCCAAAATTAAGCGGCACCTTTGGGGTGACATGCTCCCGGGACGCAGCTTTTCCATTCGACTCCTTGCGCTGGGGTTTCTGTTGGCCTTTTGCGCGGGCGAATTTCGCGGTCAATCGGGCTTGGACGGAGATGCCCGGTGGGAGTTTGGCGGATGTACCGGCTTTCTCGCGCCACACCGTGCGGCGATGCGCGCCTTGGTGACAAGCCACGCTTATGGGGCGAGTTTGGCCTGGACCACCGCGGCCAAAGGACAATGGCGAAAGAGCCGCAATGCGCCGCGGTGGGGATGTGTGCTGCATGCCGGTCAAACGGGTGCGGCCCGACATGTGGGCCACCAAGTGGCGGCACTGGGCCTGGCTGAACTGCGCCTGGCAGGGGCATGGCGTTTTAGGATCGGCGGCGGATTGGGTTGGACCGAAAAGCCGTGGTCGGATGCCTCCCCGGATACGCGCCAGCGCGTGGTCATCGGTTCATCCATCAATGGGGCCATGCAAATTGGCCTGCACCGGCCAGCCGGTACTTCCGGCGATCTGTGGCACCAGCGCGTGGGGCTTCACCTGACCCTCGATCACCAGAGCAACGCTTCGTTCACCCAGCCCAACCTGGGGACCAATGTGTTTCGGTTTGGCCTCTCCACAGGTTGGAACAGTGGGCGTCGCCCGACACGGGTTGCAAGGGATACCTCAGCCGTGGATTCGGCGCTGCCTCCGCGGGCCGCGCGATGGCAGGTGCAATGGGGCTTGGGGCGCAGACAGCCAGCGCCTTTGGATGCGCGCGAAACCACGGCAGAAGTGGCCGTGGACCGGAGGCTTGGGCGCAACCGGCGGGGTGGCTTTTTGGTAGGCGGCATGGGCATGCAGCGTCCCGGTCATGCAGGCCTTGGATTTCACGCGGGATTCCAGCTGCGGTTCACCCGGGTGCACGTGGACCTGGTGCACGGCCGGTACGCCGTGAAGTGGCAAGCCGAAGAAGCGCATTACAACCGCGTGGTGTTCCAATGGCAACTCAAGGCAGCATGGTGGTGCCGGATCGCCTTGCACACCCATGGATTCAGGGCGCACCACCCTTCACTGGGCTTGGGTTATGTGCTGGGAGGCCCGATCGCTGATCGCAGCCGATAAGCCGACATTCAGTTGCAGTTCGCGCCGAAGAGCGAGAGGATTTCCAAGAGGTCGTTGACCCCCGTGGTGCCGTCTCCGTCCACATCGGTCGGACAGGGATTCGCCCCGCCGCTGAAGGCGCAGGTCCCATCATCGTGCAAGGCCGCCGCATCATAGTTGGCTGCGTCCGGGTAGGTGCATCCCCCGCAAGCCGTCAGGTCACAGCTACCGTCGTCCGTGTTTGCGGAGGCGTCGTAGTTGCATGCCCAGGAATACGTGCAACCTGGAAAGTCGCCGGGATAGAACATGCCCATCTGGTCCAGATAGGAACCGGCCAGCCAGTTCTCACCGCCTGGAGCGAAGGCCCCAACGTAGTCTACCGGGTCAAAAAAGGTGCCGACAGGCTGGTGCTCAGCAGGCACGGAATCACCCGCCGCTGGGAAAAGATCCAGACCAGAAGTCACGAATCCCGCCAGCGCATCAAAGGTGTCGTCAAGGCCCAGGTCCGAAGCTTGGTTGTTGTTGGCCACGAAGTGGTTTTGGATCTGCATGTTGCCATTCCATACCGGCCCATCATACAGGATCATGGTATCGAGTGCGAGGCTGTCGCCCACATTCCAAAAACGGTTGTTGTGTATTTCGAGTTCACCAAACAAGAACAGCTCATAGGCATCGCAAGGGTCATTGTCCTCGAACTCTATGCCGAAGTCCCAATGCTGAAAAATGCCGTTGTAGAGTCGTCCACCCCCACCGTTGTGCCACCGAACAGCCGAAGCGGCATCGTGACCGATGGACGTGAAATTGGCGATTTGCGGGTTGGTGTATGGCAGAAAGCTGAGCGTCACATTTTGGAACTCGAAGTCATCGCCTTCAAAGTCAAAGCCGTAATCTCCCACTTGTCCGGGCTGGTCCATAATGGACACGAAATACTGCATGTCCCCTACCCAGCCTTGGTCGTATTCCAAGTTTTCTTCAGAACTGAAAGCCAGGGCCACGTGCTTCAAACGCGCAGCGCCTCCCATGATCTGCAGCCCATCATCGAGGGTGGATACAATCTCGATGTAATCGAGGACGGTTCCAGACCCCACACCATTCAAGCTCAACCCATTGGTCTCGTCTCCGTTGATCACATTGTTGAAATTGACCGGGGGATTGGGCATCTCGCTTCCGCCATGGCGGATCGAAATGTGGCGCAAAATTCCACTGGATTCGGCGTTGTCGAGGCCGCCATAGATGTCCCTTCCCGCCCCTGAAACATCGGTGATGCCTTCGGCGAGATCGTCACCGAAGGACTCGGAAGAGGAAAAGTATGTATTGAGGACACCGTTGCCATTGAGGATGAGCCCGCCCCACATACCGCGCAGGTTGTAGGGTGTGGAGCCGTTGAGTGGGTCGCCTTCGTAGGTAAAGATGATGGGGCAATCCGCCGTTCCATCAGCAAGGATTTGTGCGTCGCGCGCCACGATGAGGCAACTCGCGGATTCCCCTTGTCCCTCCTTGGCTTGGATCACGGTCCCCGCCTCGATGGTCAACACATCTCCGGCATTGACATAGACAAAACCATCCAAGAGGTAGACATTGTCACAGCTCAGGGTGACGGTTCCTGTGCCAGCCCCTTCATTGTCGGTGAGGGTCACCACAGGGCGGTCTGCCAAAGGGAGGCATCCACAATCTTGGGCTTGGACCTTGAAAAGCCAAGCCAACAGCACCAAGGTCAACAGGCCAGCACGATGAGAGAAGGAAGCATTCATCAAATACAATCTGATTCCATGAAGATACGAAATTAATCGACGAAAGCCCTCATATTAAAAACGAAACTTCTTTTTATGCCCCTTGTATGTCCTTTCATGGGCTTTTCTTCCCGGCCACAGCGGCTTAACTTTGTCCCATGGGATTGGAGACATTGCTTTTGGCCATCGCCTTGTTGGGACTCGGTGTCGCCGGCATCGCCATCAAAATTTTGGTCAAGAAAGACGGGGAGTTCAGCGGCACCTGTGCCAGCAACAACCCCCTGCTGAGCGATGACTCGGGCAGCTGTTCCATCTGCGGTGCACGGCCCCAGGACCAGTGCCGAAAGGAAGATGTGACCGAAGCCACAGCGTGATTCAGCGCTTGCTGGAGACGGCGTCAAAGCCAGGAGAGCGCCACACGTCGTAGCCCCCCGTGCCATCATGCGACATCAACATGACGTCCAAGCCAAGGTTGGGGTATATGGAAAGGAATCCCTTGGTTTGCTCTGTACCAAAGACCATGAATGCCGTTGCCAAGGCATCCGCATAGGCTGCAGTGGGGGCCATGACGGTGGCACTGAGCAGCCCGTTGGCCGCGGGCCATCCCGTGCCGGGATCGATGGTGTGGCTGATCTT
Organism: Flavobacteriales bacterium UBA4474; assembly: GCA_002389295.1. Lineage (GTDB taxonomy): Bacteria > Bacteroidota > Bacteroidia > Flavobacteriales_D > Sanyastnellaceae > UBA8752. The sequence continues at coordinate 1,356 of DGOE01000060.1, read as the reverse complement.
TTGGCCATTGACCTCTTGGAACTTGCGGTAGCTCCCGCTGGTGCAAATGGCCCGGTCCTTGACCTCCACCACCAGTTCGAATGAGCGGTCGGCGTGGGTGCTGCCCTCGACAGGGCTGTCCACGGCGATGCGCCAAGGGGTGCCTTGCGGGTTCAATCCCCGGCATGCGACCTCGCCCCCCAATTCCACCATCGCGTCATTTATTCCGCGTTCGCGCAAGGCCTCCATCAGCAAGTCTACCGTGTAGCCTTGTGCAATGGCGTTGAAATCCAATGCGGCCCGGGCGTCACCTTTGCGCACCCACGTGGCCTTGTAGTGCCCATTTTCCTCTTCCTCATTCATGTCAAACCGGTCGGGCACCAAGCCCACATACGCCATGACACTGTCCACTTCTGCCTCTCCCACCTGGCCCATTTCAGACAGGCCAAAGCCCCAGAGCTCCACAAGTGGGCTGACTGTGGGGTCGAAGGCGCCCTTGGTGAGCGCATGCAGCTCCTCTGACAGCGCCCAGAGCGGTCCGATGATCTGTGTGGAATCCACAAATCCATAGAGGGAATCGGTCCGTGGCCAGGCGTTGATGGCATTGATGCGGCTGTCCGGACGCCACAGGCTGACCTCCTTGTCCACCATCTCGAGGATGTCCTCGAATACTGCATCGGGTAGGCGGGACGACGCACCGTATTTGATGGTATACGTGGTCCCCTGGGCTTCCCCTTGGTGGAGCTGCACCCCTTCTGTGTCGATGGACCTCGGCCCTTCTGATGCAGTGCCGCCTTCGGCGCACCCTGCACAAAGCAGCAGGACCGCAAACGGGACCGCCAGCACGTGGCTGGCGGTTTCCCATGGGATTCGATCAAACATGCTCATCCTCCGAAGTCGTCGAAGGCCACGTTTTCGGGCGGAACGCCCCAGTCGTCGCACATCTTGAGCACGGCTTGGTTCATGAGCGGCGGACCGCAGAAATAGAACTCGATGTCCTCCGGTGCATCGTGCGGCGTGAGGTGGTGCTCGATGACCGCGTTGTGCACGAAGCCAAGGAAACCGTCACCTTCGTCGTCGATGCTCTTCTTTTCGTTCCACTGGTCTTCTTCGGTGGGGTCGCTGAGGACCACGTGGAAACGGAAGTTGGGGAACTCCTGCTCGATCTTGCGGAAGTCATCGAGGTAGAACAACTCCCTGCGGGAGCGGCCACCATAGTAGAAGGTCACCTTGCGGCCGGTCTTCACCGTGTGGAAGAGGTGGAAGAGGTGGCTGCGCATGGGCGCCATGCCGGCGCCTCCGCCGATGTACAGCATCTCGGCTTCGGTCTCTTTGATGAAGAACTCACCATATGGACCGCTGATCGTGCACTTGTCG
>DGOE01000003.1 GCA_002389295.1 Flavobacteriales bacterium UBA4474 | reverse complement strand
CGCCGTCGAGCGCATCATCTACCTCAACATGGCCACCACCAACACCAAGGCGCTCTTGTCCGGTGTGGAAGAAGCCATGAACAGTGGTGGGGTGGAAGCCGCCAAGGAGGTGTGTTCCAACACCCGTGGCCCTGTGGCCGCGATTTTCTACCAAGGCCTCGACCGCAGCGGAGGCAGCTATGAAGAGCTGGCCAAGGCGGTGGAAGACTATGGCAGCTTGGAAAGCACCAAACTCGAGCGCGGCTTGAGCTGGATCAGCCTCTTCATCGCCCTGGCGCCTATGCTTGGTTTCATGGGAACGGTGATTGGTATGATTGAGGCTTTTGACAAGATTGCCCAAGCCAACACCATCAACGCCTCCATTGTGGCTGGCGGTATTAAGGTGGCGTTGATCACGACCGTCTCCGGTCTCGTGGTGGCCATCATCCTCCAGATCTTCTACAACTACATCCTCTCCAAAATTGACGGCATCGTCTTTGATATGGAGGAGGCGTCCATGGACCTCGTGGACTTGGTCTACCGGAAGAAGTTGAACGGCTGATCGGTCTGCGGTCGCAAAACAGCAGCACCATGCAAGCCAACGTCATCCGAACGTCCCTCATCATCCTCCGCATCCTGATCATTGCATTGGGGTGTATGTGGGTGGTATCCGCGATCAACAGCGACGACCCGAACGGTCCCGTTGAGCGTCTCGTGAGCCTGAATCTTTATGTGGGTGCCATCTGCGTGTTGGCCATCCTTGGATTCGGCATCTTTCATTTCGCACAGAAACTGGCCACCCAGCCCAAGCGCGCCATGGGTGCCCTGATCGGTTTTGCGGTCTTTTTTGTCGCCGGCCTCATCGCCTGGAGCATGGCCGACACCACCGTGACGCCCGCCATGGTGGCAGGAGGCGCCAAGGTGACCGAGCAAGACGTGAAGATTGCAGATGCCAGCATTCAATTCATTTACATCCTGGGCCTGATGGCCATAGGATCCATCTTGGTTGTGGAGGGCAAGTCCCTGCTCAAGAACTGGCTCTAAGCGCTCATGGCACGCAGAGAAATACCGGAAATCAATGCGGGCTCGATGGCGGACATCGCCTTCCTGCTCTTGATTTTTTGGTTGGTGACCACCACCATCGACAGCGATGAAGGCGTCAAGCGCCAGCTGCCCCCTCCGGTGCCGCCGGACATGGAGCAGCAGGAGGTAAAAGACGGCGATGTCTACAACGTCCGGACGAATTTCCGCGACGAGCTCCTCGTGGAGAAAGAGGTGCTGTCTATCGGTCAATTGAAGGACGGAGCCAAGGACTTTCTCGTCGCCACGGGGACGGGCCTGCTTCACCCAGAGCGCCCCAACATCACCCTCGGCGACGACAACATGAAGTACCCTGAGCGCCAATGGGTGCGCAAGGCGGAGCTGACCGTGTTGGAGCAGAGTTACATCGCAGCCGGCCAAGACAAACGCGCGGAGAAGGTGCGCGAGAAATTGACCGCCATTGCCCTGTTTGGAAGCGACTACAAGGAGCTTCCCGGTTCGGCTTTGATCAGCCTCCAAACCGACCGAAACACGTCTTACGACCTGTACTTGCAGGTGCAAAACGAACTGGAGGCTGCAGTGAACGAGTTGCGCGATGAGCTGTCGCTCGCCAAGTTCAATGAGTCGTACGCTTCCCTCGAGGAGCGCTACAGCCGCACAAAAGAGGCGAGCCTGCTCGACAAGATCAAGGCCATCCGTCTCGTCTTTCCTCAGCGCATCTCTGAAGCAGAGCCGCGCGATGCCAGTCAAGGATACTACTGATGAGCAAGTTCAAGAAAAACAGCAAGCGTGAGTCCGGTGCGATTTCGACGGCATCCCTGCCCGACATCGTGTTCATGCTTCTCTTCTTCTTCATGGTCGCCACTGTATTGCGGACGGAGGAGGAGATGGTCAAGGTGGTGCGTCCAGAAGCTTCAGAGATTTACAAAATCGAAAAGAAGCACTTGATCCGCTACATCAATATCGGACCTCCACAGGACAAGCGTTACGGCACGGAGCCCGTCATTCAGCTCAACGATCAGTTCGCTGACGTCGTGCAGATCCGCGATTGGGTGGAAAACGAGCGGCTCACCCTTGCGGAAGCCGAGCAGACCAAGATGTGGGTCTCGATGAAGGTGGACCAAGACACCAAGATGGGCGTGGTCACAGACGTCAAGCAGGAGCTCAGAAAGGCTTCCGCACTGAAGGTGCTGTACTCCGCGAGTTCTCGGGACCGCACCAACTGAGTCAACCGAAATCGCCGAGCACCTTGTCGGCGAGCACCGACGACAACTTCACATAGCTTTCTTCAGTCCAGCCCGCCACGTGCGGGCTGACTTGTACCCGGGGGTGGGCCATGAGCCGCATCCACACCGGGTCGCCCTCGTTGGCGACCGTCTCAAAACTGCTGGTCTCGCGTTCGAAGACATCGAGTCCAGCGGCGATGACATGACCCGTTTGCAGCGCGTCGAGCAGGCCTGAAGTGCGGACGACGGGACCCCGCGACGTGTTGATTACAATCAGGGGCTTCACAAAGGAGGAGAGGAAGGCCCGGTCGACCATGCCGCGCGTTTCGGGCGTCAGGTTGCAGTGCAGGCTGAGCACATCCGAGGCGCTTTGGAGCGTGGCGAGGTCAACCGCTTCGACTTTGCCGTCGAGGTCGCCGTGAAAGTCCTGTCGGTAAGGATCGCAAGCGAGGATGCGGCATCCCATTCCGGCCAATTTGCCTGCAAAGGCACTGCCCATGTGCCCGTATCCCAGAATGCCCACGGTGCGCGAGGCGAGCTCCATGCCGCGGTGTCCTTCGCGGTCCCATTGTCCCGCCCTCAAGGATTGGTCGGCTTCACGCAGCAGGTTCAAGAGGGAAAGCAACATGCCCAAGGCGTGTTCTCCCACGGCATCGCGGTTGCCTTCTGGGCTGTTGTAGACCCGGATCCCTCGGAATTGTGCGGTGGCGATGTCGATGTTTTCGAGTCCTGCTCCAGAGCGGCAAATGAACTTCAGTGCGGGCAAGCGTTCGAGGGTGGCACCATCGATCCGAATTTTGCTACGCAACACCAAACCTTCCGCATCGCCGTGGGCGACCAGGGCCTCGCCTACAGGCTGCCCAGTGGCATCCACACAGTCCATTCCGGCCGCCGACAATCGTTCCGCCAAAATGGGGTGCACGGTATCCAGAAAGAGGACTTTCATGGCTTTACGCGGCCATCAAGACCCCGATTTCGAAGTAGATGATGAGGCCGATGATGTCATTGGCCGTAGTGATAAACGGCCCCGTAGCCAGGGCGGGATCGATTTTAAATCGGTCGAGGGTCAGCGGCACGAAGGTCCCGAAGAGGGCGGCAAAAATGATGACCACAATCAAGGCGAGGCTGACCGTCAGGCTGAGGTTCCAGCTGTACCCCAAGGCCGTACTCGCCCCCAGAATGACCACGGCACAGATGGTGCCATTGAGCAAGGCCACAGAGAGTTCTTTGAGCAGGCGGGGAACGAGCCGCGCATCGCGAGGGCTGCGGCCGGCGGCCAGACCTTGCACCACGATAGCAGCAGATTGGACGCCGACATTGCCCCCCATCGCTGCGATGAGCGGGATGAACAGCGCCATGGAGGGAAACCGCGCAATGTCAAAGGCACCAATGACATAGGCGCCAGCCAACCCCCCGAACAAGCCGATGAGCAGCCACGGCAACCGGGCGCGGGTCATGTCCCACAGCGCGTCGTCGCTCTCCACATCGTCGCTCAGGCCGCTGGCCAGTTGATAGTCCTTTTCCGCCTCTTCTTCCATGAGGTCGAGGACATCGTCCACGGTGATCCGCCCGAGCAGCCTGTTGTGGTCGTCCACCACAGGCAAGGCCACCAGGTCGTATTTCTTCATCAACTGCACCACCGTGACGTCGGGCTCGTCCACTTTGACCGCCCGTGTATCGTCTTCTTTGAAAAGGTCGCCGATGGTGCTGCGGGTGCTCGTCGCCGTGAGAAGCAGCCGCTTCAATGACAAACGGCCGATCAGTTGACCAGCCGCATTGACCACATATACGCTGTGCACCGTGTCCACATCCTCCGCCTGGCGGCGCATTTCCCGAATGGCGTGCGACACCGTCCAATCCAATTCCACGCGAATGAGCTCGGTGCCCATGAGCGCACCGGCCGTGCCTTCAGGATAGCGGAGGAGCGTCAGCAGGTCCTCCCTGTCGGCGTTGTCCAGTTGCTCAATGACTTGCTGCGCGCGGTCTTCAGGCAATTCAGAGACCACATCGGCGGCATCGTCCGAATCGATTTGCTCGAGGACTTCGGTGGCGATTTCATGGTTGGTGAGTTGGGCCAGCAGGCTTTCCCTGACGTCCTCTTCGAGTTCAATCAGCACGTCGCCGCGCGTTTCTATGTCGATGAGCTTCCAGAGGTACTGCACCTCCTCCTCATCGAGGCGGTTCAGGGTCTCCGCAATGTCTGCAGGGTGCAACTCGGCAAAGCGCACCTGCAGCCGGTTGTCCTGCTGGGTGGCGATTTCCTCTTTGAGGGTTTCCAAGTATGTGCGGCTCAACTCCTCCACAGCTCAAAAGTAGTCGGCGCCCTGTCAGCTTTTCCTCCGTTGGGAAAAGAAGGTCCTCAGCAGTTCCGCACACTCCTCCTCGAGCACCCCACCGACGAGTTCGGTGCGGGGGTGCAACAGGCCTTCGCTGCGCTTTCCCTTGAAATCGAGGCCCCCGCGCTTGTCGTCACGCGCACCGTATACCACCCGCCCGATGCGGGTCCAATATGCGGCTCCGGCGCACATGGGGCAGGGCTCCAGCGTGACATACAAGGTGCACTGGTCCAAGAACTTGCCTCCGAGAAATTCGCTGGCGGCGGTAAAAGCCTGCATCTCGGCGTGTGCAGTGAAGTCATGCAGCCGCTCGCAGAGGTTGTGGGCGCGGGCGATGGTCCGCCCTCCGGCCACAATCACGGCGCCCACGGGAACCTCGCCCATTTCGGCCGACTTGTGGGCTTGATCCAGCGCCTGCTTCATGTACCGTTCATCCTCGGTCATGCTGTGAATTTACGCCCCGAAAGGAGCACGGGATTGCAACCATTTGGTCATCCATTCCGCCGCCTCGGCGCCGCTTTCTTCCCAATCTTTCCCCGGTGCAGCTTCGGGTTGGAAGTGGACCAATTGCCGCTGGTCGATGTGGGGCCAGCCGAAGCTGTCTGACCACAGCCGGGCCAGGTATTCTTGCTCGGGTTGGCCAGGTGTGGGGACGAGTGCGGCCTTGCGGCCCAATACAGCCAGGTCCATGAGCGTCGAGTAACCCGAACGGCAGACGATGCACTCGGCCTGCATCAAGGCCGACCGAATGCGCGCATCCCCGGCATCGTATAGCGTGCGGACACGGCCGTGGGTCTCTTCCCCTCCGGAGGGCCGTCCGGCAAACAGCAACGCGCTGCGGCCATCGCGTTGGAAACAGGTCCGGAGCGCCTCCTCCATCAGGCTGCGCTGGGGCTCGGGGCCACTGACCAGGCCCACCAACGCGGCGGCGTTGCCCTGGTGCGCGGGTGTCTCCACTTCAGGGCCGGTGTCGACCGAAAACCGGCTCAAGGGCCCGATGAAGCGGTGGTGGGAAAAGGTCGGCACCGACAGCACTCCGCCCATGACGTTTCCCTCGAGATCCGGAATCCAGACTTCGCTGAAGCGGCGGGCCCACTGTCGGACGCGCGCCCGCCCACTGGCCCGCAGCAACCGGGGAAGGGGTGGAGACACCTGATGGGAGATGAGCACCGAAGGCACGGCGTGGTCCCTGGGGTGCACCCCGTAGCAGTTGTCGCTGACCACGTGGGTGATGCCGAGTTGTTTGATACAGTCGGCCGTCCACTTCCGCTCGCGGGCAATGCTGCGCACGAAGGCCGGCATTTGAAGGGCAATCACGGGCAGCATGGCGCCGCCTTGGGCATAGCGGATGTCCGTACCCGGCTTTTCGACCAATTGCCAGCGCCATGTCGCGCGGCCCGACCGCTGCTCATGCGCATCCGCTTCGGCCATGCGCTGCTGCAACCACTGCGCTGCAACGCCCCGAGAGGCCAAAGTCACCTGTGCCCCTGAACGGCAAGCCGCCAAGACCAGAGGCCACGAGCGCGTGGCGTGTCCGAGCCCCCAATCCAGGATGGCAAACAGGACATGCGGCGCCAAAGAAGATGCCACAAGGGGGGCTGGGCCGTCTGAAGCACCGCTCATGAGGCGTAATTTCGCCCCTCATGGGCAAGGACAAGCTCCGGAAATGGAAGGAGAATGCGGGATTTACCCACGTGTTCGAACCGGACATCAAGGCCATTGCGGGCGGTGGGGGCCTGAACAAGGGCCAATGGGCGGAATCTGTCTTTGGCAATGACCACCCCATTACCCTCGAATTGGGCTGCGGAAAGGGCGAGTATACCGTGGGCTTGGCCCGCAGGCATCCCGAGCGCAATTTCATTGGGGTGGACATCAAGGGGCACCGTTTTTGGCGTGGGGCCAAGACGAGCCAGGAAGAAGGGTTGAACAACGTCGCTTTCCTGCGCACCAAAATTGAGTTTGTCCACCATTTTTTTGCGGCCGGGGAAGTGCATGAGATTTGGCTCACGTTCTCCGACCCACAACCCAAGGACGAGAAGGGGACCAAGCGCATCACCTCGGAGGTTTTCCTCCAGCGATACCGGGAATTCATGGTGCCCGGAGGGCTCGTGCACATCAAGAGCGACAGTCCACTGCTCTATGCCCTCTCCAAGGAGGGTTGGATCGGCGCTGGCTTCGAGGTCCTCGAGGATTCCCAAGACGTCTATGCCGATTTGGTCCACAGGGTGGACCCTGCCTTTGCCGATGTGCTGAACATCCGCACCTTCTATGAGCAGCGCTGGCTTGAAGAAGGCAAAAAAATCCACTACCTCAGGACCCGCGTGTGATGGCAAGCCAAGCAGACCCACACTTGAAAGAGGGCGCCCATGGACCCACCGCACGGCCGGGATCCGGGGACTTTGAGCGCGACGTTCACGCGGTGGCACGGCTCATCCCAAAGGGCAGGGTCACGAGTTATGGGGCCATTGCCCGCTATCTGGGGGCGGCGCGGGCAAGCCGCATGGTGGGGTGGGCCATGAACCGGGCACTGGAGGCCCACCCGGACGCCGCTGCCGTTCCAGCCCACAGGGTGGTGAACCGCCTCGGATTGTTGTCTGGCAGAATGCACTTTCCGACCCCCACAACCATGGCGGAAAGGCTTGAATCCGAAGGTGTCAAAGTGGACGGTGACCGCGTGGTGGACTTCACCGAGCGGTTCTGGGACCCCAACACCGAACTTTGACCCATGGGAGCATTGACCACGGACATCATCTTGGACGCTTTGGGAGGCGTCGTAGAACCCGAATTGGGCAAAGACCTTGTCACCCTCGAATTGGCTGAAGTGCTCTCCGCAGAGGAAACGGAAGGAGGCTGGGCGGTCAAACTCAGGATCAAGACCAGCAGTCCCGCCATGCACGCCCGCCAGCGCATGAGGGAAGCCGTGGAATTCGCCATGGAGAAACTCGGCACGCGCCAGGGGGTAGAGATTGCGTGTACGGTCGAAGTCGTGCCCCTCGGCAGCAATGAGCGCACGGTGGAGACCCGCAAAGTCCTGCCAGGTGTCAAGCACATCATCGCCGTTGCCAGCGGCAAAGGCGGCGTCGGCAAAAGCACCGTGACGGCCAACATCGCCGTGGAACTCGCGCGACGCGGCCACAGCGTGGGGCTCGTCGATGCCGACATCCATGGGCCCAGCATGCCCACCATGTTTGATGTGGTCCGCGAAAAGCCACAGCCCGTCGAGAAAGCCGGCAAGGCCATGATCGGCCCCGTGGAAGCCCATGGGGTCAAGCTGCTGAGCATCGGGTTCTTTGCCGACCCCGACCAGGCCATCGTGTGGCGCGGTCCGATGGCGTCAAAGGCGCTGGGACAGCTCTTTACCGATGGGGATTGGGGTACGCTCGACTACATGCTCATTGACCTGCCCCCGGGGACCGGCGATGTGCACCTCAGTTTGGTGCAGCTCGTGCCTTTGAGCGGTGTGGTCGTGGTCAGTACGCCACAGGACATCGCTTTGGCCGACGCGCGGAAGGGCGTGTCCATGTTTCAGCTCGACAGCATCAATGTGCCGGTGTTGGGACTGGTCGAAAACATGGCCTATTTCACGCCGCCAGACTTGCCGGACCGCAAGTACCACTTGTTTGGCCGTGACGGGGTCAAGCGCTACGCTGAGGCATCGGGAACGCCCTTTTTGGGGGAGTTGCCCCTGGTTCAAGCCATCCGAGAGGCGGGCGATGTGGGAAGGCCTGCCGCACTGCAGGAGGGCACAGAGGCGGCCAAGGCCATCGCCGCGCTGACCGACCGCATGTTGGATGCACTCGCGGATGCACCGGTGGGTGGGTCCCCACCGACTGCCGCCGTAAATTCACCGTCATGAACGCCGCTGCTGAATCCGCTGATTTGAAGGCCCGCATCGACCGCGCCCTCGACGAACTCAGGCCCTTCTTGCGTTCGGATGGAGGCGACATCAAGGTGTTGGCCGTCAGGGAAGACCTCGTGGTGGAGGTGGAGCTTCAAGGGGCTTGTGCGCATTGCGCCCAAGCGGCCATGACCATGCGGGCGGGCGTGGAAGAGGCGGTAAGGCGGGTCGTACCCGAAGTCGAGCGTGTGGTTGCCGTGAACATGCCCTCTTCGGCGTTGGGTTGAACACGACCGCTTTGCCATTGTTGCCAAGGCAGGCGCCATGGAAACTACCTTCGCCGCGAAATTGATCATGATCCAAACGGACATCCTCATCATCGGTGCAGGCCCTTGCGGGTTGTTTACCGTCTTCGAAGCCGGGCTGCTCAAGCTCAAGTGCCACCTGATTGACGCCTTGCCTCAGGCCGGGGGTCAATGCGCTGAGATTTACCCCAAGAAGCCCATTTTTGATATTCCGGCCTATCCGGAAATCCTCGCCGGTGACCTGGTGGACCAGTTGATGGCGCAGGCGGCACCATTCAAGCCGGGGTTCACGCTGGGTGAGCGCGCGGAGACCATCATCAAGGACGAGGAGGGTCAATTCGTGGTGACCACCAACCGCGGCACCGTGCACCGTGCACCCATCATCGCGATCGCAGGCGGGCTCGGATGCTTCGAACCCCGCAAACCTCCAGTGGAGAGGCTCGAAGATTATGAGGACCATGGCGTCGAGTACATCATCAAGGATCCCGAATTCTACCGCGGCAAGAAGGTGGTGATCAGCGGCGGCGGAGACAGTGCCCTCGATTGGACCAATTTCTTGGCCGACGGCGTGGCTTCCGAGGTCACCTTGGTGCACCGCCGGGAAGGCTTCCGCGGGCACCCCGACAGCGTACAGAAGGTGCTTGATTTGGCCGCTGAAGGCAAGATCCGATTGCTCACCAACGGAGAAGTTGTGGGCGTGGCCGGCGAGGAACACCTCCAGGCCATCACGGTCAAGCACAAGACCGAGGGAGAAATCACAGTAGAGACCGATCACTGGGTACCGCTGTTCGGCCTCAGCCCAAAGCTGGGCCCCATTGCGGATTGGAACCTCAACATCTCCAAGAACGCCATCGAAGTCGACACCTTTGACTACAGCACAAGCGTGGATGGCATCTACGCCATTGGCGACATCAACACTTATCCAGGCAAACTCAAGCTCATCCTCTGCGGCTTCCACGAAGCCACATTGATGGTGCAGAGTGCCTTCAAGCGCATTTACCCCGATAAGAACCTCGTGCTCAAGTACACGACGGTCAACGGGGTCAACGGATTCTGAGCATGTCCATCATCCGCGTCACCGTCATTGACCGCGAGGGCAATCCGCATGAGCTGGAGGCCCCCACCGACATGAACATGAACGTCATGGAGCTGTGCAAGAGTGCCGAACTCCCGGTGGAGGGCACCTGCGGTGGCATGGCCATGTGCGCCAGCTGCCATTGCTACGTGGAGAGCACCCACGCCGACAGCCTGCCGGAGAAGTCGGACAACGAGGAAGACATGCTCGATGAGGCCTTCCACGTCAAGGACGAGAGCCGACTCGGCTGCCAAATCCAGCTGGCCGACAGCCTGGAGGGCATGGTCATCCGCCTGGCCCCAGTGGGCTGATCAGAACAGCTTGGGGTTCAAGGCCGTTTCGGCCAGCGCATGGACGGCAGCATGCGTTCGGGAGGCGTGCAGTGCATCGATGTGCCGCATCCCATGCGCATCCGTTCCGAGGATGCCAACCCATCCTTTCTCGATGCAGGTGACGGCGGCCTCTTGGGTTTCTGGTCCGTAGGCACCCGCCAAGGAGGCGGCATTGACCTGGAGAATCACCCCCTGCTCCTTCCATTCTTCAAACCGCTCCAACTCGTTGTGCCAATAGGCGTAGCGCTCGACGTGGGCCATCACGGGCTTGAGTCCCTTCACTTGGGCTTCAAACAGGAACTCTTGGAGCAATGCGGTATCCGGCGGTGCGGCAAAAGCCAGCTCGAAAAGCAGGCGCCCTCCAGGAGCGAGCAACTCCTGGTCGGATTGCACGGCATCAAGGAGGGTGTGGTCCAAGAAATATTCCGCGCCCAGCGCCAATTTGAACGCTGGATGCCGCTCTGCCACCGCCGCTTTCAGCTTTTCGAAAGGGCCCCGCAGCGTTTCAGGGCTGTTCGGGTACATGCCCGCCATGATGTGTGGCGTCGTGACCGCGCCGCGATAGCCAAGGGAGACCAGCGCGTCGATCATTTCCATTGAGGCTTCGAGGTCCGGCGCACCGTCGTCCACACCCGGCACCATGTGGCTGTGATAGTCATAGCCAAAAACGGAAAGGTCGATCGGCTCACGCTCTTGGCGTTCCGCTTGCTCCTTGCCTCCAAACAACCGGGAGAGCCAACCCATCAGCGGTCGCCGTATTGTTGGTCGTAATAGTCCCGGTAGGCACCGCTGGTGACCTCCCCGAGCCAGGTGTCGTTGGCCAAGTACCAGTCAATGGTTTTGGCCAGGCCTTCTTCGAAGGTGATCGACGGCCGCCAGCCGAGGTCTTCCCTCAGTTTGGTGGGGTCGATGGCGTAGCGCATGTCGTGGCCGGCACGGTCCTGCACGTAGGTGATGAGCTGCTCCGTCTCGCCGGCGGTACGGCCGAGCTTTTCGTCGAGCTGGCGGCACATGAGGCGAATGAGGTCGATGTTGCGCCACTCGTTCTCCCCCCCGATGTTGTAGGTCTCCCCGTTGGCCCCCGTCGTGAGGATGACCTCGAGTGCAGCGGCGTGATCCTCGACCCACAGCCAGTCGCGCACGTTTACGCCCTGTCCGTATACCGGAAGGGGGTTCTTCTGGACGGCATTGCGGATGAAGAGCGGAATCAGCTTCTCCGGAAATTGAAAAGAGCCGTAATTGTTGGAGCAATTGGACAACACCACAGGCATGCCATACGTGTGATGCCAAGCCCGAACGATGTGGTCGCTCGCGGCCTTGGAGGAGCTGTAAGGACTCCGGGGATCGTAGGCGGTGTCTTCGGTAAAGAAGCCCTCCGCGCCCAAGGAGCCATAGACTTCATCGGTGGAGACGTGGTGAAAGCGCTTGCCTTCGAACCCGCCTTCGGAATCGGTCCAGGCGCTGCGTGCGGCGGACAACATGGAGGCCGTGCCCATGATGTTGGTTTCCAAAAAAGCCATCGGTCCGGAGATGCTGCGGTCCACGTGGCTTTCCGCGGCGAGGTGCATCACCGCATCGACTTTTTCCTCCCGCATCAGGGCCGTGACCCCCTCCGTATTGCGGATGTCCATTTTGACGAAGCGGTGGTTGGCCGCCCCTTCAAGGTCCTTGAGGTTGGCCAGGTTGCCCGCATAGGTGAGGGCATCGAGGTTGATGACCCGCACGTCGGGATGGCGGGTCACCCAGCGGCGCACCACGTGGGAACCGATGAATCCGGCGCCGCCTGTGACGAGGAGGACGTGAGGTTGGTGCGTGCGTGTAGCCATGTCAGAAGCTCCAGTAGTTGAGGTCGCCGGAAAGGTGGCGGTAGATGCCCTTGATGTCGACCAGGAATCCGTTGTCGGGGTTCTTGAACAAGCGGCGGAAGGAACTGGCGTCGTAGCTGACGTAATCCCTGTGGTTCACGGCCACGATGACCGCATCGTACGCCGCCTCCGCGGGGGCTTCGGTAAGTTGAACGCCGTATTCGCGGTCCACTTGACCCGGCGAGGCAAAGGGGTCGACCACGTCCATGTCCACATTGAATGAGCGCAGTTCCCGGATCACATCAAAGACCTTGGAATTCCGGATATCCGCTACATTTTCCTTGAAAGTGACGCCCATGACGAGCACCTTGGCCTCCAGTGGATTCACACCTTTTTCGAGCAGGCGCTTGACG
>DGOE01000084.1 GCA_002389295.1 Flavobacteriales bacterium UBA4474 | reverse complement strand
TCCAGGCCCAGCGAAAACGAGCCCTGGTCCATCATCGAGGAGACAGCCGCTTCTCCCGCACTCGGGGCGCTGGACACGGTGTTGTTGCACGAGGGCATCAACAGCCAAGATCTCATTTGGCAGTACCAGGTGACCGCGTGGAGTGGTCAGGATGCCATCGGCACCAGTGCACCGGCGCCAGTGCCGGAGTTGGTGGCCACCCCGGGGGACAACCACGTGACGCTCAACGTACTGCCGGGCAGGCCGTGGGGCGACACCGCTTTCGTTTTTCACCGCGTCCTGCAGGACGGCACCTTGGAACTGCTGGATACCGCGGCGGTTCCCCAATGGGTGGATACGGGGCTGGTCAATGGGCAGGAGCAGTGTTACCGCGTGAGGACCCTCGGTACCTATGGTGCGGATGACATTCTGGACCCCATCGAGAATTGGAGCGCCGTGCGGTGCGCCACGCCTTATGACATGGAGCCCCCTTGTCCTCCAGAATTTCAGGTAGACCCCGATTGTGCAGCCCAGACAGTCACGGTTTCCTGGGTCAACCCGGGCTGTGCAGATGACGTCATGGGGTACAGGGTCTACCGCAGTGACAGCCTCTCAGGCGCGTTGAATTTGTGGATGGAATTTGCGTCCCAAAACGACTCCTCCATCACGTTGGACGCCGCGGTGTTTGGGGGGTCCATCGCAGGCTGCTGGACCGTGACCGCCTTGGACAGCCTGATGCCCGGCCCCGATGGCGTGCTGCGCCGCAACGAGAGTGCCCCCGGCGACACCGTGTGCACAGACAATTGTCCCTTCTACTTTTTGCCCAACGTCTTCACCCCCAACCTCGATGGGGCCAATGACCTGTACAGGCCTTTTCCGTGGAAGTTCGTCGACAGCGTGGATTTCAGGGTATTCAACCGCTGGGGTGAGGAGGTGTGGCGCACGGCCGACCCCGACCTGGGCTGGAATGGCCAACACAAAACGAGCGGCGGCATGTGCGCAGATGGCACCTACCACTACACCTGCAAGGCGTATACCCGGCGATTGGTCGGAACGGTGGTGGAGCGTTTTTCCGGCACCTTGCAACTCATGGGCGGGCTGGACCCGGGCAGCGAATAAAGAGGCAAAGGCATGTTTACGGGAATCATAGAAGCCATGGGGCGCATCGATGCAGTCAAAGCGGAGGGCACCAACCGGCATTTCACATTGGAGGCGGACCTGGCTCCTGAATTGAAAGTGGACCAGAGCGTGGCCCATGATGGCGTCTGCCTCACCGTCGTGGCGGTCGCGGGAAGAAACTACACCGTGACCGCAGTTGAGGAGACACTCACCCGGACCACGTTGGGGCAATGGTCGGCAGGTGATGTGGTCAACCTCGAGCGCTGCACCCGGTTGGGCGACAGGCTCGATGGCCACATCGTGCAAGGCCACGTGGACACCACGGCGGAAGTGGTCACCATCGATGCCCGGGATGGGTCTTGGAACGTGGCATTCCGCCATGCTGTGGCGGCCCACCATTTGACCGTTTCGAAAGGCTCCATCACTGTCAACGGCGTCTCCCTCACCGTGGTCGATGCCAGCGCTGAGGGATTCAGCATCACGGTCATTCCGTATACCTGGGAGCATACAGGGTTTCACCGGTTGCGCCCAGGCGATCAGGTCAACCTCGAGTTTGATGTGGTGGGCAAATACGTGGCCGAGCTCATGTCTCGCCAGGGCTGAGCAATCAGCACTCAGCCTTCCTTTTCGATGGCAGGCGGCCCGCCTTCCAGGGCACTGCGCAGCACGAAGTTTTGGCCCAGATAGACCTTGCGGACCTGGGGGTCGGCGGCCAGCTCCTCTGCAGTGCCGGCCTTGAGGATGTGCCCCTCAAAGAGCAAGTAGGCCCGGTCGGTAATGTGCAAGGTCTCCTGCACGTTGTGGTCGGTGATCAGGATGCCGATGCCCTTGGTGCGCAGTTGGCTGACAATCTGCTGTATGTCCTCCACAGCGATGGGGTCCACACCGGCGAAAGGCTCGTCGAGCAGAATAAAGCGGGGGTCGGCGGCAAGGGCGCGGGCAATTTCGGTGCGCCGTTTCTCCCCTCCACTCAATACGTCTCCCCGGCTCTTCCGCACCTGCACAAGGCCGAATTCCTCGAGCAAGGCTTCCAACCGCTCCCGCCGTTCCTGCGGGTTGCGCTTGTGCAACTCCAGCACCGCCATGATGTTGTCCTCTACACTGAGCTTGCGGAATACGGATGGCTCCTGGGGCAGATAGCCGATGCCGCGCTGGGCGCGGCGGTACATGGGTTCGCGGGTGATGTCGTGCACACTCCCGTCATCATCGGCCAGCGTGACCGTACCGGCGTCGGGCCGAACCAACCCGGTCACCATATAGAAAGACGTGGTTTTTCCGGCGCCATTGGGCCCAAGGAGCCCCACCACTTCGCCCGTCTCCACTTCAAAGGAAACTTCGTCCACCACCTTGCGGCGGCCATACTGCTTCACGATTTGGAGGGCGGATAACTTCATGCGGGTGCCTAAGGTCGCAGGTTTGAGCCGGTAGAAGATTGTTCTTCTTTTTCGCGCCTGCGCTGGATGCGCCGGGCTTGCAAAATCCCAATCTCGTAGAGGCCCAGCACCGGCATGGCCACCAGCACCTGGCTGGTCAAGTCGGGCGGCGTAATGATGGCCGCCACGATGAGCGTCACGACCAAGGTGTGCTTTCTAAACTTCCGCAGCGACTCAGGTGTCACAAGGCCCAACTTGGCCAAAAAGTGGACCACCACGGGCACCTGAAAAATCAGTCCCGCGGCCAAGGTGATGCTCGCCACGGTTTTTAGATAGCTCATCAAGGCAATCCGCGCCTGGACGTCGCCAATTTCATAATGGCCCAAAAACTGAAGGCTGAGTGGCGCAATCACGAAGTAGCCAAAGCAAATGCCCAAGAAGAAAAGCCCGGAGGCCGCCCACGTCACGCCCCTCGCGGCCCGGGCCTCAGCGCCGTGCAGTCCTGGACGGATGAAGCGCCAGATCTGTTGGAACGTCAAAGGGAAAGCCACGATGAATCCGCCAATGGCCGACACGAGGATGTGGGCAGAGAAATTGCCCAGCATCGTGGTGTTGATCAGCTCATAGTTGACTTCGGTGACGCAGAGCCTGTCGCCGGCCCCGGTAAAACGCCCCATTGCGCACCACGCGCGAAACGTGATGAAGTCCGGATTGCGGGGCGCAAAAATCAACCGGTTGAAGACCCAATCCTTCATCACAAACAGGGTGATGGATGCAGAAAGGATGCCGATCAGGGCAAAGAAGAGCCGCTTGCGCAACTCCTCCAGGTGGTCCATAAACCCCATTTCCTCGCCCCGTTGCTCTGCTGCGTCCGACATGCTGTTTGATTGGCACCCTTAGCGGATGCCGGAGTCCATAAGCTGGTGAAGGTGGACAAATCCCTGGAAACCGCCGTCGGCATCCAAGACCACCACCTGCGAAATGTGGTGCTCCTCCAGCATCTCGAGCGCATCGATGGCCAGCGTAGCTGCGGAAAGGCTGTGGGGCTGGGTGTGCATCACATCCGCAGCTTTGAGTCCTGCCCAGGAATGCGCATCCCTTTCCAGTGCCCGGCGGAGGTCGCCATCGGTGATGATGCCCACCATTTGCCCTCCTTGGGCACCGTCGCAGACCGCCGCCGCGCCCACGCGCCCAGCAGAAACAGCCAACACCACCTCCCTGAGGCCCGCATCCGGTTCCACCACCACGCGGTGGAGGTCATCGGTGATGTCGCCCAACTTCAATGTCAGTTTTCTGCCCAGACTGCCTCCCGGATGCGCCCGCGCAAAATCCTCGCTGGAGAATCCACGGGCCTCCATCAGTGCCATGGCCAGGGCGTCTCCCATGGCCAACTGAGCGGCGGAGCTCGTCGTGGGGGCCAAATCATGGGGACAGGCCTCCTGTTCCACAGAAATATCCAACACCACGGCTGCGGCGCGTCCCACCACGCTGTCCCGTCGGCCTACCATGGCCATGAATTTGATGTCCCGTGCCTGGAGCATGGGCAACAGGCTCACGAGTTCTTCCGTGGCCCCGCTTTTGGACACCGCCATGACCACATCGCCCTCGGCCACCAGGCCCAAATCACCGTGGAGGGCATCGGCAGCGTGCAGAAATGCAGCCGACGTTCCCGTGCTGTTGAGGGTAGCCACTGTTTTTCGCGCCACATTGGCACTCTTTCCAATGCCCGTAAACACGAGCTTTCCCCCGCTTGCGGTGCAGTTGAGAATGTCCGTCACCGCCTGGCCGAATTCCGCACCAATACGCTGTTCAAGGCCAGCAATGGCAGCCGCTTCGAGCCGGATGGTTTCCCGCGCCGACTGCAGCCACTGTGGGTCTTTGGATGGCGGTTGCATGATAGTTGGTGCTGTTGGCAAATCCTTGTAGGTCTTAGGGGCTATTTATACCGACTCTAGACTATATTGAATACACCAAAGTTAGATGGAGACGCCTGTTGACCCCTTATTGCATGCCGACACATTGGTCGGGGCCTCTCCGAAGGAGGGACTTTCGCGGTTTTTCGGGTTTAATCAATTCAAAGGAGACCAGGAAGCCATCGTAACCAGCATGATGGAGGGGCGGGATGTTTTTGTCATCATGCCCACCGGCGGCGGCAAGTCGCTGTGCTACCAACTCCCCGCCCTGATTCAGGAAGGCACCGCCATCGTGGTCAGCCCGTTGATCGCTTTGATGAAGAACCAGGTGGACGCCATACGCGGACACTCGGATGACCACGACATCGCCCATTTCCTCAACAGCTCGCTGAGCAAGAACGAGATGGTCCAGGTAAAGGAAGCCGTGGCCACGGGTAAGACCAAGCTGCTCTATGTGGCTCCTGAATCGCTCAACAAAAAGGAGAACGCCGATTTCCTCCGTTCGGTCAGGCTCAGCTTTTTTGCCATCGACGAGGCCCACTGCATTTCGGAATGGGGACATGACTTTCGCCCCGAGTACCGGCGTCTGCGGGAGATCATTGACAGCATTGGCAAGTTCCCCACCATTGCCCTGACCGCCACCGCCACCCCCAAGGTGCAGCACGACATCCAAAAGAACCTCGGCATCCTCGGTGCCGACGTATACAAGGCGAGCTTCAACAGGCCCAACCTGTTTTATGAAGTGCGGCCAAAAGAAGACGCCTTGCGCCAAGTCGTGCAGCACGCCTTGGAAAACAAGGGGCGCAGCGGCATCATCTATTGCCTGAGCAGAAAGAAGGTGGAAGAAATCGCCAACACCCTGCAGGTCAATGGAGTAAAGGCGGCGGCGTACCATGCGGGCATGGATGCGGCACAGCGTTCGCGCAGACAAGACCAGTTCTTGATGCAGGATGTCGATGTCATTGTCGCCACCATTGCCTTTGGCATGGGCATCGACAAACCCGACGTGCGTTTTGTCATCCACTACGACATGCCCAAGTCCCTCGAGGCCTACTATCAGGAAACGGGCAGGGCCGGAAGGGATGGCGGAGAGGGCCATTGCATTGCATTCTACGGTCTCCAGGACATGGAGAAAATGGAGAAATTCCTCTCGGGAAAGCCCATTGCAGAGCGCGAGATCGGCATGCAATTGCTGCAGGAAGTGTCGGGCTATGCCGAGACCCCTACCTCGCGCAGGCAGTACATCCTCCACTATTTCGGCGAGCACTTCGAAGCGACGTCAGGCCCCGGTTGGGACATGGACGACAACGCCCGGAACCCGCCTGAATCATTTGAGGGCAAGGACATCGTGCTGCATTTGCTCAAGTTGGTAGCGGCCACAGGCGGACGCCACAGGGGCACCTTCCTCTGCGATGTGCTCATGAACAGGGAAACCCAGGAAACCTCCACCTATGCGGGTGAAAAAGTGACCGAATTCATGGGGTCCGGAGCGGACATGGCGGAACCGGACGATTGGCCCGGGATCATCCGGCAGATCACGCTCGCTGGACTCTTGAGCAAGAAGACCGAGGAATTCGGGGTGTTGTCCCTCACCGATGAGGGGACGGCATTCATGGCCAAGCCACAGTCTTTTACCCTGTACAAGCCAAAACCCATGCGGGTGAAGGCCACGCGGGAAACCGTGTCGAGTGCGGCGCTGGACCAGCCGTTGTTCGACATGCTCCAGACGTTGCGCAAGGAAGAGGCCGACAGGTTGGAGCTGCCGCCATTTGTGGTGTTCTCAGACGTCAGTCTCGAGGAAATGGCCACGCATTACCCCTGCAATGAGGATGAATTGCTCATCATCAATGGCGTGGGGTCTTCCAAAGTGCGGAAGTTCGGTGCGCCCTTCATTGCCCTGATCAAGGAATACGTGGAGGAAGAGGGCATCGATAGACCCGGGGACACCGTGGTCAGAAGTGTGGCGGGGCGGAATGCATCCAAGGTGACCATCATCCAAAAGTTGGACCGGCGCCTGTCTTTGGAGGACATCTCCGCAGCGCAGAAATGCTCGGTCGATGAGCTCCTTGGGATGATCGAGGGCATTGTGGCGTCCGGCACCAAAGTCGGATTGGACTACATCCTCGAAGAATACCTCGATGAGGAAAGCATTGAAGAGCTCTGGGACTGCTTCATGGAAAGTGAAGAGGGCTCCTTGCAGGAAGTACTCGAGGAAATGGGCGATGCCTACTCCGAAGAAGAGATCCGGCTTGTGCGGATCAAATTCATGAGCGAGGTCGCCAATTGACCCACCCCGCGTTTCTTTTTTATTGACCCGTGGCTGCGAGCCAGGCCATCATGGCGGTGCCGGTGGTCAGCGCGTCTTCATTGATGTCGAAATCAGCCGTGTGCAATCCCGAGCGGCACCCGGGTCCATCACCACCCGTACCCAGCCTGTAGAAGCACCCCTGGACTTCGCGCTGATAAAAGCTGAAGTCCTCTCCGGTCATGCGCAAGGGAAGCTCTACGACCTTTTCTTGTCCGAGCAGTTCGATGGCGCGTTCCCGGCAGTGGGCCGTGAGCTCCGGGGCATTGATGACCGGGGGATAGCCGACGGCCAGGTCGACTTCTGCGCGGGCGCCAAATGCGGCCGCCGTCGATTGGGCCACCCGGGCGATGGCGAGTCGCAAGGCCTTGGCCGTGGCCTCGTCGTAGGTGCGCAGCGTGCCGTCGAGGACCACCTCGTCCGGAATGATGTTGCGCGCGTGACCGCCCCGGATCTTGCCTATGGTGAGCACGGCAGGCTGCGTAGGGTCGCATGATCGGCTCACCACCGTTTGCAGTGCCGTGATGACATGGGCGGCAACCACCACAGGGTCGATGGCCCGGTGAGGCAATGCCGCATGCCCCCCTTTGCCCATAATGCGGATGTGCAATTCGTCGGCCGCGGCCATGTATATGCCGCTGCGAAACCCCACCACCCCGGCGTCGATCTGGGGGTAGACATGTTGTCCGACAATGCCGTCGACCAAGGGGCCCGAAGCCTTGCCCGGGCCTGTGATGGGGGCGTCGGTATGGAGTGCCCCTTCCTTTACCAGTACTGAAGCGCCGCCGGGCAGTATTTCTTCACCTGGCTGGAACACACATTGCACCGACCCCTGCCATTCATCGCGTGTGGTGTGCAGCACCTCGACGGCGCCGAGCAGGCAGGCCGTGTGGGCGTCGTGCCCGCAGGCGTGCATCCACCCGGGCACTGTGCTGGCGTGCGGACGGTCGACTTCCTGAATGGGCAGCGCATCCATGTCTGCGCGCAAGGCCATCCGGCCCGAGCCGGGTTCTTTGCCGTCGATTTGGGCGATGATGCCCGCCGCCCCGTGCGTCTGGCACCAGCCTTCCGAAAAAGGGATGCCGAGTTTGCGCAGCGTTTCGGCGACGTAGGCACCCGTGCGGGTCTCTCCAAAGGAGGGCTCGGGGTGGGCGTGGAGGTGGCGGCGGTGTTCCACCACCTTGTGGCGGGTGGATGCCACGGATGCGAGCAGGGTGGATTTGATCATGGAGGTCGGCATCAGGTGGTCCACAGGGATC
>DGOE01000101.1 GCA_002389295.1 Flavobacteriales bacterium UBA4474 | reverse complement strand
TCAGTCAGGTGTCTTAGGGATGCCGAATGAGCGAAGCGAGGGAGGGTTGAACCTTTAAAACTTTCCCGAGACCGCCCGAGTAGGGCGGGCGAGGGCCGCGTCATGAGCGGTTGCTTTTTTCTTGGGCCTTGTCAATGTGTGGTCGCTGATGCGAGGGGGGCAAGCTGTCGGTCCTTGAATGGTGAGCCTTTGGTTCGGGTGACTTCAGGCTGTTTTTGTGAGGGAGGCCGGGAGGAGGGCTTGGCTGAAGGTGAGGGCGTGGCCGCGGACGTGGACGCGGTCGCCGGCGAGGGTGCAGTGGAGTTGGCCTCGGCGTGCGGAGCGTTGTTCGGCGGTGAAGGTGGTGGTGCCGGTGCGGCTGTGCCAGTAGGGGACGAGCGAGCAGTGGGCCGAGCCGGTGACGGGGTCTTCGAGGATGGTGGCCTGTGGGGTGAAGAAACGCGAGACGAAATCGGCGGCATCGCCTGGTGCAGTGACGATGACGCCGCCTGTGCCCAAGTTGATGCGGTCGAATGCAGAGCGGTCGATGCGGATGGCGTCGATGGTCTTTTGGTCGGGGTAGACGAGGACGAAATCGCGGGATTTTAGGACCTCCGTGGGGGTGTGGTTGAGGGCGTGGGCGATGGGTGCTGGGAGGTCCGCAGGCACGGGCGGACGCGATGGGAGGTCCATTTCGAGCCTGCCGTCGCGGCATTTTCGGACCGTCAGGAGGCCGCTGGCCGAAGAGAAACGGACTTCTGTGGCGTCGGGCGTAAGGTGGCGGAGGACGGCGTGTGCGCTGGCGAGGGTGGCGTGGCCACAGAGGTCCATTTCTATGTCGGGGGTGAACCAGCGCAAGTGGTAGTCAGCTTTGCTGTTGGTGCCGTCCGTGGGAACGATGTAAGCCGTTTCGGCGACCATGTTTTCTTGGGCGAGGCGCAGCAGCAAGTCGTCGCTGGGCCAGGCGGTCAGGGGCATGACGCAGGCGGGATTGCCGCCAAACGGATCTTGGGTAAAGGCGTGGACGCGAAAGCAGGTGAGGTTCATTGCCAATGCAGTGTGGCTGCGATGTTCCAGAAGTTGAAGGTGCTGTCGGTCCAGGCTTGGGCGCCGGGGATGGCGATTTCGAGGGTGTGGTCGCCGGCGGCCAGGTCGCCGAGGTCGAGTGTGAGGGGCGCGACGGCATCGCCAGGGCACCAATTGGAGCGGCTGAGGTCGGAAGAGGCCACGCGCTCTTCGAGGGTGTCGCCATTGAGGACGTAGGTGGAGGGCCAGAACCCGCTGGTGGGGTTGAAGCGGCGGTAGGCGCCGCAATCGTTGCGCCAGGGTGTCCAGGCCTTCAAGGTGTCGCCATCGAGCACAAGGATGTGGGGTTGCTCGGTGAATTCGTCGCCGCCGGCATGGCCGCCGTGGCCGGTGGTGAGGAAGTCCAGTGTGGCGTTGAGGGCCTCGGAATCGAGGTGGAAAGGCACCTTCAGGGGGCCGGAATTGAAGGCGGTGAAGGGGCGCTGGTCATGGGCCAACTTGGTGGTGTTGAGCAGGGGAAGGGTATGCTGATCAAGCGCTGCGTCACAGGCCAATGCGCTTTCTTCCATCTGGATGTGGGCGCTGACGGTATAGCCTTCGTCGGTCCAGGTGTCGATGTAGATGCCCACCCACAAGGTGTCGGCACCGGTGAGCCACTGCTGCATCCCCGAGAGGTCGGCAGACCAGTGGACGCTGTCGGCCCAAGCGCCCACGGATTCAGGTTTGTAGCCCAATGCCCGCTCTGTGTGGCTGAAATGGCCAACCCCGAAGGGTGTGATGAAGCGCATGAGCTCCAAAGCGGGCGTGCGGACCTGGTCGGGGTTGGGGTTTGGTGCCGCTAAAATCCCAGCAAAGGTGGTGGTGTCGGCGTCGCCGCCGGCTTGCATGCGCGACAGGAAATCGCGGCCCGCTTCGTCGGCAAAGGCAAACAGGGTGCCGCTCTTGTCCCAAGGGTCGCCTGCGGAGCGCAGGCTCACGTCGAGGGTGATGTCGCAGCGGCGCGCCCGGTCGGGCAGGCTGATGGGCTTCAGGCGGATTCGCCCGGCATCGAGGCGGTAATCTCCATCTGTCGAAGGCAGGGTGTCCGGAGACCGTCCGCCCGCAAAATCAAGGGTGTCTCCGTCCCAGAGCACGACGGTGTGGTCTCCGTAAATGGGCAGGTCGCCGTGTTGGCAAGACCCCAGTCCGAAAGCCAAAGCGGCCAGGGCACAGCACCCTGCGGCGGCAGGGAAGGACTTCACGCCGCGCAGTTCATGTCGCTGCCGCAGCACTGGGGCGACTTGATCTTGCCCTCGCAAGAGGGGCAGCGCGATACCTGCACGGAGGAGCCGTCGGGCAGCTCCAGGTGGCCGTTTTCGAGGGGGACGTCGCACTTGGCGCATTGGGCCTTGACGGACATGCCGCATTGGCCGCAGGAGTAAGTCGCATTCATGCCCTCAATTTAATGCGGAAGCCGGAGGGTTGCACAGGTGTCACCGCATGCTTGTGGTGTTCCATCGTATTTTGGAGTCTATGAATGGCATGAAGAAATGGCCTGTGTTGGGTGCGCTCATGGGGGCTGTCCTGCTCACCATGGCGCAGTCCGAGCAGATGCAGACGGCTTGGGAACCGGAGCATGGAACATTTAAATGGCTGCCCAAAGACATGGGCGAAGTGCCCGATTGGGCGCAGCGGATGTATGACGGAACCGTCCATTTTCACGAGGTGGTTGACTTGAGGGAGGCTTGGCTCAAGGACCGTCCTTATGAGAAGACCCTGCACGAGCGCAATTTCAAGCATTGGCTGATGCACGTGGAACACCGCGTGGGACCCGACGGCCACATCCGCGATGCGGGGACCTGGGCAGCGGAGGCGTTTGTCCGCGGCGGAGGTGTAGAGGGCCAATTGGCGCGCGCGGAGGCCGTAGACCCGGAGTGGCAGCCCATCGGCCCCTTTGAAACGTGGAACAATGCCAGCCAGGGCCACATCCCGGTGTCGTGGCAGTGCAACATCTATTGTTTTGACCAATGCGCTTCCGACCCGGATGTCGCCATCGCCGGCATCGAGGCGGGAGACCTGTTCAAGACGGTGGACCGCGGGCTATCCTGGACGCCCATCACCCTCGGCGTACCCGGCATCCGCACGGTGACGCAATGCGCGGTGGCCCCCACGGCGGCCAGTACGATTTACTTCGTGTCCAACAACACGGTCTATGGCACGCTCAATGGCGGTTCCACGTGGGACTTGCTCTACAACTTGGGATCGGGCGCCAACCAGATGGTGGTGCACCCTTGGATTTCCGATGTGGTGTATGTGGCCACCGACAATGGGCTGCGCCGCACATTGGATGGCGGTGCCACTTGGAGTACGGTCATCAGCGGCAAGGTGTGGGACGTGCGTTTCCACCCCACGGATGCGACGGTGGTTTATGCCTTGGTGCACGAAGTCAACCCTGAGCGCTGCGCGTTTCACCGCTCGGACGACAGCGGTGCCACCTTTTCGCTCTACGACACAGGCTATTTCGTGCCTTCCGATCCGTCGGCTGCCGATGACCACGGTGGCCGATTGGGGACCACGCCTGCCGATCCCGACCGCGTGTATGTGGCCTTGATCGGCAAGGGCAAAGCCAGTGATACGGGGTGGATCGGGTTGTACCGCAGCGATGACAAGGGCGGCAATTGGACCCATCCCAATGGGCAGGACGGCGCCCCCTACGATGTGGATGTCCATCCCAGTCTGGCGACAGGAAATATGAACGGAACCGGCATCTATCAGGGGTTCTACGACTTTGGAATGGCCGTTTCACACGTGGACGCCGACCGGGTGTGGGTGGGCGTGACGGCGCTCAATGCCACAGACGATGGCGGGGTGACCTGGCAGCGCATCGGCGCCTACGGGGCGAGCACGTACGACATAGGCTGGGTGCACCCGGATATACAGGACCTCCACGTGTTGGGCAACGACGTGTGGGTGGCCTCGGATGGGGGACTCAACCACAGCACCGATGAGCTGGCGACGCACGAGAGCCGGAAATACGGGATCTACAACACCACCTTGTGGGGGTTTTCTCAGGGGTGGAATGTGGATGTGCAAGCCGGCGGGCGCTACCACAATGGCAATACCGGATTCCGGCAGGACTTCGGCACGGGGCAACACCTCCGGCTTGGCGGCGCCGAAGCGCCCACGGGCTATGTCGACCCGCTCGATGCCAACGAGATCCGGTTCAGCGACATCGGCGACCTCCGGTTGCCCTCGGCATTGGAAGGCACGCCCACGGGCATCGGCAACCTCTCCATGTATCCCACGGAGAGCTACGTGGACTCGCGCTCGAGTGAGCTTGTGCGCGACCCCATGTACGCCGACCTCTTGGCGTTGGGCAACGGCAGCGGCTTCTATCGGTCGTTTGATGGCGGGGCGGACTTTGAGTTGACCCATGACTTTGGCAGCGGCACGGTCCTCGAGATCGAGCAGGGCAGGGGCAACCGCGACTTGTTTTACGCCGTGGTGCGCGCCGGGGGCAGTTGCGCCCTCCACCGTTCCGTCGATGGCGGATACACGTGGACGGCGGTGACGGGCTTGCCCACTTCCTGGGGCAGCATGGAAATCGCGCTCAACCCCGCAAACGACGACGAGGTTTGGGCCATCAAGGCCGACGATGACCAGGTCCGCAAGTCGACCGATGGCGGCAACATTTGGACCAACCCCGGGCAAGACCCGACGGCGGGATTGCAGGGGGAGGACCTGCGCGATGTGGTGTGCTTGGGCGATGCGGGTACGGTGGTGGTCTCGACCACGGGCGCCTTTCACCGCGCTGCGGATGCCGCCGGGTGGACCTCCTTTGGAAGCGGCCTGCCGGCCCGTTGGGCGCCGTTTGAATGCATGCCCTTCCACCGGGATGCGGTGCTGCGGGTAGGCGACAAAGGCAAGGGCATCTGGCAGGCGGACTTCCCGTTTGTCCCATCGCCCATCGCCCAGCCCATGACGGCCAATCCCGATGTCTTCTGCGCGGGCGATACCGTGCGCTTTGAATGCCACAGCATCCTCAACCACGATGGTGCGGGCTGGGCGTGGACCTTTGACCCTGCACCAGAATTCGTCTCTTCGCTGAGCGTGCGCAACCCCATGGTCGTATTCGGCGAGGGCGGCGCGTACGACGTGAGCCTGACCGTCACCGATGGCAACGGTTTGTCCGATGTCCGCAGTGTGCCCGCCATGGTGGTCGTGGACCCCTCCAACCCGTGCGCGGCATCGGGCATTCCCGGCGACGCCCTGGCGTGTTCGGGGAGCAACGGATACGGCTTGACCCACGACCTGGGGCTGGAGACCAACACCTACACGGCCATGGCTTGGGTGAAGCCACAAGGCATACAGCCGGACTACACGGCCATCGTGATCGCCGGGGACGGCGGCGGCGGCTTCAATTTCCGCCAAAACAACGAGCTCGGGTACCACTGGCCCAACGGCACTTGGTGGTGGAGCAGTGGACTGTACGTTCCACAGGACCAGTGGTCACATGTGGCGATGACGGTGGCCCCTGATGGGGTGCGCGTGTACCTCAACGGCCAGGAATCCTATCACGCCTTCAATCCGGTTTTGGGACAACAGGGCGCCCAGTTCCTCGGCAATTACCGTGGGTGGGGGAGCCGCAACATGACCGGCGCCCTCGATGAGGTCAAGATTTGGAACCGCACGCTCTCCCGCGAGGAGATCCGCGAGCAGCGCCACCTGACCTTGACCGATGCCTATTTGGAAACGGATCCCGACCTGGTGGCTTACTACCAGTTCAACGAGGACACTTATTTCTTGGTCAACAAGCACGGCAGCTCGCAGCATGGCGTCTTTACCGGACCGTCCACCTTGGCGGCTTCTGCGGCGGTGGTGGGCGCGGGCGTCTTGGACCGGGTGACGGTCGACGGGCCGGGGCAGTATACGCTGGACGCTGTAGGGGGGTTGCTGGATGTGGCGGCAGGTGCGGCCACCCCGGGCGGCGAAGTGGTGGTGCACCGCTTGGACCCCCAGCCACTGGGAGCGCCGGACCAGGCTTTGCCCTTTGGCTACTGGGTGATCGATGAATACGGCGCCGGCAATTTCGATTCGGGCACGGCCTGGGGATTGGGCAGCCCGGCGGGGTCCTTGGCGTCTTGGGCGGATGGCCTGGGCACCCTGTCTTTGGTGACGCGCAATGCCACGGGCACCGACGCTTGGTCTGCGCCATGTGTCGTGACCGCTGTGGACGACCAGACCGCCCTGTACGGTGGGAGTTGCGGTGCGGTCTCCTCGGCGCAATACGCGCTTGTATCGGAGGTCTGTGCATTTGATACGACGGCGCAAGGCTTGT
This sequence comes from Flavobacteriales bacterium UBA4474, assembly GCA_002389295.1. Classification (GTDB taxonomy): domain Bacteria; phylum Bacteroidota; class Bacteroidia; order Flavobacteriales_D; family Sanyastnellaceae; genus UBA8752. The sequence continues at coordinate 2,509 of DGOE01000101.1, read as the reverse complement.
GTCCTGGAGAGACGGTAGGATGGGGCAATGCGGTCATTGACGCTCCGGGTACGTACCATTATTTGGGTACGGTTTCCGGCGATTGCCAGACCCTTGAAACCCTTGATTTAGAACTCCTTGACCCTCCTCCGCTCTACTGGGATCTGGAGGGCGGGCAGCTGCTGGCACCTTTGGGATGGACGGATTACAGCTGGACGTTCAATGGCACGCTGCTCCCCGCCGATGGTTCCGCATTGGATTCGGAGGGGGCCGGCGACTACACCCTCACGGCGACCGACCCGACCACGGGTTGCACGGTCGCCACCACCGGCACGGTTGGTTGTCCGGGGGACCTCGATGGCGACTTCATTGTGGGGGTGTCGGACATCCTGCAACTGCTCGGCGCCTTTGGATGTACAGATGAATGCGGCCCGTCCGATGTCAACGCCGATGGGGCCGTCAACGTGACCGATGTCCTCTTTTTGCTCGGGCTGTTTGGTTCGGTGTGCTGACCCTCCCTTTCGATGTGCAGGAGCCGTGATCCTGTAAAATGAAAAACCCGGAGAGCCAGTGTGGCCCTCCGGGTTTTTGCGGTTTTGGTTGGTTCAGATCAGTGGATCAAGAGGACTTTCTTGGTCAGCACGCCCGATGCTGTTGACCAGCGGATTTGGTACATGCCCGCGTCGAACTCGCTCATCAGCAGATTCTGCGTGTAGATCATTCCCGGATGCACATCTCCATTGAACAGGTTCATCACCACAGCACCATCCATCTGAATGAGGTCCATGTTCACGCGCGCAGCGCTGGAGGCGATGAACTGAACCTGGGTCGCATTGTTGGTGGGGTTTGGCGCTATTTCCAGCACACTGATGGGGAACTTGTCCTCAATCGGATCGGCGCCACCACCGATGATGGAAACGTCGACCTCTTCTGTGTTTCCTCCTTCCTGTTCCGCAATGACGTCGCAACCATTGGTCGTACCAATGACGTCCCAAGTGATCGAATTGGTGTTGCACCCACAGTCGGTCAGCGTGACCGTTTGGGTGAAGCTGCCATCAGCGCAGCAATCGATGTCACCAAAGATGTCGCCGCTTCCTATGAAGGACATTTCCTGTCCATAGTGGACGTATGTGCCGTTGAGCAGCATCCATGAACTGAATCCATTGTTGTCGTTCATGTTGTTGGCGCCGACACCGACTTGACAGCCGTAGAACAGGTTCTGTGGTTGGTGGGTCAAGGTGAATGCACTGCCGTCATAAGCACCCAGACCAGTGATGGTACCGGACTCCAAGATGTAGTACATCCAGTCTTCGTAGGCATTGCTCGTGACAGGGCAATCGGCCTTGTATCCCGTCGGGAAGCCCTGGTTGGACCAGTTGTCCCAATCCAATCCCTGGTGGAACATCACGTCGATGGCAAAGCCATCATCGGTGCTCAATGAGCCGTCGGATTCATCGATGACGTAGAAGGACGCTGTGTAGGTCCAAGCCGTATCACCCATGAAGCTGATGGTTCCCGGGGCATTGAGGCCAAAGAACTTGTCGCTGCTGGGCAGGTTGAACAGGCGCAGGGCGTGTGGAATGAAACCGGTGCAGGTTTCTCCATCGGCCAATGCATCCGGGGTGCTGGCGGTGCAGCTCTCGCCATCACCTTCACCGAAGTTCAAGTTGCTTTCGTAACTGTAGATGACGTGGTCGGGGCAGTTGTCGTCCCAGAGCATGTCGCAGCTGTAGCTCAAGTAATCCTGTTCGGTTGCCGTTTCACAGCAGATCTCCACAACTTCTCCATCTGAGAACCCACATGTGTAGGTAAACTCAGGGGTTTCAGTATCCGAGATGTTGATGGTCTGCGTGCACATCGAAGTGTTGCCTGTGCAGTCCATGGCCGACCAGTACCGGGTGATGACACCTTGCGTGGGACAGTCCACATTCCACACCGTGTCCGCTCCCATCAACATCACTTCAGGTGCAGGGTCGCAGGTGTCGAGTGCGATGGGCGCCTCGGGTGCGGGAACCTCGGTAGGACAGCACACGGTGATCTCTTCTGGGAAGCACGTCGGTGGGGCGTCATCTACAATGGTGATGGTCCAGCTGATGCTGGTGCTGTTGCCACAGTCGTCATTGGCGGTGCACGTCCAAGTCTGCGTGTAGTTGTAGGGACAGTCTTCACCCAATGTGTAGACCATTTCAGTTTCGCAGTTCTGCTCTACTTCTGAGTCACAATTGTCTTCGGCGACAGGAAGGCCCACGTCCCACGCGTCATCGCAGCCGTAGATGGCGTCTGACGGGGTGGAGTTGAACACCGGTGCGATGTTGTCCATTACGGTNNTGCGCGCGCATGTTTCGACCGTTTCGTTGCCTTTGCAATCCGTAGCCGTGATGGTCCACTCCTGAAGGATGCTGTAGCAGCCCTCGTGGTTGTCATCGTCAGAATAGGTCAGGTCGTCGGTCAGGGTCTCCACCGGTCCATCGATGGTCACCTCGACGTTGGGGTCGCAATCGGTGACACCGTAGTTGGGGACGTCGACAGG
>DGOE01000178.1 GCA_002389295.1 Flavobacteriales bacterium UBA4474 | reverse complement strand
CAAGGACAGCAAGAAGCGCTACCGCGCGGACGTCTTGATCGAGGACCACATTGGCAAGATCGAGGCCAAGGTGGCCAAGGACGTCGCCAAGGCACAGAAGCGTTTTGGCGATGACTTTGACAAGGAGCAATTCTTGGCCACCAATGGCAATTGCGTCCGCCGGCAGGCTGAAATTGATGACATCAACGCACGGTTCAAGGCAGCCATGGACGCCGATGACCTCGACGCGGTCAAGCAGCTCATCGTGGACTTGGGCATTAAAGACCCAGAGACGGGTTCGCCCAACTGGACCGATGTGCGGCAATTCAACCTGATGTTCAAGACTGAACTCGGGGCGGTCAGCGGTGACGCCGGAGTGATTTACCTCCGTCCGGAGACGGCCCAGGGAATTTTCGTCAACTTCTTGAACGTCCAGAAGTCGGGCCGGATGAAGCTGCCTTTTGGTATCGCACAGATTGGCAAGGCTTTTCGCAATGAAATCATCGCCCGTCAGTTCATCTTCCGCATGCGTGAATTTGAGCAGATGGAAATGCAATTCTTTGTCACCCCCGGCACGCAGGCCAAGTGGTACGCGTATTGGAAAGAAGCGCGCATCCAATGGCACAAGGCGTTGGGGCTGGGCGATGACGCTTACCGGTTCCACGACCACATCAAGCTGGCCCATTATGCAGATGCAGCCTGCGACATCGAGTTTGATTTCCCCATGGGCTTCAAGGAGCTGGAGGGGATTCACAGCCGCACTGATTTTGACCTCAATGCCCATGAGGAGCACAGTGGCAAGAAGTTGCGGTTTTACGACCCCGAGAGGGAAGAGAGCTATGTGCCCTATGTGGTGGAAACATCCATTGGCTTGGACCGCATGTTCTTGGCCGTGCTTTCCAGCGCCTTGTGCAACGAGACCCTGGAGGATGGTTCAGAGCGCGTGGTGATGCGAATTCCTGCGGCATTGGCTCCGGTCAAATTGGCGGTGCTGCCCCTCATCAAGAAGGACGGTCTCCCGGAGAAGGCGCGGGAAATCATGAACCTGCTCAAGCTCGACCACAGCGTGCAGTACGATGAGAAGGACGCCATTGGCAGGCGCTATCGCCGCCAGGATGCCATCGGCACGCCTTTGTGCATTACCGTGGACCACGACACCCTCGAAGACAATGCGGTGACTTTGCGTGACCGCGATACCATGCAGCAGGTGCGTGTGCCGATTACTGAACTTCCCATGCGCGTTGCTGAGCGTGTGGGCTGGTCCACCCTATTCAATTGATTTATGGACACTTCGATTACCCCCGCCATGGCTTTTACCGCCCTTGACTTTACAGGTGTTCGCGCCTTGATTCGTGTTGATTTCAATGTTCCTCTTGCCGAAATGGCTGCGGACGGGACCCGCGAAGTGACGGATGATACGCGGATTCGGGCGGCCTTGCCCACCATTCAGCATGTTTTGAATTCAGGTGGCAGCGTCGTGCTGATGAGCCACTTGGGCCGACCGAAAGGTGCGGACCCGTTGTATTCCCTGCGTCACGTCGTGCCTGTGCTGGAAAGGTTGCTGGGCCGCGCGGTTCAATTTGCTGCAGACTGTGTAGGCGATGAGGCCTTGGAAGTGAGCCAATCTTTGAAATCCGGAGAGGTGGCCCTGCTCGAAAACCTCAGGTTTCATGCAGAAGAGAAGGCCGGAGACGAGTTTTTTGCCGGTCAACTGGCCGAGAACGGCGACTTCTACATCAACGATGCTTTTGGAACGGCCCACCGGGCGCACGCTTCCACCGCGATCATCGCCCGGTTTTTTCCTGAAGACAAGGCGTTTGGATTGCTCATGGAAGGCGAAGTGAAGGCGCTGGAGCAGGTGCTGGGCGCACCTGAAAGCCCTGTGGTCGCCGTCATCGGTGGCGCCAAGGTCAGTTCGAAATTGGCCGTTCTCAAGAACCTGTTGGACCGCGTGGACCGGTTGGTTATCGGCGGAGGCATGGCCTATACCTTCATCCAAGCGCAAGGGGGCAGCATCGGCAATTCATTGGTGGAGTCCGACATGCATGCTGAGGCGTTGGCGTTGCTCGATGCCGCCAAGGCCAAGGGCATCGATGTGCACCTTCCCATTGACACGATGTGCGGTGACCGCTTTGATGCGGAAGCTGCCCAAGCGGTTCATCCGACCAACGCCATTCCCGACGGTTGGGAGGGCATGGATATCGGTCCCCAGAGCCGGGAGGCATTTGCTGTGGCATTGGCGGATTGCAAAACGATTTTGTGGAATGGTCCGATGGGGGTGTTTGAGTTTGACCGTTTTGCAGCGGGCACCAATGACATTGCCGACGCCATTGTAAAGGCCACGGCCTCAGGAGCTTATTCGCTGATCGGTGGTGGCGACTCCGTCGCGGCGATCAACAAGGCGGGTTTGGCAGACCAAGTGAGCTATGTCTCCACAGGGGGCGGCGCCATGTTGGAGAGCCTTGAGGGCAAGACGCTGCCGGGCATTGCTGCCATCCTTTGACGATGACAAAACTCATGGGCTGAGGCCAACTTCTGTAGAGGTTGCGCGGTATCTTCATGAGACCAATGCGCTCCTTTTTTCTCTTTGCTTTTCTGGCTGCTACCATGGCAGGCCAGTCACAGGTTTCTTTGTTAGGCGGGGACCCCCTTTCGACCGATTCACCGCCGTTTAGCAACCAATCTCATGGCTTGAGCCCTACGGGTTTATGGGCCGACTCCAATGGTCCGTTGCCGACCAATGCCTGGTGGCAGAACCTGGTTTTGGGCGGGGGCAATTTGGTGGTCAACAGCTTGCCTTATCTCGTCAAGGTCGACGGCGATGCGCTGAGGTTCAGCATGCCCGATAAAGTCGTGCAGCAGAATTTCATCTTCACTTCATTTGCTGACGACTTGAATTTTGGCGCGACCCAAGGACTGCCCGCCAGGCAAGTCACGGACTACGGCCCGCTGCATGTGCGCCTCGACTGGGGTACGGGTGCGGGCTCCATGCACGCCAACTTGGTAAGGGGCATGCCTTATGTGACCGCGCATTACAATGGATTGACACCCCGCATCGGAACCATTCACGCCATCACGTCACTCAATGGCGGGTCGGCTTCGGCCACGGTGACGTCTGACCGCTTTGAAATCGCAACCAACAGCGGAGATACCTGGGTGGTATACGCTTCTTCGCCCATTACGCTTTCACAACAAGGCGGTGCATTGCAGGCTTCGGGCACGTTTACGGGCACCTTGCGGGCAGCCGTGTTAACCGGAGGCGGTGAGGCGGTGCTCGACGCCTATGCGGATCGCATTCCGGTGGGGGGTACTGTGGACGCTGTGGCCACAGGTGACTTGGGCGAGCTCACTTTCAATTGGGAGACGCAAGGGACGGGCTCACTGCTGATGATGGCCCTTCCGCACCACATGGACGTGTTGGCCAACGGCACCGCAACTTCGCTGACGCGTAACACCTTGAAAGGCGACATGACCGGCATTGTTGCGGACAGCTGGCAGATGGACGAACCGCTGACGCCCATTGGATGGACAGCAGCCAACCCGATCGCCCCTGCCTACGAGCAGTCCGTGCGGGATGCATTGTCGGAAGACGTGGGGTTTGGCGTCACCGCTGGCGACCCGTATTTCGGCGGCAAACAATTCTCTGCACTCGCTCGATTGGCGCTGATTGCGGACGAGCTCAATGAAACGGCGTTGGCCAACACTTACCGCAACAACTTGGGCAATGCCCTTGAGCAGCGGTTGGCCGGCCAAAATGGAGACCCCCTGGTTTACGACCAGACTTGGGGCGGCTTGGTGGCCGCTTCGGGGATCAACAACGCCGGCGCTTCCTTTGGTCAAGGCTATTACAACGACCACCACTTCCACTACGGATATTGGATTTATGCGGCTGCGGCGATGGCCAAGGACAACCCGGCGTGGGTGAGCCAGTGGGGCGATGAGGTCATGCACCTGATCCGCGACATAGCGGAGCCTTCAGGTGCAGACCCGAATTACGGCTACATGCGCAACAAGGATTGGTTTGTGGGCCACTCTTGGGCGGCGGGCTTGTTTGAATTTGGAGACTCGCGCAATCAGGAGAGTTCAAGTGAAGCGGTCAATGCTTGGTATGGTGTCTACCTCTATGGGTTGGCCATTGGCGACGACCGGTTGCGGGACCTCGGCCGGTTGATGTTGGCCACCGAGTTGCGTGCCACATGGAAGTATTGGCAGATCAATACAGGTGAAGGGATTTACCCAGAGCCTTATGCATCAAACAAGGTGGTGGGCATCCTTTGGGGCACCAAGGTGGATTACACGACCTTTTTTGGGGCCAACATCGAGTTCATTCACGGTATACAGATGTTGCCCTTTACCCCCATCACGGAGGAGCTGTTGCGCGCGGAATGGATTGAAGAGGAGTACCCTGTGGTCTCCACGGTCTTGAGCAACCCTGCCCTTTCAGATGGTTGGCGCGGCTTCATTGTGATGGCCCACGCGGTCATCGACCCCAATGCGGCTTGGAGTGAAGCCCAGCCGCTGAATTGGTATGACGACGGCAACACAAAAACCAACACCTTGTACTGGCTTGCCACGCGTCCTGGATTGGACGGCGATGGCGGCGGTGGCGGTGGCGGTGGCGGCGGCGGTGGTGATCCTGTTGCTGGTTGCACGGATATTGACGCGGTCAATTACAGTTTGACGGCCACGGTGAACGACGGGTCATGCTTGTACCCCGTGACCCTCTCTGTGGACATGAACGACCCTTCTTCTCCCGATGGGCCGGTTTACTTGGCGGGCACGTTTAACGGCTGGACGGCCACAGTGGACCCCTTGGACGACAGTGACGGCGACGGCATTTGGACCATCACCAAAATCTGGCCTTTGGGCGAGCAGGAATACAAATTCACTTTGTTTGATTGGTCCGACCAAGAGATGTTTGCCGGGGGCGAATCGTGCACATTGACCACGGGTGAATTCGTCAACCGCATCGTCAATGTCAACGGCCCCATCGTAACACCAGCAGTGTGCTGGGAGAGTTGCGATCCTTGTGTGGGAGGATGTCCGGCAGATGTGGATAACGACGGTATTTGCGACAACGTGGACCCTTGTGTCGGGGCGTTGGATGCCTGCGGCGTGTGCAATGGCCCCGGAGCGGTGTTTACCTGCGGATGCAATGACATTCCGGCGGGTGATTGTGACTGCAATGGCAACCAGTTGGACGTGCTCGGCGTCTGTGGCGGCGGATGCACCAATGACATGGACAGCGATGGCATTTGCGATGATGTGGACCCTTGCGTGGGTGTGTTGGATGCCGTGGGCACATGCAACGGCAATTGCCAAAGTGACACCAACGGAAACGGCATTTGTGATGTGGACGACATCGCGGGATGTGCTTACCCCGGGGCGTCTAATTATTCGGCCTTGGCTTCCATGGACGATGGCAGCTGTGTGTTTGACCTGTCATCCGATTGTCCTGCGGATGTGGACGCTGATGGCCTCATCGCGGTAAATGATGTGTTGCTTGTGCTGTCCGGGTTTGGGCAGTCTTGCGAATGACGAATCCTGGTTTTGCAGGAACAGAAAAGCCCGGCAACAGCCGGGCTTTTCTTTTGGAGGTCTGGAGCGGATTCGAACCGCTGTAGCAGCTTTTGCAGAGCTGAGCCTAGCCACTCGGCCACCAGACCATCTTTTCCCCACCGTTGCGGGGAAGCAAATATACGGAAGGTGTGGTGCAGGGTTTCACGCGGATTACTTTTCATGTTGTGGTTCAGCGAGCAGGAAAGGAAATGAGGTGGCGTGCATGGCCGGCCAATGTGTTGACCCTCACCAACCTCGGCGCGGGTGCGTTGGTGTGTTGGTGGTCGGCTTCAGAGTTCGATTTGGGTTGGGCACCGGCGGAATGGTTGGTTTCGGTGGGATGGATCGACCAATGGATGGCCTTTTTGGGCGCCGAAGAGCGTCGGGTAGCAGGCTTGCAGTGGATGCTTACCGTCTGGATGTTCGGACAATTGTGTGATGTGTTGGATGGTGCAGTGGCCCGCTGGATGGGGGCAGACAGCAACCAAGGAGCGATGTTGGATTCGATGGCGGACCTTGTTTCTGCCGGCTTGGCCCCCGCTTTTGTGGGCATGGCACTGATGGTGGAGTGGCAGGCGGGTGGCGGCATGCCCGGGGGGATGGCTTGGGCGACATTGCTGCCCTTGCTGGTCTTGGCAGCGGCAGCTTGGCGTTTGGCCCGTTATGCCCGCGAGGCGATGTCTCCGAAAGCGGTCGCGGAGGACAGGTGGTTTGATTTCGAGGGGCTTCCCGCTCCTTTTGCAGCGCTGTATTGGGGCGCCTTGCTCTGGGTGTGGTCCCGGTGTGAAGGACAGGAATGTGCATCGCTGTGGATGCTTGGCATGGTGGGCGCCACCTTGCTCCCCCTGGGAATGGTATCGACTTGGCCCCAAGTGGGCTTCAAGAAATGGGGGGAAGTGAAGCGCTGGGATCAGCTGCGGTTGGCTTGGTTGGGGATGGCGTTGCTCCTTTGTGTACTCCTGCCCCCTTTGGGCGTGGTCCTTGCCTTAATTTCGTATCCGATTTTTGGGGCAGTGGTCCGCTGGACCGGCCCCCCACAATAAGACGCCACCATGGTATTTCACGCGGCCATCGATATTCTTCCGCTTCCCGCCCTGCTCGACCCCCAAGGCAAGGCCGTGACCAACAACTTGCCCAACATGGGCTTGGGTCAATTGACCAATGTGCGCATCGGCAAGCACATCACCTTGGACATCGAAGCCGACTCCCGCGAGGAGGCGGAGCAGCTGGTGCACCGCGCATGCGAGGAACTGCTCGCCAACCCCATTATGGAGCGCTTCGAGTTTAGGGTGTTTACCGCCGAGGAAGCTGCGCTCTAAAGGCGTTTACCGCCGCTTGAGCCCGACGGGAACCGCATCATTTGCTTTTGGTCTAATTTGCGGGTTCTCAAGGAGATTCACATTCGCCACATGACCCGTTCCACACTCATTTTGGCCCTGTTTGGGGCCGCTACTTTTGCAGCCTGTTCAAACCAGGACCAAGACATGTCGAAAACCGCCAAAACGCAGGCCCCCGTAGCCAAAAAAGTTCCCTTGGAATTGACCGAGCACGGCGACACACGTGTCGATGACTATTTCTGGATGCGTTTGAGCGACGAGCAGAAGAGTGCCGAAACACCGGATGCCCAGACGCAGGATGTGTTGGACTTTCTGGCTGCAGAGAACGACTACATCGGGGAGACCATGAACCACACGGAGGCGCTGCAACAGACGCTGTTCGATGAGATTGTGGGCCGCATCAAAAAAGACGACCGCAGTGTGCCGGTCAAGGACCGCGGATTTTGGTATTACTCCCGATACGAAGAGGGAAAGGAGTACGCCATCAATTGCCGCAAGCCTGCTGGATCGGAGACCAAATACGAGGAATGTACCGGTGAGGAGCAGGTGATGATGGACCAGAATGTGATGGCGGAAGGCCATGACTACTTCGCCATGGGCGGTATGGGCATCAGCGACAACAACAACCTGATGGCCTTTGGGGTGGACACGGTGAGCCGCCGGCAGTACACGGTGCGCTTCAAGGATCTGACCACAGGTGAGTTGCTCGAAGACGAGATTCCGCTGACCACGGGTGGTGCGACTTGGGCCGCCGACAACAAGACCGTGTTTTACACCCTCAAGGACCCCCAGACCCTGCGCAGTTATCGGATTTACCGGCACGTGCTGGGAACGCCCGTCGCGGAGGATGTCCTGATATACGAGGAGACCGATGAGACGTTCAGCTGCGGGGTGTACCGCTCCAAGAGCGACGCCTACCTCATCATTTACACTTCCCAGACGCTTTCACAGGAGTACCGGGTGCTGCCTGCGGACGAGCCCATGGGCGAGTGGAAGGTGGTGCAGCCCCGCGAGCGGGACTTGGAGTATGGAATTAGCCACTACGGGGACCACTTCTACATCGTCACCAACATGGACGCGAAGAATTTCCGTCTCATGAAAACCCCAGTGGGAGCGACGACCAAGGACAATTGGGAAGAGGTGATTCCCCACCGCGATGACGTGTTGCTGGAGGGCATCGACATCTTCAAGGATTACCTGGTGGTCGACGAGCGCAAGGAGGGATTGAACCAGATCCGCATCATGAGCTGGGACGGCAGCAAGGACGAATACTTGGAGTTCAATGACCCGGCTTACACTGCGGGCACGCGCTCAAACCCCGGGTTTGATACCGAGATTTTGCGCTTTGGATACAGCTCGATGACCACGCCGAGCAGCACGTACGATCAGAACATGCGGACCGGAGAGCGCACCTTGCTCAAGCAGCAGGAGGTCGTGGACCCCAATTTCTCTCCGGACAACTACACCTCCGAACGCCTGATGGTGGAGGTGCGAGACGGCGTCAAGGTGCCGGTGAGCATGGTGTACCGCAAAGGAACCGAGCGCAACGGCGAAAATCCATTCCTGCTGTACGCTTACGGCAGCTATGGCAGCAGCATGGACCCTTATTTCTCCAGCGTGCGCCTGTCTTTGTTGGACCGCGGATTCGTTTATGCGATTGCCCACATCCGGGGGGGCCAGGAAATGGGCCGCCATTGGTACGAGGACGGCAAGCTGCTCAAGAAGCAAAACACCTTCAATGACTTCGAAGACGTTGGCAAGGCGATGGTGGCCATGGGGTATACCTCACCAGACCACCTCTACGCCATGGGCGGCTCTGCCGGCGGCCTGTTGATGGGTGCGGTGATGAACCAGGCTCCTGACCTTTTCAATGGCGTCGTGGCGGCCGTGCCTTTTGTTGACGTGGTCAGCACCATGCTCGATGAGACGATTCCGCTGACCACCTTTGAGTTCGACGAGTGGGGCAACCCCAAGAACGAGGAGTACTACCACTACATGAAGTCGTACAGCCCTTATGACCAAGTCAAGGCCCAGGACTATCCCAATACGTTGGTGACCACCGGTTACTGGGACAGTCAGGTGCAGTATTGGGAGCCGGCCAAATGGGTGGCCAAGTTGCGCGAATACAAGACGGGAGACAACATGTTGCTCTTCCACACCAACATGGATGCCGGCCACGGTGGGCAATCCGGGCGCTTCCGTCGGTACAAGGAGGTGGCTTTGGAGTATGCTTTCATGCTTGATTTGGAGGGCATCGACAGCTGAACCTGTTGCAAGACCCCGTTTGACTCGGGTAGACTTCTTGGCGAAACAACTGTAACCAAAGGCCCCTCAACGCCGTAAATTGCGGTTGATGCGTCTGCGCTTTTTCCGTGACAGCACTGAGGTGACCCTGGGTGTTTGTTTTGTTGTCCTTTTGGCGGCCAGCGGCTGCCATGCGCCTGCCGAAGAATTCGAGATTCCTGATTGGACACCCATTGTGGCCGTGCCCTTGGTGGACACGCACTTTGATTTGGCCGACATTCTCGAGACGCTTTCGGGAAGTGTGGACACCATGCCCGTAGAGGTGATGGCCGGAGGTCAGTTGGCCTTCGTGTACAGCGAGGATTTCACGGGAACCTTGGCTTCGGAGTGGCTCTTGGTGCCTTCGGTTTTTAAGTCGGCTGAACTGGTGTTGGACGAACCCCTAGCTTCGGCGATCAACCTCACCGACCCAGGCGATGTGCTCGTATTGTCGGACACGCTGACTTCCGAAATGATTGTGGACTCGCCGCCAGGGGCATTGGTGGATGACGTAGAACTCGCCCAGGGGCTCTTGACGTTCAGCGTGCAATCCACGTTGGGTGAGCAGGTGGAGGGTCAATTGACCATTCCCAATTTGTTGGACCCAATGGGCATGCCTTGGAGCGTGGCATGGACGGACGCGATGTTGGACGGTGGCAGTTTTGAGGTCAATGAGGACCTCACGGGTTGGCGCATCATTCCAGAGAACCTCAATGTGCAGGACACCAATGTGGTGCGGGCCTTTTTTGATGTTTTCGTCATCAACGACGCAGGGCACACTTCTGAAGCCGGTGAGTACCTCGCTGCGCAGTTCAGCATGGAGGATCTGGTGTACGAGCGCGTGGTGGGTGACTTTGGGTCTTCGCAGATTTTTTTGGAGGAGGGCACGTCGAGCTTGGCGCTGTTCGATGACCGTTTTACGGTCTCGGGGGTCGCATTGGCAGAGGCCAACCTCTCCTTGGAAGTCACCAACGGTTTCGGCCTTGCGGCCATTTTGGACTCTGTGGAACTGTTGGCCATGGTGGATGGTGTTGTGGTGTCGGAATTGGTCCACACCGTGCCGCCGCTGTTTGTGCCGCCCGCTTCAGGTGATTATTTATCCCCTTCGACCACCACGTGGCTGATGGATGCGACCAACAGCAATGTCACGTCCTTTTTTAGTGTGGAGCCTCGGGAGGTATCGATTGCCGCATGGGTCCGCTCCAATCCAGAAGAAGTCACCCCTGACAACCCCAACTTTTTGGATGCCGACGGCTATGTAAATGCCAAACTCAGGGCGGAAATCCCCTTGGGTTTCCGGGTGGAGCAGTTGGATTTCCTCGACACAGTCGATGTGGAGATGGATTTTGGCGATGAGGCTACGGAGCTCGATTCTGCTTCTCTGCGCATGATTGTCCACAATGGGTTCCCTTTTGGTGTGGAGGTGTCGGCTGTGTTTTTGGATGAGTTTGGAGACCCTGTGGACAGCCTGTCGCTGTCTCCACTGCCGATATTCTCCATGCCGGATTTGGATGCCGCTGGTGCGCCAGTGGAGCCGGCTGTGTTTACACATGACTTTCCTTTTGATTGGGAGCGGGCAAACCGTTTGAAGTTGGTGCGCAGTGCCGTGTTAAGGGCGTGGTCTTCCACGCCGGATGCGGCGCTCGGAGAGATGGTGTATCTGACCGAAGACCAAGGCCTACAATTGGAATTGGGGGCGAAATGTTACCTCCGCATCGCCCAGTGAAATGAAACAGGTCGGTCTCATATTCTTGCTTTGGTTCAGCTTTACCAGTGCCGTTCAGGCGCAGTTGGGGCCGGTTGAATTGTTGCCCGAATGGGGGCAGGCAGGCTGGTCCAACCCGGCTGTGATGCACCCCTCGGGAGCGCACTTGCTGCTGGGTGGATTTTCGGGGCTTCAGTGGGAAGCAGACCACTCCGGCCCGGCATATTTGGACTTTATCAGCGCCGATGGAAGCGTGAGTCCGATGTCGCTGCTGGAGCAAATGGATGCTGTGGAATCCATAGGATTCAGGACCGAGGTGCCCATCATCGCCCTCGGCTTTAGGGACGAACGCCGTTTTGAATTCCGTTTGCGGAGCCGGTTGGTTGCAGAACAGCAATTCGACTACGACCGAGACCTGTTTGATTTGGCCTGGCGCGGCAATGGACACCCCGACAACATTGGCCGCCCTATCGCTTTTTCGGACATGGGGATGAATGCCCAAGCGTATTTCGATCACGGTTTGAGTGTGGGTGCCATGGCCAAGGAAGACAGGTTGTGGCTGGGATGGGGCATCCATTTGCTCAATGGAGTGGGGGCCTTTCAAACAGGGGCCTTTGACGCCGTCTGGACGACGGACTCTGTGGATTACAGTTGGGACTTGAGTGGCGGAGCCTCCTTTACTGCTGCAGGGTTGGACCTGGACTCAATAATGGAGGGTGGCACCATAGAAGTGCCTGGAAATGGGGGCATTCCAACTACGTTAGGTGCGGGTGTCGCTTTTGATTTTGGCTTCCTCTGGCGGGTGACGCCCCGGCTCGAGATGGAGGGTGCGGTCGAAGGGCGGGGCGGGATTCGTTGGTTGGAGTCACTGTCTCACAAAGAGGTCGATCCAAGCGCGTTTATTCTGCAAGGTTTAGATGTGGTCAAGGAGTGGGGTGAGCTGGATTCTCTTCCCCAGGATTCCATAGCAGGGGCTTTCGAAGATTGGATGGCGGGCATGCAAGACTCGCTGAGTGGGGCGTTTTCTGTCCAAAGCACTCCGGGTCTGGCGGCTGCCTTCGACACGCGAGTGCGGGAAACCTGGAGGCTCGGCTTCAGGATTCGACCCTCAGATGCTTTTGAAATTTCGGCGACGGCGTATCGCCAGTTCCGGTTTGGCCGGGTGCAGGAGGGCGGCGTATTGGGGCTGACCTACAGGCTCAGGGGCAACGTATTGCTCCATGGGCAAGCCCAGTATCACGATGAGCGCTGGCTTTGGGGTGGCGGGCTTGCCTTGCGCGGGGGGCCCCTCCGCGTGACGGTATCGGCCCGTCATGTGCCAGGGCTGCTCTTGCCTTTGGCGTCAGGGAATTGGCAAGCCCAGGTGGGCATGGCTTTGGAATTGGGCTATGCCCAGAAGAAGCCAAAGCGCAAAAAGAACGACTTGGGCACAGGAAAGGGCATGTGGCATTGATGCCACGTGGACCCTCAGGCGTTGAGAAAGTCTTCGTAGCCGACGCCCAAAACGAATTGCCTGAAGGAGTGCGACTCAATGTCGAAGTGGACCGCTGACCACCCTGCTGCTATGGCGCCAGCGACATTTTCCTTGGTATCGTCAATGAGCAAGGTCTTTTGGGGATCCAGATCAAACTGCTCGGCTACGTGCTGGTAGGTGGCGATGTCGGGCTTCCGCCGGCCCATCCGGTGGCTGTAAATGATTTGCCGGAAAGCGTCAGCAAAACTGCGGCCCCGGGATTGCAGGATGTTCTTTTCGAAATAGCTGGCGTGAATGGCGTTTGTATTGCTCAGCAGCAGGAGGTCGAAGTGCCCGCCCAGTGAATGCAACCACGTCGGGACCTCAGGACGCAATTCGAGCAGCATGGCATTCCAAGCGTTGCGTACCTGCTCAATTGTGGTTTGGCTCGAACACCGGTTGCGCAGGGCCAGTAAGAACTCCTCGTCGGTCAATTCACCCCGCTCCAACCGATCAAACAGGACCGATTGTTCGCCATGTCGGAATTCCTTGTCCATGTTGGAGAACCCCAATGCTTGAAACGCCCGTGTGGTCTTTTGGTGGTCAATCTCGTAGAGTACCCCACCGAAGTCCAAAACGATGTGCTCGTATTGTTGCCAATTGACGGGAAATAATACGGAGACGTGCATCTAATGTCGGTGGATCAAAGGATGAGAATCCAGGCCTTTTCTATGCCGTGATGCTGTTGGAGTCCTCGCCGGAAGGCCGCGGCTTGACTTGCGTCGTTGAAGCAACCCGCCGAGACCCTGTGGTGGCCATTGGGGCCAGGAACAATGGAAGTGCTGTACCCCAGGGACTCGAAACGCCTTGCCAGTCCTGCGGCCTTTTGCATGCTGCTGAATGTGCCTGCCACGACGTGGTGTGTACACCCTGAAGCTACCGCCATGGGCATAGGGATAGGCATCAAGGCCTCATTGTTGGCTGCAGGCTCCAACGTGGGTGCACCTGCATTGAGAAAAGGCAAAGGGTTGTCCCATTGAAGGTCTGGAAACCGAATGTCTTCGCCCTCGAGGCGCGGGAGATAGGGCGTGGTGGTGGTCCGTTCGAAGGGTTGAAACTCAAATTGGGCGCCCTCGGATTGTCCCCACCACAGTGAACCCCCAACTATCAAAGGCAGCAGGAGCACGGCTGCAACGCGAAGCAGTTGTCCAGCCCATGTGGCCTCCGCTGTTTCTGCAGCCTCTGTTTCTACCGGGGCTATGGTTTGTGAATCGCCGGTTTCCGGGTCGTCAGCAGCTTCTGTCTCGACAGCGTTGAGGTCTGCCCATGGAATGCGGGTCAACCCCGGTGGAGCGTAACGTTCTCCAAGGCGGGGTTCAGGCGCGAACCCGACGAGGCCCGTCTCGGTAAGGTACATTCGACCGAGTCCTGGAATTTCTTGGGTGCCGCCGGCAGCCAGTTTGAATTTGAGATCGGTGACCTCTTTGTCAATCAAGGCAGAGGCGGCGTCATTGGTGCAGCCCGTAGCCCTTCTGATTTCTTGCTCAAGAAGGCCATCGCGCACCGATAGCTTGGGGTTGAACGCCACATTTCTTCCTGGAGGGACCCACTCTCCCTTGTCCCCATCAAACCGCGCGGGCACGGGATGCGCCACAAAACCGCCCAACTCAGGAATGACCAAGCAATCGTGGTCGTGCAGGAGCAGGGGCAATGCCTGGATCAGGAAATCAGTATCGGGAATGGCGTGCATGGACTGTTACCTAAAGCCGAAAATAGTACGATTGTGCTGTTCGCAAAGGTGTTGGGTGGGCAAAGCATGAGCTACGCTCTGTTTATGGCGTGCCATTTCCTCACTTTTTCGAGGTCTTCATGGGTGTCGACAGACCCAGGAGAATGGCCGTCTTGAACGGTCACCATTCCAATGGACATGCCGGCTTCGAGCCACCGCAGTTGTTCGAGTTTTTCGCTGCGTTCGAGCGATCCGGCAGGCAGCGCGGCGCAGTGTGACAGGGCACCTGGCGCATAGCCATATATGCCGATGTGAACATGGTGGGGACCTCCTGAAGGAATGGGAGACCGCGAAAAATACAGGGCGCGCTGATGGGCGTTCACCGCGACCTTCACCCGGTGGGACATGGTGGCTTCTTCCGGCGCTGCGGGCCGCATGGCGCTGACAATGTCCCATTGGCCTTCCCGCAATGCGGCGCAGACCGCTGTGAGGTGCTCAGGGTCGGGAAACGGCTCGTCACCTTGGAGGTTGACCACGGCTCCTTCGTCTCCCCAGGTGTTCCAGGCTTCTTGACAACGGTCCGTGCCTGTTGCGTGGGTGTCTGCGGTCATCACGGCTTCGCCGCCTGCTGCCACGACGGCATCTGCAATGGCGGCGTGGTCGGTGGCCACGCACACCCTGTCAAAACCGGGATGCGCCACGGCAGCGCGCCAGGTATGCACGATCATGGGTTCCCCCCCAATGTTAGCCAAGGGTTTGTCGGGCAACCGCGTGGCGCCTTTTCGGGCCGGTATGATGGCAGAAATCTTCACGGGGTGAAGGTGTATCGCACCATCCAGAGTCGGTTGGCTTCGGCCGCAAGTGGCCGCAAGGCATAGTTCAGGTTGGCCACATTGCGCACGATGAGTTCCACGTGGTGCTGATCGCTGAACTTTCTACCGACCTGGAAGTCGTGCAGCCATTGCGCGCCGGGCCGCTCTGCCAGCCAATCGATCAGGCCATATTCGAGCAGCCCCAGTTCTTCAATGTCCAAAAAGGCCTTGTCGATGTTTTGTATGGTCGTGTTGCGGGCGGCGTTCCACCCGACGGTCCATCCCGTGGTGTGTTGTAGGCTGAGGTTGGCGCGAAAGGTGTTGAGAATGCGGTACTTGAGCACATTGTCTGTGGTGTCCGAGCTGGTCGAGTTGTAACTGACGCCCAGGTTGCTGTTGCCGGTGAACTGGGCATAGACCGAATCGGGTGTGAGGCTCACAGGGTCCAAGAAGGTTTGTCCGATGAGCCACTGCACGTCCCAATTGCCCACGGCGCCCTTGCCCATGGTGCTCCATTCCAAGCCTTTGACCCTGGCGCGACCGGTATTGATGCTGCGGAAACCCAAATCGAGCAGACCGTTTCCTGTATTGCCCCAGATCCCAAAGGTGTATTCGATGAAGTTCTCGAAATCTTGTTGGAATACAGCGAGGTCAACAAAGCCTTTCCATTGGCCATCCTGGCCAAAGCGGAAGCCTTGTTTCACGCCAAACTCGATGTTGGTTGAGGACTCTGGCCGAATGTCGAGTGAGGGAAAAACGCTGATGCCGCCCACGGTGGTGAGGATGAATTTTTCGGCGATGCTCGGGAACCGAAAACCCTGTCCAATGCTGGCCCTGAAAAAGCTGGCCTGGCCAAAGCGGTAGTTGAGTCCCGCCCGAAACACCGAACGGCCCAATGAGACGCTGTCCAAAATGAAATGCTCGTAGCGTCCGCCACCCGTCAAGTGAAGGCGTGGAACGGGTTCCACATCGAGCTGCATGTAGGCGGCGCGGTTGCCCGCGTTGTGGATGGAGTCGCCTACTCCAGCGCTGTAGAGTTCAGCTATGCTGCGCGTTCCTTGCGCATAGAGGCCGCCGGTTGCGGTCCAGTGCTCTGTGCGGTACCGGGATCGGTACTCGGTTTGCCAGGTGTTGGACGCGTTGCCTTGGTTGTTGTCGTTGTCATTGACGAGGCGGAGAAAGCGTCCTTGCAGCCGGTGATTCCACGCGCCGTTGGCGAACTCCAGGTGCGGGTCCACAGTGACCATGCGCTGAATGGTCCGGGTATCTGCACCGTCGGTGGCGGCGTAGAACCCGCTGTCGGCATCGGCCCAAAGCAGGGTGTTGATGCTTTCGCCGGAGATGGCATTGGCCCGCAAACCATAGCCCAAGCCACCGTCTTTTGGCGCGTGTTCCCAGGCGCCATTGACGCGCCACTGTCGGGAGGCGTCATAATGGTCGACGGTAAAGGGGTTGTAGCTGCGGTTGTGTGGAAGTCCGGTTGTTGGATTGATTTGGGGCCCTTTGTAGCCGTCCGACCCCAACCACTGTCCGCCGAAGCTGATGCCGTCTCCATTGTTGAGGCGGCGGGTGTGCAGCCAAGAGGTGCTGCTCTGCATCAAGCTCCGGTCCCAATACTGGCGGTTGTTGCCCGGGTTGCTGTGGACGCCGTGTTGCACAGTCACCCTCGTCAAGGGGTCAGGGTCAGGAAACGCGGTCCTGAACTGGATCACGCCGCTCAGGGCAGAAGAACCGTACAGCACACTGCTCGCGCCCTTGACCACTTCTACTTGTTCGAGGTTTTCGAGTGGGAGGAAGCCCCAAGTGGGCCGCCCTGCGTCTCCACTGAGCACGGGGAGGCCATCGAGCAGGACGGCCACCCTGGAGCCCGCTCCAAAACTGTAACCACTGCCGCCGCGGATTTGGGGCTCGCTGTCTACGATGGTGACGCCAGGTGTTCGGGAGAGGCTCTGGTCAGCACTGGTGGGTGCGCCTTGGTTGACCAATTCGGGGGGGAGGACATCGATGGAGACGCTGACCTCGCCGAGGTCTTGTTCAAATCGGCCCGCCGAGATGACGGCCGTGCCGATCGTGGCGACGTCGGGTTCCATCGCCACGTCCAGCACCTGCTGGCCACGCCACGCTTCCAGGGTGCGGGTCCATCCGATATAACCCACGTATCGGATGCGCAAAAGCAGGTTGCCTGCCGCATCAGGTTCGATTTGGAATTTGCCGTCCACATCGGTCAAAGCTGTGGATGTGCCCAGGATCACGGCGGCGCCAGGAAGAGGACCTTTCGTGCTGGCATCGGTGATGGTGCCTGTCAAAACAGGTTGTTCCTGAGCCGTGCAAAGGTTGGCCAATGCGCATGACAGGCAGAGCGCGCATGACATCAGGAGCCGAGAGAAGCAGGAGGGGGATGGGATCATGGAGAACCGTGGGGGTGTCAGCCCGAATGTAAACCCAATGGCGGCGATGACGAATAGGTGGGCAAGCGGAAGGGTTGTCCGGTCAAATTGCGGCCATGACACAGGTTGGAGAACGCGACCCCTTGATTGGTTTTATTGAGGGTGATGCTGAGCAGTGGTTGTTGGATTGGCTGACGGCCAAGCAGCTGCCCAAATTCAATGGAAGAGGCGCTTTGCGCGCCGTTCGCGAGGTGGGCCTTTCCAATTGGCTTTCCGGCTTTGCACCGAATATGCTCATGCCGGCCCGCGACCGGGCATGCCGGGAGCGCGATGCGATGGCTGAGCAGGGCGTAGTGGCGTTGATTCTCGGTCGCCGCGGCTACCCTCATTTGTTGGGGCAGTTGCCCGATGCTCCGTGGGTGCTGTTTGTAAAAGGCAACGTGGACGCCCTTTCTATGCGGCGGCCTGTAGGTGTTGTGGGCACGCGCAAGGCGTCCTCGGTGGGCCACGCTGCGGTGGAGGCTTTGTTTGAAGGGATGCCGGACGCACCTTGGGTCATGGTCAGCGGCATGGCCGATGGCATCGATGCCACAGCCCACCGCATGGCTTTGGATCGGGGCGTGCCCACAGTGGCCTGCCTGGCCCATGGCTTGCACGCTGTTCATCCAAGGACGAATGTGCGGCTGGCTGAAAGGGTGCTCGATGCCGGGGGAAGTTGGGTTTCGGAATATCGCTGGGGCATGCCGGCTTCCAAGTACACTTTTCCTGCGAGAAACAGGATCATCGCCGGCTTGGTGGAGGCGGTGGTCGTGGTGGAGTCCGGTGATCCTGGTGGCAGCCTGATCACGGCGCGTTTGGCCCAGGATTATGACCGCAGGGTGTTCGCCTTGTCACCCACGTGGTGCGCCGACGCAATGAAGGGCAATGCCCGATTGATCCGCGACCAGGTGGCAGAATTGTTGCATGCACCGGAAGACCTTCCCCTGGCCATGGGGTGGTTGAAGCGGCGAGACCCGGCACCTGAATTGGATGTTGCTGATGCCTCGAATGCGCAAGGAGACCCTGCGATCCTCAGTGCTTTGGACCCCTACATTTCTCGGCCATTTGAGGAAGTGGTGGAGCGGCTGGCGGGGGAACCCAATGGGGTGCGCAAGCGGTTGCTTGAAGCTGAATTGGATGGTTGGGTGCGCTGTTGGCCAGGCGATCGATTTACCCGTACTGTGCGCTGAGGGCAGGACGGACAGGGTCAGAGTGCGCCGAGGATGTCTTCGATGTCAACCATGCAGGCCTGGCATTGCCCACTGAGTCGGGCGACCTCAGCGGTAATTTCTGGCCAGGGGGCCATTTGCTTGGACATGACTTCCAGGCGCTTGAAATCTTCGTAGGCTTCATTGTAGCCAATGGCGCCGGCTGCGCTCTTCAGCTTGTGGGCATAGAAAGAGACCTGATCAAAGCTTTGGCTCTCGACACTGTCAAAAAGGGCCTTCATGTCTTCAGGTGTATTGCGAACGAAAATTTGCAAAACCTGTCGAATAAAGCTGGGGTCATCTCCGACGATGCGCTTGAGGTGGGCTAAATCCAAAGACGCCATGGTACAATATGCAAAAAATTAGGTCAAAGTTGGCCTGTAAACCATTTCCAAAGGTCGTTTCCGTTTGCCACCAGCATGAGGGCACCCACAAAAAGCAGCCCGAGCAGTTGGCCGTACTCCATGACCTTTTCACCGGGTTTGCGCCCGGAGACCATTTCATAGAGCAGAAACACCACATGCCCGCCATCAAGCGCGGGGATGGGCAACAGGTTCATGAAAGCCAGAATGATGGAAAGCAGGGCGGTGATGTTCCAGAAGCTCTGCCAATTCCACTCGGGACTGAAGATGCTGCCCAGGGTGATGAACCCGCCGAGTTGTTTTGATCCGCCGGGGCGGAAGAGGTACTTCAGTGAGGAGACATAGTTGGTGAGGGTGGTGGCCGCTTTGTCTGCGCCACCGGCCATGGCGGAAATGAAACCGTATTCCTTCTCCTCGAATTCGAAACCGTCAAGGCCTTCGAACGGCACGGGGAAGAACCCCAGTTTGCCATCCACATCTACATCGGCGTAGAGTGTGATGTTGCCGTTGTTTGCCGGCAGTGGTTGGGCAATGCGGTCGACCTGTACATCGGCCCCGACCTCTTCGGGTGTTCGTTGAACGCCGATGGCAATGCCTTGCTGCTCTTTGAACTTGGCGAGTTCGGTCACCACATCAAAGAAGAAGGGCGTGGCCACGTTTTGGATGGAGGTGATGCGGTCGCCGGGTTGCAGTCCTGCCGCCGCCGCATTTGAACCCGGGGAAATGCGGTCGACCAATGCTGGGAAGTTGACGCTGAAGGGGGCCTCGCCTTTGGGCAAGTTGGCGGATTCATCGATCAGGAACTGGCCAAGATCCACGGGGAAATTCACCGTTTGCCTCATGCCATTTCTCATGACTTCGGCCTGGGTCACATTGGACCCAAAAGCCGCCCTGCGGAAGTCATCCACTCCTTGCACAGGCTCGTCACCAAGGGAGAGGAGGATGTCACCGTCTTGGAGCCCCATGCGCTCGAGGGGCTCGACGTAATTCAAGCCGTAGGGCAGTCGGTCAATGCGCAAGTCACGGTCACCCCACACAAAGAAGATCATGCCATAGATGACCACACCCAAGATGAGGTTGACGGTGACCCCGCCGAGCATGATGATGAGCCGTTGCCATGCGGGCTTGGAACGAAACTCCCAGGGCTGAGCAGGCTTGGCCATTTGTTCCTTGTCCATGGATTCGTCGATCATGCCGGCGATTTTGACGTAGCCGCCCAAGGGCAGCCAGCCAATGCCGTACACGGTTTCGCCGATTTTTTTCTGAAACAGGGCGCCTTTGATGTCGAAGAAGAGAAAGAACTTCTCCACGCGGGTCTTGAACAGCCGGGCTGGAATGAAATGCCCCAGCTCGTGCAACACGATGAGGAAAGACAGGCTGAGCAGGAACTGGCTGGCTTTGATGAAGATTTCCATGCGGGCGCTGGACGTGGTCGTATGAATATGTCGAAATGGCGAAGGCCGAGTAGACGGGAGTGCAAAACTACGTTTCCCAGGGTCGTGAGGTGATTTTTAACGCCTTTTCCGGCTGTTCGTCCGCATCTTGCCACCGCACAGGAGGAGATTCACCGTTAGTGCAACAAGATGCCCGATTCACAGAAGAAGAAAGTCACGGCTGGAAAAGGCGGCGCCAAGGGGGTCGGAAAAGACCGTTTTGTGGGGCCCAGCTTGCTGCTTTGGGCGGCTTTTTTGGCACCGGTAGCAGGGATATTGGGCTTGTTGGCGTTGGCGGCGGGGTCTGATTTGCCGGATACGGAAACGCTGGCAAACCCGAAGACCGATTTGGCCACCCGCATCTACACGGTGGATGGTGTGCAGTTGGGCAGTTTTTATCGGGAGAACCGGGCCGATGTGCGCTACGGAGACCTTCCGCAGCATTTGGTGCAGGCCCTGGTGTGCACCGAGGATGTCCGGTTTCGGAGTCACACAGGTGTGGACTTCAAGAGCCTGGCGCGGGCCATCGCCTTTCTGGGCAAAAGAGGCGGAGGGAGCACGATCACCCAGCAGTTGGCCAAGCAGTTGTTTACCGAGCGCTATGACCGCACCGGTTTCTTTGAGCGGGCGGTGTTGCAAAAGCCAAAGGAGTGGATCATTGCCACCCGCTTGGAGCGCCAGTACACCAAGGATGAGATCATCACCTTGTACTTGAACCGTTACGACTTTCTCAATCAGGCGGTGGGCATACGGAGTGCGGCCCAGGTTTATTTTGGAAAATCAGTCCACGCCCTCGAAGTGCACGAGTCGGCCATGTTGGTGGGCATGCTCAAAAACAGCGCCCTCTACAACCCATTGCGGCGGCCAGAGCGCGTGGCAGAGCGCAGGTCGACGGTCTTTTCCCAAATGAAGAAATACGGGGTGTTGGAAGGCGCGGACCTGGACAGTCTGAATGCCCTGCCGCTCGGTTTGCGGTTTCAGCGGGTCAGCCATGATGAAGGACCCGCCCCGCATTTTCGGGAGAAGTTGCGGGCAGAAATTGGTTCTTTGCTCGATGAGAAGGGTGAGGCGGGTGAATACCTGATCGCCAAGGCAGATGGTGCACCTTACGACCTCTATCGGGACGGGTTGGTGATCCACACAACCATTGACAGCAGGTTGCAGCAGCATGCAGAACGGGCCGCCAATCGGCACATCCGCGAAGAGTTGCAGTCTGAATTCTGGCGCGACCTGAAGCGTTCTACGGGCAGGACTTGGCCATTCTCAGAGGACATTGTTCCGCGGGAACAGGAGCGCATTTTAAAACGGGCTGTGGAGCAAAGCCGCCGATACAGGCTGGCCATGGGCAAGGAGTGCCCGGAATGTGCGCGGCCCAAGTTCTACATCGCTGAGCGGGACAGTGCAGGTGAGCGGGTGCATTACTGTCGGCCCGGCAAAGGGGGATGTGGCCACATCTGGCCGGTTTCATCGCGGCGCGCATTGGATGCCGAGTTTGATGCACCGACAGCCACCACCGTCATGGGGTTGCAGGGCTGGGTGGACACGGTGATGTCGCCCATGGACAGCATCCGGCACCAGAAGACGCTGCTGCACGCCGGTTTGATGAGCTTGGATCCCAGCAATGGCGAGGTCAAGGCGTGGGTGGGTGACCTGGACTATCAATGGTCTCAGTTTGACAATGTGAGCCAGTCCCGGCGCCAAGTAGGGTCTACGTTCAAGCCTTTTGTTTACGCGACAGCGGTGCGCCTTGGGCTGGACCCTTGCACGGAATTGCCCAACCAGAAGACCTGCATAGAGTTGCCTGGTGGCCAGGATCCCTGGTGCCCGGAAAACAGCGACATGGAGTACGGCGAGATGGTCACCTTGGAGTACGCGCTGGCCAACTCCATGAACACCGTGACAGCCAAGCTGATCAAAGATTATGGGGTGCAACGGGTGGTGGACCTCGCCCATGCGATGGGGATCGAAAGCGACATCCCCGCGGTACCTTCCATTGCCTTGGGCGTGGCGGAGCTCTCTCTGCAGGAGGTCACCTCGGCCAATGCCACGTTTGCCGGCGGTGGCGTGTGGCATGCGCCGCGCATCATCCGCCGCATCGAGGACAAAAGGGGCAACACCATCTACGAGCCGCGCCCAGAAATCCGCCAAGGGTTGGATGCGGCCACCGCCTATCGGGTGCTGGAAATGATGAAGGGCGTCGTGGACGGGGCTTATAATGCCGAGAAAGACGTCACGAAGGGGACGGGCATCCGGCTGCGCATGGACCTGGAGCGGAGGGAATACGACGGATTGAAGATTCCCATGGCGGGCAAGACGGGCACGACCCAGTCCAATGCCGACGGCTGGTTCATCGGGTTGACGCCTGAGTTGGTGACCGGCGTTTGGGTGGGTGCTTCGGACCCGGCCATCCGGTTTTCGACCACTACGAAGGGCCAGGGCGCCAACACGGCATTGCCGATTTTTGGATTCTACATGAAAGCGGCGCTGGACGACGAGGAGATTGGCCTGCTCGCAGAGGACTTCCGTCCCCCAGAAGGGGTAAACAGGGCCGTGCCTTGCAAGGAACTCATGGAGGCGCGGGGAATCGATTTCCGCGACGGCGTGGAGGTAGACGACGAGGATTTGTTTGAATGATCAATACATGGCACTCGACAAGACAGTAAAAGACGTGGCGGAAGCTTGCCGCGGCATTGAAAGCGGGATGACCCTGATGCTCGGGGGCTTTGGCCTGTGCGGCATTCCGGAGCATTGTATCCAGGAGTTGGTGCGCCTCGGCGTTACAGATTTGACCTGCATCTCCAACAATGCGGGGGTGGATGACTTTGGTTTGGGCCTGCTGCTTCAGGGCAAGCAGATCCGGAAGATGATTTCGAGCTATGTGGGTGAGAACGATGAATTTGAGCGGCAAATGCTGTCCGGAGAACTCGAGGTGGACCTGATTCCACAGGGGTCTTTGGCCGAGCGCTGCCGTGCGGCGGGCGCAGGCATCCCCGCTTTTTTTACCCCCGCTGGTTTCGGCACGGAGGTGGCCGAGGGCAAAGAGGTGCGCGAATTCAATGGCAAGCCCCACATTTTGGAATCGGCACTGACGGCGGACTTCGCCATCGTCAAGGCTTGGAAGGGCGATACCGCAGGCAACCTCATTTTCAAGGCCACGGCCAAGAACTTTAACCCCGCCATGGCCATGGCAGGCCGCATCACCATCGCCGAGGTCGAGGAGCTGGTTCCGGTCGGAGCGCTCGATCCCAATCAAATCCACACCCCTGGAATTTTCGTCCAGCGCATCTTCCAGGGCAGCCATTACGAGAAGCGCATAGAGCAGCGCACGGTGAGCCCAGCATGACCGCCCATCCGCTTGCATACATCGGCCCCGGCGGCGGGGTGACCCTCGGGGCGTTGGTGGTGATCCTCATCGGGGGCGTGGTGTTGCTGGCCTTTGGATTCATCGTCTGGTTGCGCTTGAAGCGCTTTTTCCGCGGAGAAGGCAAGGGCAAATGGGGCCTGAAGGTGGCCATGCAGCTGGTGGTGTTTTTGGCCGTGCTGTCTGCTTTTGGCTGGATGTCCAAGCACCGCGCCAAAAAGGACCGCGACTTTGGGGTGTTCAACGGCTGGGTAGAGGCGCTTTCTGGTTTTCCCGACAGCTTTGAAGCATCGGTGGAAGAGGTGCAGGCGTTGCCGCAAACCTTTGTTCCGACGCCGTCAGATTTCGTTGCGCTGAACCGATTGGAAGCGGATGTCCTCACCTTGACGGCCTACTCCAATGCCGCCGACGGGCGTGACATAGCGGTGCGCAACCTCCGCACGGGCGAAGAGCTGCACCGCTGGACCGTACCCGATACATTGTCCCCGCTCAAGCCCCATTGGCGCATGCATCACCCGCTGCTGCTCGAGGACAAGTCGGTGGTCAGCTTCATCACCAACCGCACGCCCCTGTTCCGTTTGGACTCGGCATCCAACGTGGTGTGGCGACAGGACAGCCTGAGCTTTCATCACGCCTTGAACCCCGATGCAGACGGTCATTTGTGGGTGTGTGCCATGCAATGGGAGCGGGGTGGCCGTCACATTGGATACCGTGGCCGTTATGTGATGGGAAACAAGACCGTCCAGTTTTTGGACAACAGCGTCGCCCGCATTGATGCTGTCACAGGCCACATTTTGGAGGTGCACTCCATGGTGGAGGTGCTTCAGGCGAATGGGCTCGATCATTTGGTGCTGCGCTCGGGCGACGCGCAGGACCCGCTGCACCTGAATGACGTAGAGCCGGCGTTGACGGGCTCGGATCACTTCGCGCGTGGAGACCTGTTCCTCAGCTTTCGAAACCTGCAATGCGTATTGCAGTTCAGGCCTTCCACAGGCGAGGTCATCCGGGTGATTGATGGTCCGCTGGCCGCACAGCACGACGTGGACATCCTCAATGACAGCACCTTGGCCATTTTCAACAACAACACGCAAGAAAACGTCGGGGAGTACACCAATAAGCAGGACAAGTATCCGACGTCCAAGGACCAGGTGCAATTGGCCCAATACCACTCTGAGATCACGTTGTATGACCTGACTTCGGGAGAATTCACGCCGCTTCACCGCGACCTGATGGCTGCGGAGGGCATCATGACGTTCAGTGAGGGGTTGCAGGAGGCGTTGCCCGGCGACATGTGGTTCTTGGAGGAGCAGAACTCTGGCATCCTTTGGGTGGTAGGACCGGACGGCGTCGCTTATCGGGGCGTGCACCCGTCGCACCACGATGGGCATCACCACTTGCCCAACTGGACCCGCGTCTTGAAGTCCTTTCCTGCCGAGTGATGGAGTACCTCCTGATTGGGATTTCGAGCCACCTCGCATTTTGGCTGCTGCGCAGTCGGGTGGGGGTGTTGTATCGGCTCGGTACGGAGAGCGTGGGCCTGGTGGACGGCATGCTCGCCCCCGGGGACGACGACGAGAAATTGGAAGCGCTCGAGGTGCAGACGGGGCGCGTGCTGGCCGTTTTTCTGCTGTTCATTTTTTGGGTGACTGTGGCGGTATGCGTGATGGTGCTGCTGCCTTGGGCTCATGGATGGGTGCGTTCCGAGCCCCTTGACGGCGGGGCATTCTTTTCTTGGCAGGGCATTGTGGCCCTTTCAATCGGGGGCACACTGGGCGTCTTTTTTCCTCAGGGAAAACCGCAGGCGGGGGCCTATTCCCCCATGAACCAATGGCTCCACCGCGTGGCTTTGGACAACCCGAATTTGCACCGTTGGCTGCACCACCGCGAGGTGCGCAAGTGGCGCAAGCGGGGCGGCTTGCCCGCGTCGAAATTCGTGTTGGTTACCGGTTTGGCGCGGGCGGGAACGACCAGTTTGATGCAGCGCCTGCTTGAAACGGGGGCTTTCAGCAGCCTGCAATATGGGAACATGCCGTTCGTGCTTGCACCGGGCACATGGCGCCGGGTGTTCAATCCAAAGGCGGGCGAGCTGAAGGAGCGCAGCCATGGGGACGGCATTTTGGTCGGGGCCACTTCAGCGGAGGCGCTCGAGGAGCCCTTTTTTCGCATGGCGACCCAGAGCGGCTACATCGGGGAAAATGCCCTCGTTCCGCATGGTGTGGATGCATCTTTGCACGGCGCCTACCTCGATTACCAGGGCCTGGTCCGGGAGGATGGAAAGGTCTATTTGGCCAAAAACAACAACGCTTTGCTCCGGTATCCGTCGTTGCGGAAGCACAACCGGGATTTCGCTGTTGTCCTGATGTTTCGTCAGCCCCTGGCTCACGCGGCTTCTCTGCTTGCCATGCACCGGCGCTACACGAAAATGCAGCAGGAGGACCCCTTTGTGTGGACCTACATGGATTGGTTGGCCCACCATGAGTTTGGCTTGGGCCACCGGCCGTTCCACTTTGTGGAGGCGGACCGAACCTCGACGACCCCCCAGCCCGAGATGGACAGCATCGATTATTGGCTGGACCGCTGGTTGGATTACTACGAATACGCTTTGACGGTCGATGCTCATGGCGTGTTGTTTGTGGCGCATGAGGCTTGGAGCAGCCAACCGCGGGCGGTGCTGTCCAAGGTGATGGAGTTGACGGGCATGACGGGCAACTTGCCTGAAATGCAGGCGCACCAGCGCACCCGAGAAAGTGAGCAACGGGCGAGCCCGCAGCGGATGGCAGCTGCTGAAGCCCTTTACGGCCGGCTCATGGAGCGGGCGCTACATTTGGATTGACCTATGTTGGACAAGAATGGCATCGCGCGGCGCATCGCGCAGGAACTCCGGGACGGTTGGTACGTCAACCTCGGCATCGGCATCCCGACGCTGGTGGCGAACCACATTCCCCAAGGCATCTCCGTGGAATTCCAGAGCGAGAATGGCATCCTCGGCATGGGGCCGTTCCCGACGGAGGCAGAGGTGGACGCCGACCTGATCAATGCGGGCAAGCAGACCATCACGGCGCTCCCCGGAGCAGTCTACTTTGACAGCGCGACCTCGTTTGCCATGATCCGAGGCCAGCACGTCCAGCTCACGGTGCTCGGCGCCATGGAAGTGAGCCAGGGCGGCGACATCGCCAACTGGAAAATCCCGGGCCGCATGGTCAAGGGGATGGGCGGCGCCATGGACCTCGTGGCCTCGGCCGAGAACATCGTGGTGGCCATGATGCACACCAACAAGCGCGGGGATTCCAAGCTCCTGCCGGCGTGCAGCCTGCCGCTGACCGGCGTGGCGTGCGTGAAGCGGGTGGTGACCAACCTCGCGGTGCTCGACATCCGCGAAGGAGCCTTCCACCTGGTGGAGCGGGCGCCGGGCGTGAGCGTGGAGGAGATCCAAGCCGCTACGGCCGGCACGCTCATCGTGCCTGCGGCGGTGCCGGAGATGCAGTTCTGATCAGTCGCAGACCATCCCGAACGACCCGAGCAAGATCAGGATGTCATTGACGTTGACAATGCCATCGTCATTCAGGTCTTCAGGTCCGCTGGTGACATCGCCAAATGCGGCCAACATCAGCAGGACTTCCGAAGTTCCGATGAAGCCATCGTTGTCCAGGTCGGCTCCTTCGGGACAAGGGGACGGTGATTCACAGGGGCTGTCTGCACCAGGTGTGGAGAAGGTCAGTCCGTAGGCCTGTTCGAACTGGGTGGGCGCTCCATCAAAGTGGGTGCGGACTTCCAGGTTCAGTTGCCCGCAGATGCCCGATTGGCCCAGTGTGGTGAACTGCCCGAGCAATTTCAGGTTGGATGCTGTCGGCAATTCCATGGACGTGTTGATGTAGTCAAAGACGACCCAACCGTCCCCCATGTCTGCATCGAACTGGATGGAACCGTCATCCATATCGTCCATGAAATCGGCAGTGCTGCCGAGGGGCTGGTAGTATGGAAACGCTTCCCCAGGCGCATGGTTCAAGGTCCACCAAGACGCTCTGTCATAGGTAGGGAAAATGGGAAAAAAGACGGGCGCGATGTTCGATGCGAAATAGCTGTTGTTGGAAGTCTGTAGTGCCGAGAAGAACAATCCATCGGGAGCGTTGAGCGTCAAGGGGAATTCCGCGGTGCCCCACACGCCGACAACGGTGACCTCTGGGTTGCTGACCTCAGCGTAGAGCCGGTAGGTAACGGCGCCGGCGGGAATGGTGTCGTTGGCGTCGATTAGATCCTGCTGAAGGGTGTCCACAGGTTCGATGAGAAGGCTGGAGATGATTCCAGTCGTTGCTTGGACCTCGGCTTGCGGACAGTTGGTGCCGAGGTGGCGAGAAAGCATGAGCGCATCTTCGAAATCCCGATATCCGTTGTCGTTGAAGTCGTAGTCTGTGTTGCCGGCTACTCCGTAATCACTCATGAAGAACAGCAGTTCATTGGCCGTAGTTACTCCATCGCCATTCAGGTCATAGGGACAGTCGTCTTGGCCAGCCATGTCGCTGACAGAGGCAACGAGCAACATGAAGGACCACACACCCTTGACAATGTGCGCTGAGTGCGGGTTGGAGAGACTGGTCATGGTGAAACTGGTGTATGAATATGACGGCTCTCAATCATAAAGGTTGCCTGAAATCAGCAGGTCCGCGCGATGACGTTTGTGATTGGAACCCATTCCGAATGGGACGGAGGTTATCCCTGAAGGACAACCGTGATGCGGTCGCAGTCTCCTCCGATGGGTGGCGCGAACTTGGTGACCTCTACCTCGATGCGGTCGATGGTATCGGTGAGGGGGAGCTCGGCGCGGAGGGCCTTGAGGATGCGACCGGCCACGTGCTCGACGAGCTTGGAGCGGATGGCCATTTCCCGTGCGCAGATCCTGTGGACGTCCACATAGTCCACCGTTTGGGCGAGTTCGTCGGATTCGGCGCTGGGGGTCAAATCCACCCAGATGCGCACGTCCACCAGGTACTCCTGGCCGATGATGGCCTCCTCCGGCAGGCAGCCGTGGTGCGCGAAGAACCGTTGTCCCAGGACGTCGATGCGGTGACCGGTCATGCTTCGGTGCGTTGCTGGGCGATGAGGTTCATCCCTTGGTCCAAGCGGTCGAGGGTGGCCTCCTTGCCGAGGAAGGCGGCAAAGGCAAACATGGACGGGCCGCCGCCTTCGCCGGTCAAGGCGATGCGGAACGGCAGCAGGACTTGGCCAAAGCCGAGTTCCTTGCGCTCGAGGAAGGCCTTGAAGGTGGCTTCAATAGGGCCGGCATCGAACGGCTCCACGGCTCGGAGTTCGTCGGCGAGCTCGTGTAGGATGCTGTCGGTATCGTCCTTCCAGCGCTTTTTCAGCATTTTCTCGGGAAAGGCTGTGGGGGCGGTGTGCAGCCAGGTGGCGGCCTTGAGGTCGTCGAGAAAGGCGATGCGCTCCAGCATCATGTCCAACACGGCGGCGGTCTGGTCGGCGGTGTAGTCGGCGCCTTCGCCGGCAAACAGGGCTTGGGCGGCGGGCAAGAGTTCGGCCACCGGGGTGGACCGGAGGTGCTGCTCGTTGAACCACTTGGCTTTGTCCGGGTTGAACCGGGCCCCGCTCTTGATGACGCGGTCCAGGTCGAACACCTTGGCCGCTTCGTCCAGGGAAAACATCTCTTGCTCGGTGCCGGGGTTCCACCCGAGCAGGAGGAGCATATTCATGAAGGCTTCCGGTAGATAACCGGATTCGCGGTATCCGCTGCTTTCAGCGCCGCTGGCGGGGTCGTTCCAGCGCAATGGGAAGACCGGGAAGCCCCCCTTGTCGCCGTCGCGCTTGGAGAGCTTGCCGTTGCCGGTGGGCTTAAGGATGAGCGGTAGGTGGGCGAAGGTGGGGGGGGTCCAGCCGAACGCGCGGTAGAGCAGCTGGTGTAGCGGGGCACTGGGCAACCACTCCTCGCCGCGGATGACGTGGCTGATCTCCATGAAGTGGTCGTCCACCACGTTGGCCAGGTGGTAGGTCGGCAGGCCATCGGCTTTCATGAGCACCTTGTCGTCGAGCACAGCGGTGTCGATGGTGACGGCGCCACGGATGGCATCGGTGAAGGTGACGGCCTCGCTGGCGGGCATTTTGAACCGGACCACGTAAGGGGCCTCGGAGGCCTCCAATTCCGCTATTTGCGCTGCGCTTAGCGCAAGGTCGTTGCGCATGGATGCGCGGGAGGTCGCGTCGTATTGGAAAGGGGTGCCGGATGATTCGGCGGCGTCCCGGCGGGCTTGGATTTCTTCGGGGGTGTCCCAAGCGCGGTAGGCGTGGCCCGCATCGAGCAGGGCTTGAACCTGCGGTCCATAGAGGTCGCCCCGTTCACTCTGTCTGTAGGGGCCGAATTCACCGGGCTTGGAAGGCCCTTCGTCGGGTGCGATGCCACACCAGGCCAACGCCTCTTCGATGTAGGCTTCGGCACCTTCTACAAACCGCGTGCGGTCGGTGTCTTCGATGCGCAGAATGAAGGTGCCACCGTGCCGACGGGCGAAGAGCCAATTGTAAAAGGCGGTCCGCACGCCACCCATGTGGAGGGGGCCGGTGGGACTCGGTGCGAACCGGACGCGTATGGGTCGGTCTGAGGCGGAGGTGGACATGATGGAAACCGCTGTAAATGAAGCGCCGCCGAACCCAGAAAGGAACGGCGGCGCGAAGATAATGGGCGGAGGCCTCAGTGGCGGACGATGACCTTGTGGGTCTCGGTGGCTTCTGAGGTTTGCGCTCGGATGAGGTAGCTGCCATCTGCCACCGTGGTCAGATCCAGGACGGTGCGGTTGTGCAGTGCTTGGGTGGTCAGGACTTCCCGGCCAAGTAAGTCCAGCAAGGCAATGCGGGTCCCGGGCTTGACTTCTACTTGAAGGGCGTCGCTGGCGGGGTTGGGCCAAGCGGCGAGCGAGACGGTGGCGACATCCCCGATGGAAGAAGTACAGGTCATTTGCTCAAGTCCATAGGATTGGAGGACTTCGTCGAGGATCTCCACGTTCATGGGCCAGATGTCCTGCTCCACAATGTTCCACTCGGGGTCGATCAGAATGAAGGTGGGATAGGCGGCAATGCTGTAGTCGCCATGGACGGCCAGGCCGCCTCCTTCAGCGCCGGAGATGGCGGGAGCGGGGTTGTCGCCGGCATTGGCCACTTCAAAATCGTGCGTTTGGTCCCAGCTGCCCTCGTACTCCATGCTCATGAAGATGACATCGCCGCCATTGCAGCCATAGCTGTTGTAGATCTCGGTGAAGTAGGGAGCGTGTGCTGCACATGGGCCGCA
Organism: Flavobacteriales bacterium UBA4474; assembly: GCA_002389295.1. Lineage (GTDB taxonomy): Bacteria > Bacteroidota > Bacteroidia > Flavobacteriales_D > Sanyastnellaceae > UBA8752. The sequence continues at coordinate 4,497 of DGOE01000178.1, read as the reverse complement.
CCAATAGGCAAAAAAGTCGATGCAGACGTATTTGTCGGCGTCCAGGTATTCACTGAGCGTGTGCTCGTTGCCATCGAGGTCGGTGACGGTGAAATCGACCGCTTCAGTCAATGGTGTTTGTGCACCTGCGGAAAAGGTGATGCCGAGGGCAAATAAAACGGTGTAAAGGAGTTTCATGGCGTTGTGAAAGGGTTGGAGAACCGTTCGTCTTGGACGAAGGCATGATCGGTCAGGCTGTGGAGGAAGGCCTTGAGTGCCAGCCGTTCCTCGGGGGTGAAATTCAACTGTACAGGTGGGACTTCATTGCCATCCAATCCGATGCTGATCGGAAAGAGGCCCGGTCCGACGTCGATCAATATGTCCCCTCCCAGCAAGGGACTGCCACTCCAATCCCGCAAGCGGGGGTCGAGGGTGGTCACATCTTGGATGCCGTGGCTGTAGTGATCGAGCACCTGATCAAGGGTGGCGAAGCGGCCGTCGTGCATGTAGGGCGCGGTCAGGCTGACATTGCGCAGGGATGGCACTTTCATGGCTGTTGGCCCCCAGTTTCCCAAAAAGCCACCGCCTGCGTTCACAGAGGTACTTGCGTTTTCGTTGGGTTCGGCGTCGAGCCCGATGTCAGCGAAGTCCATGCCCCAACCATTGAAGTGGGGGCCGCCATGGCAATTGGCGCATTGGGCCTCGCCGTGAAAGAGCTCAAAGCCCCTTTTTTCCAGCGCGGTCAGGCCATCAAGGGTGAGACTTCCGTCCATGACGCCCCACGGGTCCCAAAATTCAGGCATGGCGGAGGCGATGGCCTCATCGGCTTTGGAACCGCAGGTGACCATGGCACTGAGGAAGGTGGAGAGTGCATCTTGGATGCGGTCGACAGAAGGCTCAGGGTCGCCATATGCCGCGGTGAAGAGGGGCGCGTAATAGTCCAATTGGTCCAGCCTTTCCACCAGGGACTCGAGGCTGCGGAAACCCATTTCCACGTGGTTTTCAATGGGCATGGTAACCTGCGTTGTGAGGTCGGTGGCCCTGCCGTCCCAGAAGTAGGCGAGTTGAATCCCGGGGTTGGCCAGGTGGCTGGCATTGCGCTCGGTGAGTTCCCGGCGGAGTCCGTGGCTTAGCGCTTTTGGCTCTGCAAAACCATGGGATTGCAGGTGGCAGGTGTTGCAGCTGACGGCGCCGTTTTGGCTGAGCATCCGGTCGTGGAACAACACCCGGCCCAGCTGTGCGCGGTCATCGAACCGTGGCGCCTCAAATTCGGACGGGAAGGAGATCCCAAAAATCTGTGGGGTTTCGGACCGGTATGCGGGTGTCACGTCCGGCAATGTTGGCTGGTCCATCATGCGCCCTTCGTCTTTGGCGCATGAAGCGACAAGTACAAACAGGAGAAGACAAGGAATCCAGACGTTCTTCATTGCAAATGAGTGGTTTCTGCCTACAATTTAAGTGTTCTCATGCGGAAGGGCCGCGAAGCGACTACAAATCCAGGACGAGCAAGAGCTGCAGTGGGGGGTTCAGGTTGCTGTTCCAGCCATCGGCCTGTTGTTTGAATTCTCCAGAAAAAGAGTCCCACAGCCGCGTGGTTTCATTGGTGTACAACGCGTCCAAGCGCGCCTCTGTGACCAAGTGGAATCCCGGTGCCAAATCCCATTGAACACCCAACACACCAGAAAGACCGGAAGCGGTGTTGGTGGTCTCATTGGAAGCGGAGAAGTCCACGTTTTCTGAATGGGCCGCCACATTGTTCAGCTTGAACACGGCGTCTATCCCCCAGCTCAGTCTGACTGCACTTTTGGCATCATCACCCGTTTTCATCCACCGTCTTCCTGCCCGGATATCGACCTGATGATTGCTCGTGGTAACCAGGGTGCCGAAATTGTCCTGCGTCTCTTTGCCTGTGTCAAATCCGATCAAGGCGCGCCAGCCGTTGGCCGTCGTGTTCGAGCTCCAACCTGCGGATAAGGCGATATCCGAGGCGTCATTCGCCCCAAACAGCCGGCGCGTCATGGGGACCGCATCCACCCAAACACCGGAGGACCCTTGGGCGGCCAGGTCTTGGAGGAGAAAGAGGGAAAACAAGGCGCAAAGCGCGCACCGGACAGGGGTATTCATGCAGCGAATCTAACGCGTGCAAACGGTTGGCATGCAGCGGCGAAAGCAGGGCTTCATCCGTTGGATTCTGCGCCTACAGCCGCCCACATTGCGGCGCAATTCCATTAAAACCCAACAATAAATGAATGCACTGCGCAACCGCGTCCTGCTCATCGGACGCCTCGGACAGGATCCCGAAAGGATTGAATTCGACGGGGACAAAATCAAGGCCAGCCTGAGGCTCGCCACCAATGAGGTCTACCGCAACGCCCAAGGCGAGAAGACGGAAGCCACCCAATGGCACAACGTGATCGCTTGGGGCCAACTCGCTGAGATCATGACACGCTATCTCTCCAAGGGCAGTGAGGTGGCCATTGAAGGGCGCCTCGTCTATCGGCAGTACGAGGACAAACAGGGCCAGAATCGAGTAGCTGCAGAAATCGTCACGCAGGAGATGCTGATGCTCGATCGGGTGCCCCAAGAATCCTGACCCATCGAATTTGGTACGTGAAAGGCGGGGGCGCACGTTGTGCCCCCGCCCTTCGGGTCGTAAATTTGGTGAAGGCAACGAGGTGGTAATGTCCCGCCCGTATGACCCTGCACATGGCCCAAACTGGAATCCTCAAATCGTCGCTCGCCAAGAAGTATGCCATGGCGGCGACCGGTCTTTTCCTCTGTCTCTTCCTCGCCGGCCACTTGGCGGGAAACCTTCAGCTCTTTACTGCAGCCTCTGATGGCGGACGGCAATTCAATGAATACGCCAAGTTCATGACCACTTTTCCCGCGGTGAAGGTGCTGTCTTACTTGACGTATTTGGCGGTGCTTTTTCACTTGGCGGATGGCATTGTGTTGTCTGTACAAAACAGAAAAGCACGCCCGGTGCGCTACGCCATGGAGCGGCCCTCCACCAATGCAGGTTGGTCCAGCCGGAACATGATGGTGCTCGGCACCATCGTCCTGGTCTTCTTGGTGACGCACATGCAGAACTTCTGGTGGCAGATGCACTTTGGAGAGGTGGCCATGGTGGACTACGACGGGGTCATGGTGAAAGACCTCTACACCGTGGTGGCCGCCTTTTTTAACCCCGAACTCAACAGCCTTGCGTTGCCGTCCATTGGCCTCTACCTGCTCGGACAGTTTGCGTTGGGCTTCCACTTGTGGCATGGCTTTTCCAGCGGATTTCAATCGATGGGACTGCGACACCCCAGGTTTACGCAAATCATCAGTGGCCTTGGCAAGGCATTCAGCGTGGTGGTGCCCGTGCTGTTCTCTTCCATTGTCGTGTACTTGTATATCATCCAGGCCTGATTGGCGCAAAGCGAGAAGCGATGACTGAAATGCCCAAGCACAGCGTGGCGCTCGACGCCAAGACGCCGGAAGGACCACTGGCCGATAAGTGGACCAACCACAAGAACAACATTCGGCTGGTGAACCCGTCGAACAAGCGCCTCATCGATGTGATTGTCGTGGGGACGGGATTGGCCGGCAGCTCTGCCGCGGCTTCCCTCGCTGAGATGGGGTACAACGTCAAGGCGTTTTGCTTTCAGGACAGCCCGCGGCGTGCCCACTCCATTGCTGCCCAAGGGGGCATCAATGCCGCCAAGAATTACCAGAACGACGGGGACTCGGTCTACCGCCTGTTTTATGACACGATCAAGGGCGGTGACTACCGCAGCCGCGAGGCCAACGTTTACCGCTTGGCCGAGGTCAGCGCCAACATCATTGACCAGTGCGTTTCTCAAGGCGTGCCTTTTGCCCGGGATTACGGCGGGATGTTGGACAACCGCTCGTTTGGCGGTGTGCAGGTCAGCCGGACTTTTTATGCGAAAGGCCAAACTGGTCAGCAGCTGTTGCTCGGTGCGTATAGCGCGTTGAGCCGCCAGATTTCAAAGGGCAAGGTGACCATGTACAACCGCCATGAACTCATGGATGTGGTGGTGGTCGATGGCAAGGCCCGGGGCATCATCGCCCGTAACCTCGTGACGGGGGAGGTCGAGCGCCACGGCGCGCACGCTGTGGTGATGTGCAGCGGGGGGTATGGCAATGTGTTCTTTTTGAGCACCAACGCCATGGGCTCCAATGTTTCGGCAGCCTGGAAGGCTCACAAGAAGGGCGCCTACATGGCCAACCCTTCTTACACGCAAATTCACCCGACCTGCATTCCGGTGAGCGGTCACTACCAGTCCAAGCTGACCTTGATGTCGGAGAGCTTGCGCAACGACGGCCGCATATGGGTGCCCAAACACGAGTCCGACGTGGAGGGGCTCCGCAATGGCAGCATCCGGCCTACGGACATTCCGGAAGACCGTCGGGATTACTACTTGGAGCGACGCTATCCGGCCTTTGGCAACTTGGTGCCCCGCGATGTGGCGAGCCGGGCGGCGAAGGAGAGGTGCGATGCCGGTTTTGGTGTGA
>DGOE01000039.1:3070-6493 GCA_002389295.1 Flavobacteriales bacterium UBA4474 | reverse complement strand
AACTGGATTTCCCTTGGTCGATGCCTGCATGCGCTGCGTCACGGCCACGGGCTACCTCAACTTTAGGATGCGGGCCATGCTGGTGAGCTTCCTCACGCACCACCTTTGGCAGCCCTGGCAGGCAGGCGTGGAGCATTTGGCGCGCCAATTCCTCGATTTTGAGCCGGGGATTCACTACCCCCAATTTCAAATGCAGGCGGGTGTCACCGGGATCAATACGGTGCGGATCTACAACCCGGTCAAGCAGGCGGAGGACCATGATCCGGATGGGCATTTCATCCGCAAATGGGTGCCTGAATTGAAGGATGTCCCTGCACCTTATGTGTTTGCGCCGTGGACCATGCCGCCCATTGAGGCTGCGCTCTTGGACCTGCGGCTGGGCGAGCGGTATCCCTTTCCCATCGTGTCCCTGGAGCAGGCTTCGCGCGCTGCGAGGGAGCGCCTTTGGGCGCACCGAAAGGATCCCGAGGTGAAGCAGGAGGGTGCGCGCATCCTGCGGCGGCATGTCGTGGTGGGGGCCCGGCCAATGGATTGATGAAAAACCCTCAACCTTCCCGACCTTCGCTGTTGCTTCATGGATACCGCCCGCCCCATCCTCCACAGTGCCGAAGGCCGCACGTTGCTCTACCACGAGGTCATCTCGGACGCGGGCATGGAGGCGCCTTGGCTGGTGTTTGTTCACGGAGCAGGGGGCAGCATCCGGACATGGAAATACCAAATCGAAGCGTTTCGGCCACACTACAGGTTGCTGCTCATCGACTTGCGAGATCATGGATACAGCAAGGACATCCTGCCGGAATTTCCCCAATACGATTTTGACATTGTAGGAGAAGACATCTTGGCGGTGATCGACCACCTTTCCATCGAGCGGGCCCACTTTGTTTCGCTGAGTATTGGCAGTGTCATTTTGCAGAAAATCGACATTGAGCGACCCGAGCTGATCGACCGCATGGTCATGGCCGGTGCGATTTTCGATGGATCCCGACTGATGCATTGGTTCGTACACAGTGGCAAGCTGTTGAACCATGTGCTGCCGTATCGGGCCATCTACTGGTTGTTCAGTTTCATCGTCCTTCCGCGCCGGAATCACCGTTTGAGCCGATGGATTTTTCGCAGACAGAGTCGAACCTTGACGCCCGGTGAGTACCTGAAGTGGGTCGAGTTGTACAAGCCCTTCTTCCAGTTGATCAAGGCCTATGTGAACCGCACGGTGGAGAAGCGGGGGTTGGTGGTGATGGGCTCACAGGACCACATTTTCTTCGGTGCCGCAGAGAAGTTTGCCCGCGCCCAGAAGAACATGCGCCTGGCCGTCATCGAGAATTGCGGACATGTCTGTTCGATTGAAGCTCCTGAGCTCTTCAATGACCTTGTGCTCAAGTTCTTGGCAGATCAAGATGTTCCGGCCCGTGTGACGGCCAACCCGATTCCCTCCACCTGGGCTGAGCTCAAGGCGCTGAAGGGATGACACGTGATGGTGCATCTTTGCGCCATGCGAAGGCTGCTGTTTTTCTTTTTTCTCGTTGCACCGGCTTGGGCGGAAGCCCAGGTCATCAATACGGACCGCCCTGACCAAACGGAGAGTTCAGCCGTGGTGCCATTGGGCTCTTTTCAATGGGAGTGCGGATTTTCGAGCACATGGCAACAGGGATTCGGAGGCAACATCCGGAGTTTGGCCCTGCCGAATTCGCTGTTTCGCGTGAGCATCCTCAAGGGGTTCGAGTTGAGGGTGGTCCACCAATTGGATCGCATCAACCAACAGACTTTCGGCAATGATGAAGTGCTGGCCGAGGGTACGAGCGATGTGCAGATCGGCACCAAAATCCAGCTTTGGCAGCGCGAAGGCAGCAAGACCGAGGTCGCCTACTTGGGGCATGCTGTGGCGCCTTCAGGTGATGTGGGCATCACGGGCTACGATTGGGGCATGGTCAACAAGCTCTGCATCAGCCACGACGTCGGGCCCGATTGGGCACTCGGCTACAACCTGGGGTATGACCTGGCCAACGGAAGGGGTACAGCCACCTACGCACTGGCGGTGGGCAAGGCCATCAACGACAAGCTCGGCCTGTATTTCGAGCCTTATGGAGAGATTGATGGCCCGAGTGGAACCCACTGGGCCAGTTTCGATGCGGGCTTGACCCTGCTGACCAGCGACACATGGCAATGGGACATCAGCTACGGCACAGGATTGAACCACAGCATGAACTACACGGCGGTCGGCTTCAGCTGGCTGGTCCTGCCCAACCGTTGAAGGTCCCTGAAAAGGGACAGGAGGGTTATCCCGCGATGTCGGACTTCTTGTAGACCGCTGTCTTGCCGATGATGTCGTGCAGGGCTTGGCGCTTGTCCCCCAGAAGAGAGATGGGCACGAGCAAGATTATGATAAAGACGATGTCGAGGAGGGCGGCGCCCAGGCGGGGGCCGAAACCGATGCGGTTGGAGAACAAGGTGTCGTGATTTGCTGCGCTCAATTTAGGGGCATGAGCGGATGAACCGCTGGTACGAGATGGTGTTCTATCCACATGCACCGCAAGCCGCATCTGCCCTCCAAGGATTGTGTCCAATGTGGACGTCCGTTTGATTGGCGCAAGAAGTGGGCGCGCTGTTGGGACGAGGTGAAGTACTGCAGCGAGCGGTGCCGCCGTTCGTCCACATCTTCCCCTGCTGCATGAAAACGCTGCGTCTCATCCTGGGCGACCAATTGAACGCGTCCCATCCTTGGTTTGAAACGGTGTCCGATGACGCGGTCTACCTGATGGCGGAGATGCGGCAGGAGACGGATTATGCGCCCCACCACATCCAGAAGGTGCTGGCTTTTTTCGCGGCCATGCGGGCCTTCGCAGCTGCCCGGCAGGCGGAAGGGCACCGTGTGGTGTACCTCGCGCTGGACGAAGGGCGCAACACCCAAGGTTTGGAGGCCAATGTGCGGATGGTGATGGCCGAAGAGGGCTGTGAACGCTTTGCGTACCAGCTTCCCGATGAGTGGCGCCTCGATGAGCAGTTGAGGACATTTGCCTCGGAGCTGGGCGACAGGGCTGAAGCGTGTGATACCCATCATTTCCTCACCGCCAGAGGCGATCTCGCCGAGCAATTCAAGGGCAAGAAGACCTACTTGATGGAGTCATTTTACCGGAGGATGCGCAAGGCCCATGGGGTGCTTATGGAGGCTGGAAGTGACGGGCAGGAGCCGGCAGGGGGCAAGTGGAATTACGACGCCACCAACCGCAAGAAATTGCCCAAGGGCCATCGTCCAGTGGAACCATTGCTCTTCGAGCATGACTTGACCGGCCTGCAGGCCATGCTCAAGGAATGTGGCGTGGAGACCATAGGATCGGTGGATGCCGCTCATTTTCTGTGGCCGGTCACCCGAGAGGAGGGGTTGGAATTGCTGGACTTCTTTGTGGACGAATGCCTGCCGCGGTTCGG
>DGOE01000039.1:0-2962 GCA_002389295.1 Flavobacteriales bacterium UBA4474 | reverse complement strand
GGAGGTCATTCGCGCAGTGGAAGACAAATGGCGCACGGATCCGGACCATGCCGATATCACCCAAGTCGAGGGCTTCATCCGCCAGGTTCTGGGTTGGCGTGAGTACATGCGCGGGGTCTATTGGGCCCACATGCCCGAATACGCGGACCTCAATTTTTTCGAGGCGGACAAGGCGCTGCCCCAATGGTTTTGGACAGGGGAGACCAAGATGGCGTGCCTGCGCCACGCCATTGGCCAAAGCCTGGAATACGGCTACGCCCATCACATCCAGCGCCTGATGGTAACCGGCAACTTCACGCTGTTGGCGGGCATCCACCCCGATGAGGTGGACCAGTGGTACTTGGGCATCTATCTCGACGCCATCGAGTGGGTGGAGATCACCAACACGCGGGGGATGAGCCAATTCGCCGATGGTGGCATCGTCGGGACCAAGCCCTACGCCGCCTCGGCCAACTACATGAAGAAGATGGGACCGTATTGCAGCGGGTGCAGCTATGATGCGGCCGACAAGACCGGTCCCAACAGTTGTCCCTTGAACAGTTTGTATTGGCATTTCCACGCCCGCAACCGGGCCAAGCTGGAGCGCAACCCGCGGATTGGCATGGCCTATCGCACCTGGGACAAGATGCCCGCTGAGAAGCGCGACGCCCTTTTGGAGCGCGGTGACGCCGTGCTGGCCAACATCGAAAACCTCTGACCATGCGCAGCCTGATCTGGTTCCGAAACGACCTGAGGGTCACCGACAACGCCACCCTCAATGCGGCCGTGAAGGCCTCGACAGAGGTCATTCCCGTCTTTGTGATGGACCCGCAGTACTGGGCGGAGGACCGTTGGGGCCAAGTCAAGACCGGCCCTTTCCGGACACAGTTCCTGTTGGAGTCGTTGGCCGACCTGAAGGCGGACCTGGAAGACATGGGGGGAGCGTTGGTGATCCGCAAGGGGGATCCCGCTTCGGTATTGAAGTCGTTGGCTGACGAATACGGTGCACAGGCGGTGTTCGCCACTGCCGAACACACCAGCGAGGAGCTGCACCGCGAGGCTCAGGTGGGGGCAGTGCTGGACCTCCGACTCGAGGAGCAATTGACCATGTACCATCCGGACGACTTGCCATTCGCGCTGGAGCAGTTGCCCGATGTCTTTACGCGTTTCCGGGGCAAAATGGAGAAGCGGTCCGAGGTCCGCGGTCCTTTGGCCGAGCCGGAATCCCTGAAGGTTCCCAATGGGCTGCAAAGCGATGCCGTGCCCACGATGGAAGGCCTTGGCGTGGAGGCCAAGGTGGCCGATGCCCGTGGCGTGTTGCCATTCAAGGGTGGGGCCAAGGCGGCTTGGGACCGTCTCGACCACTATTTCTGGGAGACCAAGAAGCTGCGCGTCTACAAAAAGACCCGCAACGGACTCCTCGGGGCCGACTACAGTTCCAAGTTCTCTCCTTGGCTCGCGCTCGGCTGCATCAGCCCGCGGGAGATCCACGCCCAGGTGCGCGCTTTCGAGAAGGAAGTCGAGAAGAACGAGGATACCTATTGGCTCATCTTCGAATTGATCTGGCGGGACTATTTCCGCTACGTGGCCATGCGCTATGGCAACCGCATCTTCCACAAGCGTGGCATCAAGCCCGAGTCGCCCAAGTGGCGACAGGACCGCCGCGTGTTCGAGGCATGGTGCGAGGGCCGGACGAAGTGCGATTTCGTGAATGCCAATATGCGGGAGCTCGCCGCGACGGGCTTCATGTCCAACCGCGGCCGCCAAAACGTGGCCAGTTACCTCGTGCACGACTTGGGCGTCGATTGGCGCATGGGGGCCAGTTGGTTTGAGCACATGCTCCTCGATCACGATCCGGCGAGCAATTATGGCAACTGGATTTACGTGGCGGGCGTAGGCAACGACCCCCGTCCCAACCGAAAATTCAACACAACCGGTCAAGCCGAACGCTACGACGCGGACGGCAAATACCGCCGACACTGGAGCCATGCGACTTTGGAACTTGACCTACAATGACCCCGGACGCTGGGCCGAGGTCCACGCCATTTCCGGCAAGCCGCTGGGCTTTTGGGCGTCTTTGCGCAGCGGCGGCACGGGCTCGCCCCGCGCGGAACTCGTCGGTGGATCGGGCGAAGTGGCAGAGCTCGTGGGTGTGGAGTCGGCGCGCACGGCATGCAATTTCGAACGCACCGCCGGCGGGGCCATCCTCTATTTCCGGAGCCGCCTCGAAGTCTATGGTGCGCCGCTGCGCCTGGGCGATGTCAGCGGCATCACCCGTGTACCCGAAGGGTCCAACGACCGGCTCACGTTGTGGTGTGGCTGGACGGATGCCGCAGGCGAAACGGCCTCCGGCAGCGTCGAGATGCGCTGCGCCCGCAATACCGCCGACCGCCTCGAGGCCTACATCCGCCGCTGGCTATACAGCTCCTGACCCTTCGTTGGATTCGTTGATGGATTGGGGCTCAAAAGCCGACGACCTCTACAATGGCGAATTCGTCTCCATTGCCGAAATCGCCATAGACGACTTGGAAAATGCCCTCAGACGGACTGTACACGGCGCCGCCAAGGTCTGACCAACCGGATGCAGGAACTTCGACGGCCCGCTCTACCAATGACGGCATATTGGTCTCGCTGGTGGAGGCATCAGTGGATGCGAATGCGGTAATCCCGGCCAATACCATGGCGCAAATGAAACCGAAGAAAGCAGATTTGATATGGAGTTGATTCATGCTCCAATATCTACAATCCGCTCAATTTCAGGAAATCAAGGGCATTTCTGTCACCAGGGTGGAGAAGCGCTGCCCCGACTTTTCTGAGATCAGCCCTTCCAGCCGGCCATGCAGAGTTGGCCGTCGATTTGGAGGCGGCGGATGGCGTCGAGTTCGCGGAGGACGCTGTCGAGGTCGCGGCCGATCGGCTTGAAGTGGTAGGATTGAAACCACACCGTGCCGCCTTTGTCGATGATGAAGAGGCCGCGCTGGCA
>DGOE01000150.1 GCA_002389295.1 Flavobacteriales bacterium UBA4474 | reverse complement strand
CTGTTCGGAGCGGGCCTCGAACCATTGGATTCCGGCTGCGGCATGCGCAGGTTGTGCGGCACCCTCACTGATTTCCCACCCTTTGACGAGGCGAAAGGCGTTCCAAATTTTGTTTGAGAAGTTCCGGCCCTGTTCACACAGGGACTCGTCAAATGGCAGGTCGTTGCCGGCGGGAGAGGTGAGGAGCATGCCCACGCGGACCCCGTCGGCACCGTACTGTTTCATGAGCTCGATGGGGTCGGGCGAATTGCCGAGCGATTTGGACATTTTTCGGCCCTGCTTGTCGCGAACGATGCCGGTGTAATAGACGTTTTTGAAGGGGGGCGCCTGGCGGTATTCGTAACCTGCAATGATCATCCGGGCGACCCAGAAGAACATGATCTCGGGAGCCGTGACCAAGTCGTTCGTGGGGTAGTAGTAGTCGACTTCTTCTTTGTTGTAGAAGCCATCAAACACACTGATTGGCCACAGCCAAGAGCTGAACCACGTGTCCAGAACGTCTTCGTCTTGGCGCAGGTCGGCGGGGGTAATCGCGCGGCCGGCAGCCTCTGTGGCCAGCTGGGCTGCGGTGTCGGCATCGGCAGCGACCACAAATTTGGCCTCCGCTGAGGTGGGTTCGCCTTCGTAATACCAGGCTGGAATCCGGTGGCCCCACCAGAGCTGGCGCGAGATGCACCAGTCCTTGACGTTTTCCATCCAATTCCGGTAGCTGTTCTTGAATTTGGCCGGATGGAATTGGATGGTGTCGTCCATCACGCGGTCGAGGGCCGGCTTGGCCAACTCCTCCATGGCGACGAACCACTGCATGGACAGGCGCGGCTCGATGATGGCGCCGGTGCGCTCGGAGCGGCCCACTTTGTTGGGGTGTTCTTCGACTTTGACCAGGTGGCCGGCGGCGTCGAGGGCAGCGGTAAAAGTCTTGCGCGCCTCGAAGCGGTCCTGCCCCTCGAATGCCCCGCCGACGGCATTGACCGTGCCGTTGGGGTTGAGCATGTCGATGACCTCCAGGCCGTGCTTTTGTCCCAAATCGTGGTCGTTGGGATCGTGGGCGGGGGTGACCTTGAGACAGCCGGTGCCGAATTCGCGGTCCACGTAGTCGTCTTGAATGATGGGGATGCTGCGCCCAGCGACCGGTACAATGGCCCGCTTGCCATGCAAGTGGGCGTAGCGTTCGTCCTCGGGGTGAATGCAGATGGCGCTGTCGGCCAAGATGGTCTCCGGACGGGTGGTGGCAATGGTGAGCCAGTCGTCGGTGCCTTCCACTTGGTAGCGCACGTGGTGCAGTTTGGACTGCTCTTCGGTGTGGATGACCTCCTCGTCGCTGACTGCGGTCAGGGCCTGGGGGTCCCAATTGACCATGCGCAAGCCCCGGTAGATGTGCCCCTTGGCGTGTAAATCCAGAAAGGTGTCAATGACACTCCGGCTGTAGTGAGGATCCAGGGTGAAGTTGGTGCGTTCCCAATCGCAGCTGGCGCCGAGTTTGCGCAACTGCTTCAGGATGATGCCGCCGTGCTCGCGGGTCCAGTCCCAGGCGTGTTCCAAAAAGGCATCGCGGCTGAGGTCAGACTTTTTGATTCCTTGGTCGCGCAGCTTGTGCACCACTTTTGCTTCCGTGGCGATCGAGGCGTGGTCGGTGCCCGGCACCCAACAGGCGTTCTTGCCCTGCATCCGCGCGCGGCGCACGAGGACGTCCTGAATGGTGTTGTTGAGCATGTGCCCCATGTGCAACACCCCGGTCACGTTGGGTGGGGGGATGACCACCGTGTAAGGTTCGCGGTCATCGGAGACACTGCGGAACGCTTGGGCGTCCTCCCAGGTCTGGGTCCATCGGTCTTCGACGGTGGTGGGGTCGTACTGGGAGGGGATCTCTTGGGCCATGGCGCAGGCGAATGGAACGTATGCGGCGCCAAATTTAGCCTGTTAAAATCGCGTTAACCTTACCCGAAGAAGGAGATTCCCCGCTTTATCTTCATCATAGAATTCAATCAATCCTCAATATGAAGAAGGTTTTCCTCACCCTCGCCGTGGTTTTCGGCGGATTTGTCCTCGCCGGAGCCCAAGAAGTGGTCAACGGTCCTGTCCTCAATCTCGACAAGGATGTGCACGATTATGGCACCATCGACCAGGGCGCTGACGGCAACTGTGTCTTTACGGTGACCAATGACGGTTCCGATCCCCTGATCATCTCCCGCTGCAAGGGTTCTTGCGGTTGCACGGTGCCCCAGTGTGACAAGGACCCCATCATGCCCGGCGCCACCAGCTCCATCAAGGTGAAGTACGACACCAAGCGTGTTGGACCGATCAACAAGAGCGTGACCATCACCTCCAACGCCTCCAACGAGCCGACCAAGGTGATCCGCATCAAGGGCAAGGTGGAAGCCGTAGCTCAGCAGGTGGGTGCGCCTGTCAAAGAAGCTGCTGGACCGACCAACAAGCAGTGATTTAGAGGCCTTTGTGCCTCCACCGATATTGGCAAGCCGCCCCGGATTCCGGGGCGGCTTTCTTTTTGTGGGAACCTGAAGCCCGCTCGGCTTGTTGTGAGGGCATGTTCGGAATGTTCAAGAAGGACCCGGTGGAGAAGCTGCGCAAGGAGCACGCCCGGTTGTTGTCAGAGGCGCACCGCCTCAGTACCGTAGACCGCACGCGCAGCGATGAGATGACGGCCAAGGCCGCAGAAATCGAGGACAAGTTGTTGGCCCTCGGCAACGGTGGCAAGCCATGAGGACAGTTGCTGTCATCGGGGACAGCAAGGGCATTGGTTTGGCCTTGCGGACACAGCTGTTGGCCGAAGGGCACCGCGTGATCGGGGTTTCCCGCACGGGAGCGCAGGCTGCTGGGGAGTACACGGGGTTGGTGTTTGACGCCGTAGCGCACCCTTGCGATTTGGCTGCGTTCACCGACCGCTTGGACGGTTTGGTGTACTGCCCTGGAACGATTTCGCTGAAGCCCGTGCGGGGGGTCAAGGCCGAGCAGGTCATGGAAGACTTCCGGGTGAATGCCATGGGGTTCCTGCAGACGGTGCAGGCCAACCTGAAACTGCTCAAGGCGGGGGCCGCCAGTGGCACGGGCGCCCCCGGTGTGGTGGGCTTCAGCACGGTGGCCGTGCAGACCGGCATGGGTTTTCACGCCTCGATTGCGGCGGCCAAAGGCGCTGTCGAAGGCCTTGTGCGCACGATGGCGGCTGAATTTGCGCCCGACATCAGGGTGAATGC
>DGOE01000165.1:14765-17014 GCA_002389295.1 Flavobacteriales bacterium UBA4474 | reverse complement strand
GACCCTGCCAACGGCCGGCCAGCCATGGCCATTGCGGTCTGCTGGACAGGTGCTGTGTGATGTGCGATGGTGGGCGGGCACCTGCCGCGGAAGAAAAGTATGGCGCATTCCATTCCGAAAGGTTGAATAAGCTCTCTGCACAGGCGCTCATGAGAAGCTCCCCTTGCCGACCTTGTGCGTGTGTTCGAAGGAGCCCTGCGCCCAATGGATTGGACCCCACCTCAATGGTGGTGGGCGGCGTGGTGCGCAGTGGCCGTTGCTTTTGCCATTTTCCGCCAATCAAGCCCCAAGTATTTCACGCACTTGGGCTGGGCATTGACCGATTACAGGTTGCTGTTGCAATCCAGGGGTGATTTCACGGCGCCATGGTATTCAGGGTGGTTGCAGAATTCCATGGCAGGATTGGCCTTGGCGTTGGGCGTAGCGGGGATGTCCCACAGGTGTTTTGGTGCACAACTGAGCATGGCCGCCGTCGCCCGACTTTGGGCGCTGTGGGGGACCCTGATGTTGATCCGTTGGTGCGCGGCCCGTCTGTGGGAGGGCATCTCTTCAGGCGAGATCCCCGGAAGGGAATGGGCACTGGGCCACCGCTACTTGGTGGAGGCCATGGCTTGGTGGGTTGCGCCCATAGGTTTATGTATGACAATCTGGTCCCCAGAGGCCTCTTTTATTGGCTTATACACCGCAGCAGCGGTATGGGCAGGCAGCTGGATTCTCAGGCACCGCAGGTCCTTCAGTCGGATTACACGGTTGAGTCGCCACCCCGTCGAAGGGATTTTCTACCTTTGCGCCCTCGAATTCCTCCCGGTTGCGGTTTTGGTCCGCGCCTGGCAATGGTAAATTTCATGGGCAAGAAGATCAAGACTGTTCTGATTTCACAACCCAAGCCTGCTACAGAGAAGTCGCCGTACTTCGACCTGGCGGACAAGTTGAAATTGAAGATTGATTTCAGAAGCTTCATCCATGTAGAGGGAGTGGATGGTCAGACGTTCAGGCAGGATAGGATAGACCTGGCGGAACACCCCTGCGTGATTTTCACGTCCAGAAATGCGGTAGACCATTACTTCCGCATGGCCGAAGAGTTGCGGTACGACGTGCCCGACAGCACCAAGTATTTCTGCATCAGCGAGTCCACGGCCCACTATTTGCAGAAGTACATCGTATACCGCAAGCGCAAGATTTTTCACGGTCAGCTGCGGTTCTCGGAATTGATCGATTCGATCAAGAAGCACAAGAAGGAGAAGTTCCTCCTGCCTTGCGCAGACATCCTCAAGTCGAGCATCCCGATCGCATTGGACGAAGCCGGAATCAACTACTCCCGCGCCGTGATGTACAAAACGGTGTGCAGCGACCTGTCGGACCTGTCGGATGTGAAGTACGATATTCTCGTCTTCTTCTCGCCGTCCGGAATCGAAAGCCTCTACAAGAACTTCCCTGATTTCGTGCAGGGAGAAACCAAGATTGCGGTCTTTGGTCCCACCACGCGCAAAGCGGCAGAAGACCGCTCCTTGCGCATTGACGTGGCCGCACCCAATCCGAAGGCGCCATCGATGAGCATGGCCATCGAGAACCACATTCAAGGAAAGGACTGAATCCTGCAGGCACCACACCGCTCCAGCCCGACCTCAAGCAAGGCCGGGACCGCAGCCTGAAGCGCCGGGTGGTTATGGACCGTGTATTTGCCGATGGTGGCACGGCAAAAGGGTTTCCCATAGTGGCCCGTTTTGCCAGCACGCCCCCCGAAGGCCATGCGCCTACCCGCGTCGCTTTTACGGTCAGCAAACGCCGGTTCAAACGCGCAGTAGACCGCAACAGGGTCAAGCGGTTGATGAGGGAAGCCTGGCGCCACCACAGACAGATCATCGAAAATGACATTCCTTCAGGAGTGCAATGGGCTGTCGTGCTCATCTTTGTGGGGAGTGACCTGCCCAGCGCCCAGCAAGTGGAGCGTGGCATGGTCAAGATGTTGAACCGCATGAGCGCTGCCACAACGAACCAAGGAGCATGAAGACGATCCGATTCCGCCGCAAGGCACTCACGGTTGCGCTGGTGGCAGCCGTGGCCATCCTCGGTATGCGGGCCATCCGTCCTTCCGGCACGTACTTCGAAGTGACCAAGCATTTGGAAATCCTCACTTCGGTCTTCAAGGGGGTTCACGAGTTCTACGTGGAGGAGCCCGAGCCCGGTACCCTCATGGGCGTGGCCATTAAAGCCATGCTGGAAAAGCTGGACCCCTACACCGTTTATTA
>DGOE01000165.1:0-14618 GCA_002389295.1 Flavobacteriales bacterium UBA4474 | reverse complement strand
GGAGATGTAATCCTGGCCGTTGATGGCCGGGCATTGGATGGAGACTTGAAGGGCGAGGATGTGGGCGATTTGCTCAAAGGAGAGTCGGGAAGCGAGATTCCCATTCGCATCGAGAGGCCCTACGGTGGAGGGGTTTTGGATCTCATGGTCGAAAGGGCCAAAGTGCGGATTCCCGCCGTGACATATTCCGGTATGCTGGATGACACCACGGGCTACATCTACCTGTCCAAATTCACGCGAGGGTCGGCGGGCGAGGTGCGCAAAGCCCTGATGTCGATGCGGGACTCCTCCGGCATGACCCAATTGGTGTTTGACCTGAGGGGCAATGGTGGCGGATTGCTCAAGGAGAGCGTGAGCATCGTCAACCTCTTCGTGCCAAAGGGAACCGAAATCGTCTCCACCCGGGGCAAGAGCGACCAGTGGAACAAGTCCTACAAAGCCTTGGGGCGTCCGACAGCAGAAAAAATGCCCTTGGTGGTGCTGATCGACGGCCAATCGGCCAGCGCTTCGGAAATTGTGAGCGGCACGCTCCAAGACCTCGATCGCGCGGTCATTCTCGGCATGGAGAGTTTTGGAAAAGGCCTGGTCCAGCAGACCAAAGACATGGCGTTCAACACCCGGCTCAAGGTGACTGTCGCCAAGTACTATACGGCAAGCGGAAGGTGCATTCAGCGCCTGGATTACGGAGGGAAGCGCGACGCACAAGGCAAGGCAACGGCCGTATCAGACACCTTGCTGCGCATGTTTCAGACCACTGGAGGCCGGCCGGTTGTCGAAGGCCGTGGCATACAGCCAGACATCGAGGTGGAGGTGCCCTTCATGTCGACGCTGCTCGAGCGGCTGCTCGGTGAATATGCGGTGTTTAATTATGCGACGGAAGTGGCCGCTTCACTCGACAGCACGGACGTGCCAGACCCGGTTTCTTATCGCATGTCCGATGCGCACTGGTCCGGGTTCCTTTCGCATCTCGAATCCGCAGGTTTTGAATACAGCACCGAGAGCATGAAGGCCCTCGAAGAACTGCGACAGGTGGTGGTGCTGGAGCAATATCAAGGCGTTGCGAGTGAGGCGATTGAAAGCCTGGATGGCGCGTTGGCGCCCAACTTGACCCGCGACCTCGCCCTGTTTGAGGATGAGATCCGCCAAACCCTGGAGGAAGAGGTGGTGCTGCGCTTCCACTACGCCTCGGGCATGGTCGAACGCAGCTTGAAGCGGGACCCCACGGTGAACCGCGCCCTCACTGTCTTTGGCGATGAAATGACATCCGTGATCGGGTGGGGCGAGCAGGCCGATTCGGAGGCCGTACCATCCCGCGAATGAAGACCCATCAGCTTCCGGTCATCCCTTGGGGTTGGGCATGGGGAGCGCTGGCGTTGGCCTATCCTTGGTCCAACGCCTTCATGAGTGTGGCTACGGGTTTTTTAGGGTTGGCCGCCATTTTGAGGGCCATTCGGCTCGCTGGGGCGCCGCGAAGCGGTGAAGCGCAGCGCGGACTCATGTGGGGCGGTGCCGCCCTGATTTTGCTCGTGGCTTGGTCCGGTTTTTCTTGTCTGTGGGGCGGAGGTTTTGAGACCTGTTTGAACGACGTCAGGGTCAAATTGCCGCTGGTGGCGGGAGGATTGGCCATGGTCGTCATGGCCAGGGAGGCACAGGTTCCGGACGGGCGCGTGGCAGACACGGTGTTGCGTTTGGCTGTATTCTCCGCAGCACTGGCCACAGTGGCCGTGGTGGTGCTGGATTTGATGGATGGGGGCAGCACCGGAGGCAGGCAGGCATCCCGGTTCATATCTCACATCCGGTTCGGCCTGTGGTGGGCCTTGTTGCTCCCCTGGGTCCTCCACAGACTGGGACCGACATGGAAGGGGGTCGGCATCACCGGTGCTGTGCTCGCATGGACCTGGACCCAAGGATTAACCGGGATCTTGGCCGGCTTGGTTTTGCTCCCTTGGTGGTGGTCAGGAATGGGTGTTTTCCCGGCGCAACGGTCGCGTGTGCAGTCGTGGCCTGCTCCCGCGGAGGTGCGCCGCCGCGGTGCGCGATTGGCGATGTTTGGTCTGCCCCTTGTCGCCGCGGGTATTTTGGCGCTGCCCACCGCACTGCCCGACGGGGAATCGCTGCCCGAACGCTCAGCAGCGGGAGAGGCATATATCCACAAAATGGACCGGTCGGTCACGGAAAATGGCCACCACGTTTGGACGGTGATTGCCTGGGGTGAATTGACCACAACCTGGCAGCAGCGCAGCGAAGTTCCGGTGGATTCGATTCAGGGTGCTTTGGTCCGGTTTCTGGCTTCGAAGGGGGCGCCCAAAGACCGGGAAGGCGTCTTGGGGTTGTCGTCCGCTGAAGTAGCGGCCATTGCTTCCGGCGTGCCTTCCGTGGTGGAGTTGACGGGGAACGGCTGGAACAAGCGTTGGAACCGGTTCAAATACAATTGGGGAGATTGGTGGGATGGCCGCAAAACCCCCGATGCCAGTATCCTTTCTCGCACGGTGTACTTCCAAGCGGGCGTCGCGGCGGTGAAGAAAGCGCCAATCCAAACTTGGCTGATGGGCGTGGGGACAGGCGCCTTTGAGGTGCAGTTGGCCAATGCTTATGACCGCGAATTTCCCGATTGGCCGCTCAACAGCAGGAAAAGACCGCACAATCAGTACCTGACCTTGTTTCTGTCGCTCGGGCTCGTTGGGGTCCTGCTGTTCCTGGTTGCGCTCGGGTCCATGTGGTCATGCCACCCCGCCCGCCCGGCATTGCTCCTCCTCGCCCTCAGCTGCTTTACAGAGGACACCTTGGAGACGCAGGCCGGCGTCACCCTGGCCATTGTCGCCTTTGCCTGGGGGGCTTTCATTCCGCACCGCCCTGCCGCTTGACGGCAAGAACGGTTTCAAAGACTTCTTCCACCGAAATGTCGAGGCACCCATGCGCCTTCAAACGCGCAGTGGAAATGACCGTCACATGCGGCCCGATGGGGGCCCATCGCAAATCCCATTCCGGAGGCGTGGTGCCATAGAGCCCAATGCCCGGCGTGCCCATGGCGGTTGCGGTGTGCAGCGGCCCAGTGCTCGAGGCGACCACCACCGACGCACGCGATTGCAAAGCCAGCAGATTTTTGAGATCAAACTTGCCGAACAGCGGCACAATCCCATGGTGTTGCGGCACCGCATCTGCAAATGCCCGGCCCTCAGCTTCGGTTCCCGTAAACCCGACCACCTCGCCGCATTGGGCCAACAAGAGCGCCAATTCGGCAAAGCATTGCTGCGGCCAGTTTCCGGCACTGCCGTGTGAACCGGGGTGCAGGAGGATCGGGGGTTTGCCCATGGCTTTCAGGGCTTCCTCGACTTCGACCCCGGCATCCGGCGCCTGCAGGTACACGGCTGAGCGAAAGGCGTCACCCGGTTCAATCCCAAACGGCTGGAGCAGCCGCAGACCGTGCCAAGCTTCATGGCCACCGGAATCCCGCCGCCCATCCCAATTGGGGTGGGTCATGCCGAAAAAGCTGTGCCACCGCCTGCCGGTGCCGATGCGAATGGGTATGCGGGCTTTTCTGCAAGCCGCCAGGACGCCGCGGTCTGGAAAAGCCAGCACGGCGGCATCATATTGCCCCGAGCGCATCAGTTCTGCGCCTTGGCCCCGTGCATCGCCGGCCGCTTCTTCATCCCAACGGATGACGCGGTTTACTCCCAAGGCCGTTTGCGCCAGAGGTGCTGCATAAGGCCGGACCAGCAAATCGATGGCAATGTCAGGATGACGCGCGCGCAATGCCGCCACCATGGGCAGGGTCAGGACCAGGTCCCCAAGGGCATCTGTGCGGCTGATGAGGACGCGGCGGGGAGCCCATGGCTGATTGCGGTGGAGCTCCCTGAGGTGCGCGTGCTTCCGCCAGGTGGCCCAAGCGCTCAAACGGGCGATGGTCCAACCCGTGTGCCCGTCCAGAAATCCGCGTTTCAGAACGAAGGTCTTGGCCCATTGTGCAGCCACTTTCAGCAACACCAGCGCACGGGGCGCGGCGTAGCCCAAAGCGAACTTGTCGCGGGCCCAAGCACTCCCGAATTTTTCTATTTGCGACAGGTGGTCTGCACGTTGGGGATAGCTGAAGTGTTGCACAACACCCGCTAACCGCGTGATGACCGTGGGCTGATCAAACACGGGCAACTCGTGGATGGCGCCCTGCCAATGGGCTGTACCTCGGGGCCACAACCGGACCTTTCGATCTGGAAACCAACCGCTGTGCCGCACCCAATGGCCGCAGTAGTTGGTCATGCGGTTGACTTCTCCAATCCGCCATGCCCCGCTCGCTGTTTGGATACCGCCTTCCATGTGGCGCGTAATCGCCGCTGAACACGCTGCGTCGGGGGCCTCATCAGCGTCGAGGCTCAGCACCCATTGCCCCGTGGCTGCAGCGTTGGCTTTGTTTTTTGTGGCGGACCACCCTTCCCACGCACAATTGACCACCCTGGCGCCGGCTTGCTCGGCAAGGCCAACCGTACCGTCTGTGCTCCCCGAGTCAAAGACGATGATTTCGTCGGCGATTTCGCGGACCGATTCGAGCAGACGCGGCAGGTTTTGCGCTTCATTCCGCGTGATGACCACCACGCTCAGGAGGGGGGGCGCAGCAGCGTGCAATGAGGTCTTGCTGTTTCCGTTATCGGTCAAATCAAGGTTGGACTGTGGGCGGATTGGTGAGCACTTGTGGTACGGTGTTGAAAACAATGAATCATCCCGGACCGGGGCGAAGGTAGTTTTGAGGTGCCATGCGAGTACTCATTCTTGGATCCGGCGGTCGCGAGCACGCCATCGGCCTCAAAATTTCGGGAAGTTCCCTTTTGGACGCCACTTTTTTCGGACCCGGCAATGCCGGAACGGCAGAATTGGGCACGAATGTATCCGTGGACCCCATGGATTTCGATGCGGTTGCAGATTGTGTCAAGACCCAGCGCATTGATATGGTGGTGGTGGGCCCTGAGGGTCCACTCGTGGCCGGCATTGCGGATTATTTCGCTGCCGACGAAAGCCTCTCCAACGTGGCGGTCATCGGGCCAGGAAAGCAGGGTGCCTCGCTCGAAGGCAGCAAGAAATTCGCCAAGGAATTCATGCACAAGCACCGCATTCCTACCGCCAAATTTGGGTCCTTCGGCAAGGGTGAGGTGCGCGACGCTTTGGCTTTTCTCAAAAAGATGAAGCCCCCCTATGTGGTCAAGGCCAGCGGCCTTGCTGCGGGCAAGGGGGTCATTGTCACCAAGGACCTTTCCGAGGCAGAATCGGCCGTGCGCGACATGATCAAAGGCAAGGCTTTTGGCGGCGCGGGCCGAGAAGTGGTCATTGAGGAATTCCTGAAGGGTGTCGAGGTTTCGATGTTCATCGTGACCGATGGCAACGCTTGGAGTTTGCTGTCTCCCGCCATGGATTACAAGCGGATCGGCGATGGCAACGCGGGGCCGAATACCGGAGGCATGGGGGCGATCAGCCCTGTTCCCCATGTGACCCCGGAGTTCATGGAAAAGGTCAAGAACCAGGTCGTCATTCCCACCATTCGCGGGCTACAGCGAGACAACATCCCCTACAACGGCTTCCTCTTTTTCGGGTTGATGAAGGTGCAGGGCGACCCCTACGTCATCGAGTACAACTGCAGACTCGGGGATCCCGAGACCCAGATTGTGCTGCCTTTGCTCGAAACAGACTTGCTCCACCTGATGGACGGTTTGGCCAATGGACTGCTCTCAGAAATTGATGTGACCCTGTCGCCAAAGGCTGCCGCTGCCGTCATCCTTGCCAGCGCAGGCTACCCAGGTGAATATCAAAAAGGGAAGCAGATCACGCTTCCTGCACCTTCGACGGTGGGAGAGGACCAACAAATCGTCCACGCGGGCACGGAGGTGCACGATAGCGGAGCCCTGACTTCGGGTGGACGTGTCTTGGCCTGCGTCGGCATGGGGGCCGATGTCAACAAGGCCGCAGAGCGCGCCTATGAGCTCGCTGACCGCGTTTCTTTTGACGGCAAGACACACCGTTCAGACATTGGAACGGTGGGGTGATCGTACAATCTGGGATACAGCTGCCTTTTCAGACGATGCCGCCTTTTTGGCGCGCTTCGGCAGAATACTTCCGCTGGCGGCTCAACCAAAAGCCGATGCCCGTCAAACCAATCAGAATAACGCCCAAGTTGAAGGGATCGCTGATCGGGACCAAAACGGTTTCGAAGGTCCATTCAACGAACTTGCCGATGGGGGTGATGAGATCCTGGAGGTTCATGGCATCTTGTTGCTGGCGCGAAAATAAGCACCTTTCGGCATGCAGCGGATACTGAATTCGAATCAACCCGTCGCCTGGGCCTTCGTTCCGCTCACGGGATTGGTCCTGTTCCTCGCATCTGTCGGCTTGGGCCGCACAGATGTGCAGTCGTGGCCCGGTTTTTTGGGTATGTGTGTCGCCGCGCGATTGCTGCACCTGCTGCACGTTGAGTCCGGCATGCGCACCCGTCCGGGCAGTTTGCCGAGTTGGGTGTGGATGCTGGTGGCGGTGCCTTTTATCGGGGGGCCTTCGGATTGGGCATGGTGGGCGTCTTGCGGATTGATTCAAGGCCTGCGTCTGGCCATGGGTGTGCGGGATTCCGATGGAAACCCCGGCACGTTTCTCTTTATCGGCATGTGGTGGGGCCTGGCCGTGCTTGCCGAAGCGACCATTTGGCCGTTGTTGCCCGCCTTTGCCATCACCCTCATGCTGGTGAAAAGGCCGGGGGCGGATGAAACGGTTTCCGGGTTCATCGGGCTATTGACCCCACTGCTCATTGCCACCGCGGGCGTCTGGCTGATGGAGCTTCGGCTCACCCCTTGTTGGGGCTGGCGACCGGAGAGCATCGGGATGGAACCCTACCGCATGGTCTGGCTGGCCATCCCTACTGGACTGGGGTGGATGCTGCGTCAACAGTCCATTGTCCGCGCCACGGCGCAGCAGCGGTTTGCCCGTCAGTTGACCCAGTGGTCTGGCGCTTCCGGCGTCTTGGTGGTCCTGTTGATGACCGGTTTTTCATGGACCACACAGGGCCAGTGGCCTTCGGCCAGCTCAGCTTTTCCCTGCGCCCTCGCTTTTCTGGCTTCGTGGAGCTGGCCATGGCTCATGCCACCCGGTTTCAAGCTCACCAAGGCCATGCCGTATGTTTTCGTCGCGATGTCCTTGGCGCTGCTGGTTCTGAAATTCTGAGGTCGGCGAAACTTTACCGCACCGCAGGCCGTATGGGGGCCTATGAAGTCCCTCATACTCCCCGTTTTCCTGCTTTCGGCAGTGACCGTTCTTGCTCAGCCCGAAGGAGGCAACGCTGCCGCCGGTGACCCGATCGCTTCGGTGCAATCTGGTCTGTGGACAGCACCTGCCACTTGGGATTGTGCGTGCATTCCCTCTACAGGAAACGAGGTTTCGGTTCAATTTGGCCACGAAATTGAATTGTTGGCAGGCGATACCGCCCGTGCAGAAGGCTTGGCCATCGCGGCAGGCGCGGCCTTGCTTCTTCCGACAGATGCCCGGGTCGAATTGACCGCTTCGCTCGCCTCCCTCGGCACCATCGAAGGGCGCGGCGTGATCGCATTTAACGGTGAAGGCGACAAGGTCTGTGGCCCCGCCACCCTCGAACACCTCGCCTGCGGACACACGGCGGTCACCCTCGTCGATACCGTCGCGGTCACCAGCCAATTGGATGTGGAGGGCGCCACGCTGCAAACAGACGGCAAACTCGTTTTGGTCGATTTGGCGGGCATGACAGCAGAAGCCGGTGAAGTACAAGGCAGCTTGACCCGCAGCTTTGACTACGTCAAAACCACTTCATTCACACACCTCATTGGTCCTGGTTTGAGCGGAGCGGATGTGGCTTCCTTCCTCGACGTTCCCGGCGCCGTCTACGCAAAGCACTGGATTGAAAGCGAGACCGCTTATCAGCAGTTGTCCTCGGGAGACATTCTTGAGCCCGGCATGGGCATGAATTGCAGCCTGCCGGAGGGGCTTCATCATTTTGAAGTGACCGGCGAGGCTGTTCTGGATGCGACTTGGGTCTTCACAGCAAATTCTGCCAGTGCGAATTGGCGCGGTTGGCACTTGATGGCCAATCCCATGACGGGGTTCCTCGACATCACGGCTTCCAGTCAATCCGGCCCGGGCTCATTGGGTGCCACTTATCATTGGGTGGACAGCTTGCAGACCTATGTGGCGCAAGTCGGAGGCTTGGGTCAATTCGGACACAGAGGCTTCTATGAACCGGGTGCGGCATTTTGGACTGTTGCCGACACCAGTTTTGAGGCACAATTTGATGGCAATTCACTGGTGAGCAGGTCTACATTCGAACAACAGCAGCGCGAACAATCATTCAACCCATTGGCTCTTCAAATGAGCGATGGCGTCAATTTGGAACAGTGTGTGCTGGCCATCGGAGCTGGCAGCAGTCAATTCGACCGCTTGGAAGACGCGCCCTTTGCCAATGCATTCCGTGGGAGGAACAACATGGACCTCTATTCGCAAAGCGACGACGGTGTCAACTTGATGGTGAACCGGACTGCTGCAGAAGAGGGAATGATCATTCCAATTTTGGCGAAAGCGTTGACTGGAACAGAATTGAGCCTGTCGGTTTCGAGCATTCCCGACAATGTCTGCCTGACTTTGGAGGACATCGAAACCGGATGGTCTACGCCATTGGACGGTAGTTTGAACTACACATTTACGAGCACATCCAACCTTGCCATTCACCGGTTCAACCTGATTGTGGGTGGCGGAGTGGAGGCCGTGGCGATGGATGCGGCATGCGAGAGTGCGGCAAATGGCACCATCAGTGTGGTGGGCCCTGACGTGGCCAGCACTTTTGTGTTGCACGATGCTGACGGAAATGCAGCCGGCACATTCGCGTCGGACTCCCTTGGCGGCACCTTCAGTGGATTGGCTATGGGGGTGTACACGGTGACGGCCATGTCAGATGGCTGTGCCGACCTCTCGCGCACAGTGGAAGTCGGCGCAGGCGGTTCGGGAATAGCGCCCTTCAGTGTCGATGCCATGCCCGACCACATCGGTTGCTATGACGACCATGGTGGTGTGACGCTCGACATCGAAGGCGGGCTTGAACCGTACACCGTGGAGTGGGCGCATGGCGCTGTAGGGTCCACCATTGAAGTGGAGAGCGCAGGGGTCCTAGACGCCGTCATCACGGACGCTGCGGGCTGCTCTGACAGCACCTCGGTCGAAGTGCTCGCTGCGCCGCAAGTGCAGGCCAGCATGGCCACTGAATTGGCCGTTGTCGCCTTGATCGACGGAGAAGCAGAGGTCTATTTCGAGAACACCAGTTCAGGGGCCACGGCCTACCAATGGCATTTCGGCGACGGCGCTTCGAGTACTGCGGACAACCCCATCCACGCCTACACGGCAGTGGGCGCCTATACGGTGGGGTTAAATGCGTGGAACGACTACTGTTCAGACACTTACCAAATGGTGGTGACGGTGGAAACCGTGAGCTCCATTGGGTCGACAGCCGGGTTGGGAGAAGCCACCATTCAGCGCCTTTTGGCGGGTTGGGAGGTACAACACCCCGATGAGGACTTCACCGTGGAGGTGTTTGATTTGACAGGAAGGGTGATTTATCAAGCGACGGGTCAGCCAGGTTCACCTGCCCTCATCGATCCGTCAATGATGCCCGCTGTCTCGCTTGTGCATTGGCGCGGCCACAAGAGCGGCCGCCAGAAAACCTGGCGCGTGGCCCGTTGACCCCTGAAGCGGCCCGGTGAATTGGCCGCTTCATGAGGGTCGGAATCCGGACAGGATTGTCGAACTTCGCTCACGTGAAAGTCGGCGTTATCACCTTCCCCGGGTCCAATTGCGACCACGACATGGAATATGCCCTCGGCACGGAACTCGGGTTCCAGGTTGAGCGGCTCTGGCACAAAGACCGCGACCTCAAAGGGGTCGACTTGGTCGTCTTGCCCGGTGGCTTCAGCTACGGAGATTACCTCCGCAGCGGAGCCATCGCGCGTTTTTCTCCCATCATGGAGGAAGTGATGGCCCACGCCAAGCGGGGCGGCCGGGTGCTGGGCGTCTGCAACGGCTTCCAAATTCTGTGTGAGGCGGGTTTGCTTCCCGGTGCTTTGAGGCACAATGAAGGCCGCAAGTTCATTTGCCGCAATGTGTTGTTGCGCGCTGAGTCGCTCATGGCCCCGATGACGGCATCGCTGCCCGATGGACAACCCCTGTGCATCCCCATCGCCCATGGTGAAGGCAACTATACCATTGACGATGCCGGACTGGACGCCATAGAGGACGGCGATCAGATTTTGTTTCGCTACTGCGGCCCCGAAGGCGAGATCGGAGACGATTTCAACCCCAATGGTTCGGTGGACCACATTGCTGGCGTGTGCAACGCAGAGGGCAATGTCTTTGGCATGATGCCCCACCCCGAGCGCGCGTGCAGCGAGGCCTTGGGCAATACCGATGGCCGCGCCATGCTCGAAGCATTGGCCTCCGCCGTGGAGGCGTCATGAATGCGTGGGATTTGCGTCCCAAAGAATTCAATATGACAACGTGTGACGCGGTGAGCGGAACATGGAAGGGTTAAGTTTGTTTGACTCCTACCGGCAATTTTCCGGACTGACGCATGGCTGATTCATCCACCCCCTTCATCCCAGGCCCCTATCTCGGACGCATCGTGGAGCCCAAAGACCTCCGCAACCAATTCGAGGTGGAGGACCTCAAGCAAGTATGTGACGAGCTGAGACAATACATCGTAGATGTGGTCAGCGAGAAGGGCGGGCACTTTGGCGCCAGCCTTGGCGTGGTGGAACTCACAGTCGCATTGCACTACGTGTTCAACACCCCTGAGGACCAAATTGTATGGGATGTGGGTCACCAGGCATACGGCCACAAGATTTTGACTGGCCGCCGCGAACAGTTCCACACCAACCGCATCCACAAAGGGCTCAGCGGGTTTCCCAAGCGCAGCGAGAGTCCGTTCGATACGTTTGGCGTGGGCCACAGCTCCACCAGCATCAGTGCCGCGTTGGGCATGTCCGTGGCCAACAAGCTCAAGGGCGATAAGCGACAACACATCGCCGTCATTGGCGATGGCGCGATGACAGCGGGCCTCGCTTTTGAGGGGCTCAACCACGGAGGGTGGCAGGACAACGACATGATCGTCGTCCTCAATGACAATTGCATGTCCATCGACCCCAACGTGGGCGCGCTGAAGGACTACCTGACCGACATCACGACATCGCACACCTACAACAAGGTCAAGGATGAAGTGTGGCAATTGCTGGGCAAAGTGTCCAAATTTGGACCCGACGCCCAGACCATTGTCTCCAAGGTGAGCGACATGGTCAAGGGGTCTTTGCTTCAGCAATCCAACCTCTTTGAATCGCTCAATTTCCGCTACTTCGGCCCCATTGATGGACACGATGTAGAGCAGGTCGAACACGTCCTCCGCGACCTCAAGGACATCCCCGGCCCCAAGCTCCTGCACCTGCTGACCAAAAAAGGCAAGGGTTACGCTCCAGCTGAGGCGGGCAGCCCCACCAAGTGGCACGCCCCAGGCCTCTTCAACAAAGAGACGGGCGAAATCATCAAGGTGATTCCCAAGTCGCCGGAGCCCCCCAAGTACCAAGATGTCTTTGGGCACACCATCATCGAGCTCGCAGAGAAAGACGAGCGCATTGTCGGCGTGACGCCCGCCATGCCTTCGGGTTGCTCCCTGAAGTTGATGATGGAGGCCATGCCCGACCGCGCATTTGACGTGGGCATCGCCGAGCAGCACGCCGTCACCTTTTCCGCAGGCATGGCGACCCAAGGCCTGGTCCCCTTCTGCAACATCTACAGTTCCTTCATGCAGCGCGCCTATGACCAGGTGCTGCACGATGTGGCCCTGCAAAAGTTGCACGTCGTTTTCTGTCTGGACCGCGGCGGATTGGCCGGTGCCGACGGCCCGACCCACCACGGCGTCTTTGACCTCGCCTTCATGCGCTGCATCCCCAACATGATTGTGGCTGCGCCCATGAATGAAGAGGAGTTGCGCAACCTCATGCACACCGCCTCGGCAGACGATCACGGTCCCTTCAGCATCCGCTATCCCCGGGGCAAGGGCGTCATGACCGAATGGAAGACCCCGCTCCGCAAGGTCAAAGTGGGCACCGGTCGCCGTGTGCGGACCGGCGAGGACATCGCCTTGCTGGGCATCGGCCACTTGGGCAACCACGCCTTGCGCGCCGCTGAAATGCTTGAATCCGAAGGCATCTCCGCGGCCATGTATGACATGCGCTTTGTGAAGCCCCTCGATGAGACCATGCTCCACGAGGTGTTTGGGAAGTTCGACAAGGTCATCACCATAGAAGATGGGTGCATACAAGGCGGCATGGGCAGTGCGGTATTGGAATTTGCCGCTGACCAAGGCTATACCGCCAAGGTGGTCCGGCTCGGTGTACCCGATGCGTTCATTGAGCACGGGACGCAGGACGAACTCTACACCGAGTGTGGGTTCAATGTCGAGGACATCGCCGCCACAGCGCGAAAAATGGCCGCTGCTGAGCGCCGCCAGGTGCAGGCCGGCTGAACCTCAGGTGAACCCCCGCATTATTCAGAACTTCGTGGCATGGAAGATGCCATTCGCAACCGCGTAGAAGAAAGTGGCCTCGTGCAGTTGGACCTCGCGGCCGAGCTCGAGGGACGCACGTTGCGCGATTTGGATTTGGCCCCCCAGCTTTGGCAGGGGGTGGTCCTGCGCGAGCAGCCCTACCGCGATTGGTTAAAAACGTTGGACCTCACGCCATACGCCGGAGCGGACGTGGCCTTGCACTGTACGGCCGAAGCGGTCATCCCCGAATGGGCGTGGATGCTGGTGGCTTCTGCGTTGCAGGGCAGTGCGGCTTCGGTGCACCTCTGTTCTCCTGAGGCTTTGGCGGCCGGCGTATTGCACC
Source organism: Flavobacteriales bacterium UBA4474 (assembly GCA_002389295.1). Taxonomy (GTDB): domain Bacteria; phylum Bacteroidota; class Bacteroidia; order Flavobacteriales_D; family Sanyastnellaceae; genus UBA8752. Next base: position 1,698 of record DGOE01000165.1, on the reverse strand, counting down.
GCCTCGTGGAGACCATGGACCTCACGCCGTATGCAGGTGCCCGCGTGGTGGTCAAAGGCTGTGGGCTGGCTACCGGCGCTGGGCCTGCGGTGCGTTTGGTGGAGCGCCTGCAGCCCGTGGTGAAGTCCCTGATGTTTGGCGAGCCCTGCAGCACGGTTCCCGTGTACAAGTCGCGGTGAATGCGCACCCCTTTCAGGGCGAATCTGAGGCGAGGTCTCGGTAATTTGCCGGTCCCATGCTGACCGCTGAATCCGACAAGAAGCTCTTCCTCATAGATGCTTATGCTTTGATCTTCAGGGCGTATTACGCCTTCATCCGCAACCCTCGGATCAACAGTAAGGGGGTCAATACCAGCGCTGTTTTTGGTTTTACCACGGCTGTGTTGGACATCCTCAAGAATGAACGCCCGACCCACTTGGCCATCGTGTTTGATCCGCCGGGCCCCACATTTCGGCACGAGACCTACAGCGAGTACAAAGCGAACCGCGACGAAACCCCCGAGGACATCCGCGCCAGTGTGCCATTGATCTACGCCCTGGCCGAGGCGATGCGAATCCCGACCGTGACCGAGCCGGGCTTTGAGGCCGACGACATGATCGGCTACCTGGCTGGACGCGCCGAAAAGGAAGGGTTCGATGTCTACATGATGACCCCGGACAAGGACTTCGCGCAGCTGGTCACCGATAAGGTCAAAATGTACCGGCCTGGGCGGCAAGGGAATCCGCCACAAGTTTGGGGTCCTGCGGAGGTGTGCGAACGCTTTGGCCTCGATCGGGCAGAGCAGGTCATCGATCTGCTTGGGCTCATGGGCGACTCCGCGGACAACATCCCCGGCGTGCCGGGCATTGGCCCCAAGACCGCGGCCAAGTTGCTGTCGAAATACGGCACCATGGAGATCCTGCTGGATTCCACGGCGGACTTGAAAGGCAAGCAGCGGGAGAACCTAGAGAATTTCCGCGAGCAGGCCCTGCTATCCAAAATGCTGGCCACCATCGTGACGGACATTCCGTACACCCCGGACTTTGGGGACATGCTCGTAGAGGATCCCGATGCGGCCAAGTTGATGCCACTGTTTGAGGACCTGGAGTTCAGAACCCTCGCCCGCAGGATGCTGGGAGACGCCGCCGTACCTGCAGCGGCCACTGCCGGCGGGGCTGCAAGCGCGGCAGCAAAAGTGGACACGGCAGACGGCGGAGCGCAGATGGGATTGTTCGGTGGCGGCGGCGGCGACACTGCGGTGCAGGCAGACCAGGAAGGAGGGCTGGCATCATTTGATCCCGCGCTCACCGATTACCGCTTCGCCCAAACAGCAGATGATCGGGCCGCATTGTTGGAAGAGCTTGCCGGCACAGCGCGGTTTGCATTTGATACCGAAACCACGGGCCTCGATGCCCGGACGGCGCGGTTGGTGGGAATGAGCTTTTCCACGAAGCCGGGCACCGGGTGGTATGTGCCCGTCCCTCTGGGCGCGCCCGAACAGCCGCAGCGCGAAGATGCCGAGGTGGTGGCCCTATTGGCGGAGTTTGCCCCCCTTTTCCAAGACACTGGCAAGCTTTTGGTGGCCCAGAACTGGAAGTATGACCACAAGATCATGTTGGGCGCAGGCGTAAAAGTGGCCTGCCGGGTTTTCGACACCATGTTGGCGCACTATGTGCTGCACCCGGACTTCAAGCACGGCATGGATTACCTCGCCGAGGT
>DGOE01000119.1 GCA_002389295.1 Flavobacteriales bacterium UBA4474 | reverse complement strand
ACGTCCAGCGCACTTTCCAAATATGGCAGCGCCGTTGAGAACATGGCCTTGCCGCCTTCTTCAAGTTCCTTTTGCTTGGCTGCCTCCGCCTTGCTCAGCTTGGGCGACCACATGTCGTTCGCTTCGTTGACCATTTGAACCGCCTCATTGAAGTACAACGCACCCAAGTTGTAGTTGGCGTCGAAATAATCTCCCCTGATGGCCAAGCTCTTCAGATAAGCATCCACAGCTTCGTCCTGCATATCCAGGTTGTCGTAGACACTGCCCAAACTGAACCACAAGATTTCATTCGTGGGATCCTGCTCGGCGGCCAACATCAAATTCTCTTTGGCCCGCTCAAACTGCCCTGCGATCAAATAGATGTTCAACTCCTCAATGATCAGGGCCTGCTCGCGTGGGAAATCCTTGCGCGCGTTTTGCAGCGCAGTCAGCGCCTTCGCGGTATCCCCTTCCATCTTGTGAATGTTGGCCACGAAGAGAAACACCTCAGGCACCTGGTAGCCATACGCACCGCACATCATGTACTGCTCAATGGCCCGGTCATTCTGGCCTGCCTTTTCAAAACACAGCGCACTGTTGAACACGGCCATGGTGTCCACAGCACCCAGCATTTGCGTCATTTCAGCAGCGGTTACAAAAAGCTCCCCTGCCCTGTCATAAATACCATTGTTGAAATAGCTGATGCCGGCATTGCCCGCAACAGTAGCACCCCTGGCCACATCCGCGAGGCGTTCCGTGGCGTAACGTTGCTTGACATCCAATTCATCTGCCTTGGCCAGGCTCATGGCCGCCTTTTCCAAAGCGTCAGGAACCTGCGCGTAGAGCGCGCTGTCCGAAGCAAGGTTCGTATAGATGTTGCCCCGATACCGCCAGGTCTTCTCCTTGATGTTGGCTTTGGGGTTCTCAATGGCCAAATCGATGAATTCGGCCGCCTTGAGGTAATCGCCGTCTGAGTTGGCATTGTAGGCGCTGACCACATTCTTTTGGGCGAGCAACGCAAAGGGCACAAAGGCCAAAACGGCCAGAAATTGCTTGGTATACAGCATGTAATTAGCTTGAATCGGCAACAAATCTAGCACATCCCGTGCCAGACTTATCGCCCTCCGTTTCACAAGAGATTATTCTTCGGTTGCCTCACCCTCTTCAGGAGAAGCACCACTTTCAGGGGTTCCTTCTTCGCCTTCAATGCCTTCAATCGGCTCCTCCTCATCAGATTTGGGCGTCCGGCAAACAGCGGCGATGGAGTCGTTTTTGCGCAAATTGATCAGGCGAACGCCTTGCGTGGCACGCCCCATGGTCCGGAGCTCATCGGCACCGGTACGAATCGTGATGCCGCTTTTGTTGATCACCATCAAGTCGTCCTCATCGGTGACACCCAAAATGGCCACGAGTTCGCCCGTCTTTTCCGTGATGCTCAAGGTTTTGACCCCTTTACCACCGCGGTTGGTGATGCGGTAATCATCCACAGCCGATCGCTTGCCGTATCCATTGGCACTGACGACGAGAATATCCTTGGAACCATCGACGAGCACGACCATGCCCACCACTTCGTCCTTCGGACTGCCCAATGTGACGCCTTTCACGCCTTGCGCCGTACGGCCCACAGCGCGCACCTTTTCTTCTGGGAATCGGATGGCTTTGCCCGAACGCAATCCCATGAGGATTTCATTCTTTCCATCCGTCAACTTGGCTTGCAGCAATTCATCGTCCTCGCGGATGGTAATTGCATTGATGCCGTTGGTGCGCGGACGAGAATAGGCCTCGAGCGTGGTCTTTTTGATGACCCCCTTCTTCGTGCACATCACCACATTGTGGGCATTGACGTATTCGGGGTCCTTGATGTCAAGCACGGGGATGTAGGCCATGACCTTGTCATCGGACTCGATGTTCATCAAGTTCTGAATGGCCCGGCCCTTGGAGGTACGAGAGCCTTCCGGCACTTCAAAAATCCGCATCCAGAAGCACCTGCCCTTCTGGGTGAAGATCAGCAGCCAATTGTGGTTGGTCGCTGAGAAAATCTCCTCGATGAAGTCCGCATCTCGGGTCACGGCCCCCTTCGAGCCTACCCCTCCCCGCGATTGCTCCTTGTATTCCGCAAGGCGCGTCCTTTTAATGTAGCCCGCATGGCTGATGGTGATGACCACCTGCTCATCGGGAATCATGTCCTCAATGCTGAGCTCAGCGCTGCTGAATTCAATGCGAGACCGACGCTCATCTCCGAAACGCTCCTTCATTTCGAGCAATTCATCCTTGATGATGCCCATGCGCAGCGCCTTGTCGGCGAGGATGGCCTCCAGGCTGCCAATGAGCTCCATCAACTCATCGTACTCGGCGCGCAATTTGTCGCGCTCCAGTCCAGTCAACTTCTGCAGGCGCATGTCCAGAATGGCCCGGGCCTGGATCTCGCTGAGCTCGAATTTCTCCATCAGGCCATTGCGCGCATCCTCCGGCGTCTGGCTGCCGCGGATCAAGGCGATGACCTCGTCAAGGTTGTCGATCGCGATGATCAACCCCTGCAGGATGTGGGCCCGCTCCTGCGCTTTGCGCAATTCAAACTGCGTGCGCCTAACAATCACATCGTGGCGGTGCTCGATGTAATGGAAGAGCATCTCCTTCAGATTGAGGAGCTGGGGACGCCCCTTGACCAAGGCGATGTTGTTGACCGAGAAACTGGTCTGCAGCTGCGTGTACTTGTACAGCTTGTTCAATACCACATTGGGAATCGCATCGCGCTTGAGCTCAAACACCACGCGCATCCCGTTCCGGTCTGACTCGTCGCGGATTTCAGAAATCCCCTCAATTTTCTTGTCATTGACCAGATCAGCCGCCTTGCGAACCATGTCCGCTTTGTTGACCTGATAAGGAATCTCTTCTACAATGATGATCTCCTTCCCTGTCCTGGTCTCCTCAAATCGGGCCTTTCCGCGCATCATAACGCGGCCGCGCCCCGTTTCAAAGGCATCCCGGACCCCCTCCATTCCATAAATCACACCTCCCGTCGGAAAGTCGGGCGCCAGTATGTGCGTCATGAGTCCCGCCACGTCGATATCGGGATCGTCAATCATGGCAATGCAGCCATTGATGACCTCCGTTAAATTGTGGGGCGGCATGTTGGTCGCCATACCTACCGCAATGCCCGAAGCGCCATTGACCAGCAGGTTGGGAATCTTGGACGGCAGCACCGTGGGCTCTTGCAAGCTGTCGTCGAAGTTCAACGAATGGTCCACCGTATCCTTATCGAGATCGGCGAGCATCTCCTCCGCGATTTTCCGCAGGCGCGCCTCCGTGTAACGCATGGCCGCCGGGTTGTCCCCGTCAATGGAGCCGAAGTTTCCCTGCCCGTCCACCATGGGGTAACGCATGGACCAGTCCTGGGCCAAGCGCACCATCGTATCGTACACAGAGCTGTCTCCGTGCGGGTGGTACTTACCCAAGACCTCACCGACAATCCTTGCAGACTTCTTGTGGGCCCGGTTGGACAGGACGCCCAATTCAAGCATCCCAAACAAAACCCGCCGGTGGACGGGCTTGAGTCCATCGCGGACATCGGGCAAAGCCCGGGACACGATGACCGACATCGAATAATCGATGTAGGCCGACTTCATCTCATCCTCAATCGAAATCGGGATTATCTTCTCTCCTTCTGCCATGTTGTCAGTGCTACACGCCTTTTACGGCCCAAAATTGCGCCTTACGCGAAAATACCGCATGCCAACCCGCGGCGGTGTTGACTTTGGCCCGTATTTTGAACAAGGCTCACGCTCACTTGTGGAAAATCATACATCTACAAAAAATTGGACACAAGTGGGTGCGATAGATTTGATAGCTCGGGGATTTTCCCCTTTTCTGATAAAACATGGACGCTAAATTCTCACCACGCGTGAAGGACGTCATCACTTACAGCCGCGAAGAAGCCCTTCGGCTGGGGCACAACTACATCGGAGTTGAACACCTCTTGTTGGGGATCATCCGTGAAGGGGAAGGCACTGCCATCCGCATTCTGGAAGGACTCAACGTAGACCTGCCGCGCCTGCGGAAGATGGTCGAGGGCAGCATATCTCCCACCACTGTTCAAGCGGGCAATCCCGGGAACATCCCCCTTGTGAAGCAAGCGGAGAAGATTTTGAAGATCACCTACCTCGAGGCCAAGACCTTTAAAAGTCCGGTCATTGGTACGGAGCACTTGCTGCTGTCCATCTTGAAAGACGAAAACAACGTCGCCACCAAGGCGCTGCTCGCCCTCAACGTGGATTACGACGAGGCCAAGCAAGAATTCGAAAGCATCCTCTCTGACGGCGGAGAAAGCACGGGTCCCCGTGCCGAGTTTCCCGGCATGGCAGACGATGAGGACGAACCGAGGGGCGGCTCAGGCGGGTCCGGTCGGGGCACAGGCACCAAGTCGGACAGCAAGAGCAAAACGCCCGTCCTGGACAATTTCGGAAGGGACCTGACTTCCATGGCGGAAGAAGGCAAACTGGACGCCATCGTCGGACGAGAAAAAGAAATCGAAAGGGTCAGCCAAGTGCTGGCGCGTCGCAAGAAGAACAACCCCATTCTCATTGGAGAGCCCGGGGTGGGTAAAAGTGCCATCGCAGAAGGCCTCGCCATCCGCATCGTAGAGAAGAAAGTCTCTCGGGTGTTGTTTGGCAAGCGTGTCGTTACACTCGACGTGGCCTCCTTGGTCGCCGGTACCAAATACCGCGGACAGTTCGAGGAGCGCATGAAGGCCGTCATGAACGAGCTCGAAAAGAGCCTTGACGTCATTCTCTTCATCGACGAAATCCACACCATTGTAGGTGCGGGCGGTGCCAGTGGCTCTTTGGATGCATCCAACATGTTCAAGCCCGCATTGGCGCGGGGTGAAATTCAATGCATCGGTGCCACCACCCTGGATGAATACAGGCAGCACATCGAAAAGGACGGGGCCTTGGAGCGCCGGTTCCAAAAAGTGCTGGTGGAGCCCACGAGCGTGGAGGAAACCATCGAGATCCTCAACAACATCAAGGACAAGTACGAGGAACACCACTCGGTCAACTACACCGATGATGCCATCAAGAGCTGCGTTTCGCTCACATCGCGCTACATCACCGACCGCCACCTTCCAGACAAGGCCATCGACGCCCTCGACGAAGTAGGCAGCCGGGTGCACCTCAACAACATCAACGTCCCCCAAGAAATCATCGATATCGAGCAAGAAATCGAGCAGGTCAAGGAGGAGAAGAACCGCGTGGTGCGCAGCCAGAAGTACGAAGAAGCTGCACGGTTGCGGGATTCGGAGCGTCAACTGTCCGAAAAGCTGGCTGCAGCCAAGCAGAAGTGGGAAGAGGACACCAAAACCCATCGCGTCACCGTCACTGCGGATCACGTGGAGGAAGTTGTGGCCATGATGACGGGCATTCCCGTGCAGCGCATCGCCGAAAAAGAAAGCGGCAAGCTGACCCGCATGGAGGACGACATGGGTGACAAGGTCATCGGCCAAACCGATGCCGTGCGCCAAGTGGTCCGCGCCATCAAGCGGAACCGTGCAGGTCTGAAGGACCCCAGCAAACCCGTTGGATCGTTCATTTTCCTCGGTCCTACGGGTGTGGGTAAAACCCAACTCGCCAAGGAGCTCGCCAAAAACCTGTTTGATTCGGAAGAGGCCCTCATCCGCATCGACATGAGCGAGTACATGGAGAAGTTCGCCGTGAGCAGGCTCGTGGGTGCACCTCCGGGATACGTGGGGTATGAAGAAGGCGGTCAGCTCACCGAAAAGGTGCGCCGCAAGCCCTACTCCATCGTGCTCCTCGACGAAATCGAGAAGGCCCACCCCGACGTCTTCAACCTGCTCCTGCAGGCTTTGGATGACGGGCAATTGACCGACAGCCTCGGGCGCAGGATAGATTTCAGGAACACGATCATCATCATGACCTCCAACATTGGCGCACGCCAATTGCAGGACTTTGGTACCGGGGTTGGATTCTCAACCTCCACCAAGCAGAGCAAGGAAGGAGATGACCGCCGAGGCGTTATTCAAAACGCCCTCAAACGGGCTTTTGCGCCAGAGTTCTTGAACAGGATTGATGACGTCATCGTCTTCAACAGCCTCAACCGCGATGACATCCACCGCATCATTGACCTCGAACTGAGCAAATTGTACAGCCGCATTGAAGACCTGGGATACAGCATCTCACTGACTGACGCTGCCAAGGACTTCCTCGTGGACAAGGGGTACGATGAGAAATTCGGGGCGCGTCCCCTGCGCAGGGCACTGCAGAAGTACCTGGAGGACCCGCTCGCAGAAGAGATCATCAGCAGCCAATTGATGGAGGGTGACCGCATTGAAGGTGATGCCATGGAAGGCCAGGAGGAACTGGCCATCCGCATCATCAAAGCGCCGAAACCCAAGGCCAAGAAGAAGTCCACCAAGAAAGCGCCTACCTCTGACACCCCTGAAGACAGCAATGCTGAAGAAGGCACCGAAGAGACCGCCGATGACAGCACTGACGACAAGGGTTGATGCTGGATCGATTGTATGACATCGCCGACAGGCTCAGGGAAATCAACCGATACGCCCTGAGCTTTGGCTTGTTCGTTCTCTGGACGTGCACTTTTGCCGAAGTTGACGTCATGCGCATGATTGAAACGCGGCTGGAGCGGCATCACATCGAATCGCGCATTGCGGATACGCAACAAGATATCCTTGGACTCGACCTGCAATTGGCAGAAATCACGGACAGACCCGCTGCCAAAGAGCGGCACGCCCGGGAGGAGTACTACATGCACAAGCCCAACGAAGACGTCTACATCTTTCGTTGATTTTCAACGAGACTTTCAGACTTTCGGGTCACCCCGCAGTGAATCAGCTCGAATGGTCGCGCACGATGACCCAGTCACCGTCCATTCGCTGCCACACCAGGCTGAACCAGCCCGACAAAGTATCCAGACCGGCGGGCCTTTCAAGCCGCCAAGCGCCGAGCATCAGGGCGTAGTCTGTCCCCGCGGGCTGCACATCCTTGACTTCAAACGTCAACGCCCCCATGGCATCAGCAGTGGGGTATGACGTTCGGTAATTGTCCAACGTGGTTTGCCATCCAAAAGATGGTCCCCTGCTCCCCACAAAGAGCAAGCTATCAGAGCGCCAGTAAGCCGACATGAAGCCTTCCACGTCTCCCGAAGACCAGGCTGCTTCCTGAAAGGCCATGCGTTCCATGATCCGCGTGCTGTCCGCAGAGAAATCAAACTTGCCGGGGGTGGCATCGAACGCGTCAGCAGGTTGCCCGCATCCTGAAACCAGGACAACGGCCACAAAACCTGCGGCAGTCAGCTGTGCCCAGCGTCTCCATGAGTGGGCACGCTTACTCAGGACAGTGATCCGGTCAGACATTGAAACGGAAATGCATGATGTCGCCATCCTGTACGATGTACTCCTTGCCTTCCACACCGAGTTTACCTGCCTCCTTGACGGCTTGTTCGCTTCCCAAACGCACGAAGTCGTCATATTTCATGACCTCGGCGCGAATGAAACCCTTTTCAAAGTCGGTATGGATGACACCCGCTGCCTGCGGTGCGGTGCTTCCTGAACGCACAGTCCATGCGCGCACTTCCTTCTCTCCTGCCGTGAAATACGTCTCGAGTTCAAGGAGGGCATATGCCGCCCGAATCAACTTGGCCACCCCAGCCTCTTCCAATCCTATGTCCGCAAGGAACATGGCGCGCTCCTCGGCGTCTTCCAATTCAGCGATGTCTGCCTCAATCCCTGCGCCAATCACCATGGCACCGGCGCCTTCCGCTGCGGCCATGGCCATGACGCGCTCAACATGGGCATTGCCCGCTACCACAGCGCCTTCCTCCACGTTGCACACATACAGGACGGGTTTGCCCGTCAGCAACTGCATTTCCTGAAACAGGGGCTCTTCGGCGTCCTCGCGCTCCACAGCACGGGCGGAGATGCCCTGCTCCAATGCACCTTTTACGCGCTCGTACAGGTCCAATTGCCGGCGCGCATCCTTGTCGCCGATGGATGCCTGCTTGGCCACCTTCTGCAATCGGGTCTCCAAAGTCTCCAGGTCCTTGAGCTGAAGCTCGGTATCGATGACCTCCTTGTCCCTGATGGGGTCCACGGATCCATCCACGTGCACGATGTTGTCATCATCAAAGCACCGCAATACATGCAGGATGGCATGCGTTTCACGAATGTTCGCCAGGAATTTGTTGCCCAACCCCTCTCCTTTGCTCGCTCCTTTCACCAGCCCCGCAATGTCCACGATCTCCACAGTGGTGGGGACTGTGTTTTGTGGCTGTACAATCTCCACCAGACGCTCCAACCGATCGTCGGGCACATTGATCACCCCCAGATTGGGCTCAATCGTGCAGAAAGGAAAGTTTGCACTCTGCGCCTTGGCATTGGACAAACAGTTGAACAGGGTGGATTTACCGACATTCGGCAGTCCGACGATTCCGCATTTCAGGGCCATGGTGGAGCGCGTTGGGAGCGCAAAGATAGCCCCTCGCGCCCCCCTGTCTACTTTCCCTTCATTTGTCCACACTCCGCACTTCTGGTGGGCTCCCGTCCTAATTTCGCACCCATACATCAACCGCATCCATGGCCGGTAATACCCCCTCCCTCTCTGACATCTGCACCCAGGTCCGCCGCGACATCGTCCGCATGGTCAACGGTGCCAGTTCAGGCCACCCTGGCGGCTCTTTGGGCTGCACCGATTTCCTCGTCAAGTTGTACTTCGAGGAAATGCACATCCATCCTGAAGAATGGAGCATGGACGGCCGTGGTGAAGACTTGTTTTTCCTTTCTAATGGGCACATTTCGCCCGTTTGGTACAGCGTGCTGGCGCGTCGGGGTTACTTCGACATCCCCGAGCTCGCCACATTTAGAAAGCTGAACAGCCGCCTTCAAGGGCATCCCGCCACAGAAGAAGGCTTGCCCGGTATCCGGGTGGCCAGCGGCTCATTGGGTCAAGGCCTCAGTGTCGCTTGCGGTGCCGCCCAGGCCAAGAAGCTCCTTGGAGAAGACCGCTGGGTCTACACGCTGCACGGCGATGGAGAATTGCAAGAGGGCCAAATTTGGGAAGCGGCCTTGTACGCCGCACACCACGGCATCGACAACCTCATCAGTTTTGTGGATTGGAATGGCCAGCAGATCGATGGCGCCGTCAAGGACGTCATGTCTTTGGGCAACCTCGAAGCCAAATGGTCGGCCTTTGGCTGGACCGTGCTTCAGTGTGATGGCCATGACCTCAACGACCTCGACCGCATCTTCAAGGAAGCGCGCGCAGCTGGCGGGCAGGGAAAACCCGTCGTTGTGCTGATGCGCACGGACATGGGCAAAGGTGTCGACTTCATGGAAGGCACCCACAAATGGCACGGCGTTGCGCCCGATGACGCCCAATTGGCTGATGCCTTGGGACAACTCAACTCTGCGCTATCGGATTATTGATGCCCCCCCGCGCCCTGTGGTGTTGGATCTTCCTCGCCGCGATGCTCCAGTGCGTGCCCTCCGCAGTGAATGGGCAAAGCGCGGCTGTGGAAGAAGAATTGCCCACCCGCATCCTCTTCGTGTTCGACGCCTCGAATTCGATGAACGCCTTTTGGGGCCAACGGAGAAAGTGGGACGTGGCCCGGGAACTCCTCTCCGCTTCACTCGACAGCCTCTACCGCGTAGAAGGTGTGGAACTCGGACTGAGGGTGTATGGCCACGGCACCAAGCATGTCCAAGGCCAGCAGGATTGCGACGACACCGAACTCATCGTGCCCATCGGCACCGGGCGAAATCTCATCATCCAACAAGAGCTCAAGAAGCTACGGGCTCAGGGCACCACGCCCATTGCGCGTTCCCTGCTCCTGTGCGCAGACGACTTTGCCCAATGTGAAGGGCCCGGGCGCAATGTGATCTTGCTCATCACCGATGGTGTCGAGGCCTGTGATGAAGACCCCTGCGCAGTATCCCGGGCGCTGCAAGCACAGGGAATCACCATCCAGCCCTTCATCATAGGAATCGGGCTCGAGGAGAAATACCGCGACACTTTCCAATGCGTGGGCCGCTATTTCGACGCCGCAAAACCAGAGGTCTTTCAAGAAGTCCTGGGCGTGGTGATTGACCAGGCGATACACAGCACAACAGCACAAATCGACCTGCTCAATGCCGAGGGCGAGCCCGTGGTCACAAATTTTGCATTTGACCTCATCGAGCAATCCACGGGACATCCCGTGCTCGAGGGCGTGCATACGCTCAATGCAAGGGGGGTTCCAGACACGTTGGCCATCAACCCCGTCCCCACCTACCAGCTCACCGTCCACACACTTCCACAGGTGCAGATCAAGGACATCCAGCTCAAGGCCAAGCAGCACAACCACATCACCGCAGCGGTGCCCACCGGCTTCATTGACCTGACCGACATCCGGCCGCGCAGCGCCCTGCTCGATCTCCCCGTCCGCATCACCCGACAGGACAGTTGTGCCACGGTGTTCAATCAAAAAGTAGGCACCCGGGAGCGCTACCTGGCGGGCACCTATGACCTCGAATTCGGCACCATTCCCGTCGTTCGGGTGGAAGACGTGCGCATTGGAGATGGCCGCATCGTGCCCGTCTCCATTCCTGAACCGGGCATCCTGACGTTGAATACAGGCACCGCGGGATATGGCGGCATCCTCTATCTCGGCGAGGGAAAACGCGAAATGGTGGTTCCTTTCTCCGGGCAGGATCCCTCGGGCCGCTTCACTTTGCAGCCCGGCAAATACATGGTGATGTTCCGTGCAAAACATGCAACCAAGACCGACCTCACCGTGACACGCCCTTTGGATATTCGCGCCGGAGGCATGCACCACATCGACTTTTGACCATGATCGACTTCATTTCGGCCGATGAGGCCACCCTTGATGGCCTGACGCGCAAGGATACCCGCAGCGGATTTGGCCAAGGCCTACTCGAAGTGGGACAATCCAACGACCGGGTTGTGGCCATGTGTGCCGACCTCACCGGCTCCCTCAAAATGAACGCCTTTAAGGATGCGTTTCCCGACCGGTTCAAGCAAGCCGGCATCGCCGAAGCCAACATGATTGGCGTGGCAGCAGGCATGACCATCGGTGGGCTCATCCCCTTCACCGGCACTTTTGCCAACTTCTCAACGGGCCGGGTCTACGACCAAATCAGACAAAGCGTAGCCTACAGTGGCAAAAACGTCAAAATCTGCGCTTCTCACTGCGGACTGACCCTCGGAGAAGATGGGGCCACCCACCAGATCCTCGAAGATGTCGGCATGATGAAGATGCTGCCCCACATGACCGTGATCCACACCTGTGACTTTGAGCAGACGCGCAACGCCACCCATGCCATCGCCCAGCACGAGGGACCGGTTTACTTCAGGTTCGGCAGGCCCAAGGTGCCCATCATTACTGACAAAGACGCCCCTTTTGTCATCGGCAAGGCCCGCCGGGTCATGTCGGGGTCAGATGTCACCATCGTCACCAATGGCCACCTGGTGTGGAACAGCATCCTCGCAGCCCGTCAGCTCGCCGCAGCAGGCATTTCTGTGGACATGCTGGACATGCACACCATCAAACCACTCGACGAGGCCGCATTGCTGGAAAGCGTGAGCCGCACCCAATGTGTGGTCTCCGCAGAAGAGCACCAGCGCAACGGCGGTCTTGGAGAAAGCGTGGCAGCCTGTCTCTCACGGCATCAACCCACTCCACAACGCTACGTCGCGGTGAATGACCAGTTTGGGGAAAGCGGCACGCCCGCCCAACTCCTCGAGAAATACGGCTTGGGGCCGGACGCCATCGTGCAGGCCTGCAAAGAAGTCATTGCCGTCAAGCAAGGCCTGCCTGCCTAAGCCCAACAATGAGCACCTCCGTTTAATCCTGCGCCGGCGTCTGAATGGCGTCCAGTGCAGCGATGGCGGTGTACAAAGCGTCGCGCAACGCCCCACTCGCCGCCACCAGCGGCTTTCGGGTCATCGGGCCACACAGCCCCAGCAATTCGCATACCGCCTTGATCCCCGTGGGATTGCCTTCCTCGAAGATGCAGCCAAGCATGGTTTGGAACGGCGCCAGATTCGCTTCCGCCTCTTTGACCGAGCCAAACAGCGCCAGGTCAATGGCAGAGGCCCACGCATCGGGGTAAGCATTGCCAATCACACTCACGAGGCCGTCTCCACCCATGGCCATCATGGGAATGGCGTTCTCGTCGTCCCCTGAGAGCAGCACAAAAGACTCGGGCACGCCGGAACGGATCTCACGGAAGGCCAACATGTCATCGCATGCCTGCTTCAAACCGATCAAGGCCGGGCAGGACTGCGCCAATGAAATCACCGTTTCTGGGGCCATCGTCACACCCGTGCGCGAAGGCACATTGTACATGATGATGGGCAATGGCGAAGCCTCTGCCAATGCCGTAAAGTGCGCAACCATGCCCGCTTGACTGGGCTTGATGTATGCCGGCGGACTGATCAGCAATGCCGACAGCCCCTTGGGGTCCAACTGATGAATGCGCTCTACTGCAGCATCGGTGCCGCCCTGAGCATCAAAACCAGCCACCACGGGCAACCGTCCTGCATTGACCTCCATCACAAAGTCCAAGACCCTGCGCTGTTCCTCCACGGACATCAACAAGGCTTCACCTGTGCTCCCCAAAGCCAACAGAAAATGCGCCTTGCTGCTGGAGACATGGTGGACCATGCGCTCGAGGCCCGGGAAATCAATGGCACCTTCTGCCGTAAACGGGGTAATCAGGGCTACGCCCAATCCTTGGAATCGCTTGCTCATTTCAAGTCGAGTGTTTTCAAATAATGGAACGCAAGATGAGCAAAGGATTGCATGTCCTCTCCATCTGGCCACGACAACATAAAGTCCAAGGTACCATCATCGGCGTGCTTGGGCCCCACTTTGAATGGGGCTTTCGACCGGCGCATCATCGCCCTCAATGGCAAATTCGCACTGCTCGCATCCAATGTGATCAACACATCCACATCGTGCAGTCCATCGGGCATCAACATGGGCAAGCCCAAAGCAGAACAGTCATCCCGCCAAAAACAACTCAACCGAGATTCTTGGGGGAAATCAGGAGGGACCTCCTGACCTGCGCCCAGTTTTTGAATGCGCTGGGCACGGGACTTGGCATAGGCCCTTCTCGTCATGCCCGTGTCAGCCCAGACCATCCAATCCAGGGTTTCTTGCACATCCTGCAGTCCCAACACCAATTCCCTGAGCTCTTTTCGCTGGGCAAAATCCACAGCGGGTACAAGCAGCCCCACGCGGGTAAGTCCATCCAATCGATGGCCCCGACGCACCCGCTCCACGGGAACTTCACGGGAAAGCTTCCTCCTCCCCAGCCGCTTGAGTAATCTCCGCATGCCCTAATTCTGACAGTGAAAAATACAGGGAACAATCTGCGTGGTGTGGCTCAACCAACCCAATCCATCAGCACTTACCCACGGCGCAATCACCAATGCATGGGCACCTCAATCAACAGCAGCTGACAGTCCTGTAAAGCCTCAACCTCAATGGCATCCACATCCCAAATGCCCATGGCATCCCGGCGCGACAACGCTTGCCCTGCAATCCTCGCCTCGCCTTCGACCACCAGCACATACAGGCCCTGGTCGGTGCCGTGCAACGCGTGCTGTATCGACGCGCCCTGTTCCAAGTTGCCGCAGTGAAACCATGCATTTTGATGAATGCGCACCCCTTGCTGCCCGTCGGGAGACACAATGCACGTCATCCCTTGGGCGTCCAAGGCATAAGGCTCTTGGTCATAACGGGGCTTCAACCCCTGTTCATCGGGGTAAATCCACACTTGAAAAAACTGCACGGGGTCGTCAGCGCTGTGGTTGAATTCACTGTGCCGCACCCCTGTTCCTGCAGACATGATCTGCACGTCCCCCGTGCGGATCACCGAAGCATTGCCCATGCTGTCCTTGTGCTCGAGTGCCCCCTTGATGGGGATGGAGACAATTTCCATATTGTCATGGGGATGCATGCCAAATCCACCACCCCCAGCAACGGCATCATCATTGAGCACCCGCAATGCACCGAAATGCATCTTTTGGGGATCGTGCCAACCGGCAAAACTGAAACTGTGGTGGGTATCCAACCACCCATGATCAGCGTGTCCGCGGTCCTCTGCGCGGTGAACAACAAATTGGGCAGGAGATGCTACAGCAGGATTCATGGGAGAAAAATGAAATGCGGTGCCGTCCACCGCAAGGAGGCACAGGATGAGACCAAGCCCTGAACCTGCCTTGGCGAAGATCAACGGCTCAATGCTCACTGTTCAGACTTCAATTTATCTGCAAACAACGCTTTGAACTTCTTCACTTTGGGCCCCACCACTGCTACGCAATAGCCCTGATCGGGATTCCGGGCGTAATAATCCTGGTGGTAGTCCTCGGCCACGTAAAATGCAGCGGCCGGCTCAATGGTGGTCACAATGGGATCATCCCACAAACCGGCTTCCTCTGCCGCTGCCATCGAGGCCCTTGCCACCCGCTCCTGCTCCTCATCCTGAGGAAATATGGCCGAACGGTATTGTGTCCCGACATCCGCCCCTTGTCGGTTCAACGTCGTAGGGTCGTGGGTCCGCCAAAACACCTCCAATAACTGGCCATAACTCACCAATTCCGGATCAAATGTGATCCGAACACCCTCAGCATGGCCCGTTCGTCCCGTGCACACCTCCCGGTAGGCCGGGTTCTTGATCTGCCCTCCCGTGTAGCCGCTTTCGACCTTTTCGACGCCGATCATCTCCACATAAATGGCTTCAGTGCACCAAAAACAACCGCC
>DGOE01000159.1:7965-16240 GCA_002389295.1 Flavobacteriales bacterium UBA4474 | reverse complement strand
AAAAAATATTTCTACGCGCAAACATCTTGTTTACAGTGTTTTATACATAAGTCAGCAAAAAAAATGAAGGATTTTGTAACCTCAGAGGAGGCCCCACAGTAAAGGGACATGGTTTTGGTTACAGCCGCTCCCGCAAGGGAACAGGCGATTTGGTGAAACGAAGGGGCTCTCGAACGCGAGGGCCCTTTCTCTTTTTACCCCCTTGCCAAAGCCGAGGCGAGCTCAGCCCCCCCTGTACCGGACGAAAAAGTGGATCCAAATGGACCGGCTCAGCCTTTGGACCGGAGGCAGGAGCAACAGCAGCGTGGCGATGCCTGAGAACAGCACGGTCTCAGGTTGGTCAAACAAGCCGGTGAACGTGATCCACCCGAGCGCTCCGAAGACATACAAGGCCACCAACACTGCCACCCACAGCGCGACGGTCATCGCGTAGTTGACATAAGCGGCGCCGAAATAGAAGCCGGGCTCTCTCAGAAAACTCACGCCGCACCTTGGACAGCTGGCGTGCATGTCGTTCACGCTGCGCAACCGATAGGGATTGCGCACCTTGAACAGGCGGGCTTCCCGGCACCCAGGACAGCGGTTGCCCAGCATGCTCGCGAGGTAGGAACGCGGTGGTTTCACACGGCAAAGCTACCGCGACAGGCGCAGCGACGGTGCAACCCGGGCCCGGGGAGTCAGCCCTCGAGTTGTTGGAGTGCCACCATCCCGTGGTAGCGGCCAGAGGCGGCCATCAGCGCCTCGTGGGTGCCTGATTCCACGATGCGCCCCTCTTCCATGACAACGATGCGGTCCGCGCGGCGCACGGTAGACAGGCGGTGTGCAATGACGATGGCGGTGCGGCCCTCCATGACCCTTTCGATGGCCCCTTGAACCAGCCGCTCGCCCTCTGCATCGAGGGCGCTGGTGGCCTCATCGAGCACGAGGATGGGCGGGTCGTGATAGAGCGCCCGGGCAATGGCCAGCCGCTGCCGTTGGCCGCCCGACAGCCGGCCGCCGCTGTCGCCAATGGGGGTGTCCATCCCTTCGGGCAGCTGGTCTATGAAGTCCGTCGCGTTGGCGATTTCCGCCACCTTGGCGATGCGCGCAGCGTCGAGGTGAGGGTCGAAAAGCGCGATGTTGGCCGCCACGGAATCGTTAAACAGCAGCGGATCCTGCGTCACAAACCCGATGAGGCGGCGCAGGTCACCGCTGGCGGCATCGCGCAGGTCTACCCCGTCGATCCGAACGGCGCCTTGCTGGGGGTCGTACAAGCGCAGCAGCAGCCTGGCCACTGTGGTCTTGCCGCTTCCAGAAGCGCCAACGAGGGCGACGGTTTCGCCTTTGGCAACGTTCAGCCCAAAGCCCGTCAGGGCGGACTCGGAGGCGGCGGGATAAGCAAAGTCCACGCCCTCGAAACTGATCTCGCGGTCAAAGTTGAGCGGCTGGGGGCTGATGGGCTCGGCAACCGTGACCTCGGCCTGGAGCACTTCATCGAGCCTGTCGAGGGAGGCCGCGCCCTTTTGCACCTTAAAGATGGCATCGCTCAGCGACCGGGCCGGGGGTATGATTTGGCTAAAAACGACCAGGTAACCGATGAAGAGTTCACCCTCCAACCCTTCGCCGCGCAGGACCAGACGGCCACCCACCGCGAGCAGGATGGCAATGACCGTCATGGATACGAATTCGCTGACCGGTGAGCTCAGGTATTCGCGCTTGTAGAGCTTGCGCATGAGCCGGAAGTAGCCCTCGTTGTGCTCGGCAAAGCGGCCCCGAAACCGAGGGGCGGCGTCAAAGGCTTTGACCACCACGATGGCGCCGAGGGTCTCCTCCAAGCGGCTGATCAGGTCCCCCAACCTGGCCTTGCCCCTCCCGGCAGCCCCGCGCAGTGCCGTGGCGATTCGGGAGATGATGAAGCCGGATATCGGCATGAAGACCAGGGCAAACAGCGTCAATTCCCAACTGATGGCAAACAGCGTCACCAGCGAGAGCAGGATCATGATGGGCGCCTTGAACAGGACCTCGAGGGTCCCAATGACGCTGAATTCGACCTCCATCAGGTCGTTGGTCATCCGGCTGATGAGGTCGCCCTTGCGCTGCTCGGTAAAGTACCCGACGGGCAGGGCGAGGATGCGGTCGAACAGCTGACCGCGGAGGTCGCGCGCCACACCTGTACGGATGGTGGCGAGGCTGTAGAACGACAAGTAGGTCACCGCGTTTTTGACCAATGCGAGAATGGCGATGGCCGCGCACATGGCCAGTAAGGCTTGCTCTGCGCCATGCGCCGCAACGAAGGCGTCGAGGGCCTCCGTGATGCGGGCGAAGGCCGCGTTGGATTCTCCGCCAGACGCTTCGGCAGCGTCACCCGTGCGAAACAGGATGCGCAAAAAAGGCACGATGGCCAGAAAAGTAAAAAGCGAAAGCACCGACCCCAGCGCGTTGAAGGCGATGTTGCCAATGAGATTGAGCCGGTATTGGAGGACCAGCTTGAATAGGTCGCTGAAACGCCTCATCCGCCGGTGGTCCCGGTGTAGTTGTGGGGGGTGATGGCCCGCAACTCGGCCTTGACCGCGTCGCCCACCTCCAGCCCACCGATGAACTCGGCGATGGAGGCTGCGTCGATGCCGGCTTTGCCGCGCGTGAGGGCCTTGAGCGCCTCATAGGGATTGGCCACCCCTTCCCTCCGCAGGATGGTTTGAATGGCCTCGGCGACGACGGCCCACTGGGCGTCGAGGTCGGCACGCAAACGGTCCTCGTTGAGGATCAGCTTGCCCAACCCCTTGCGCAAGGCGTTGATGGCCACCACGCTGTGCCCCACCGGCACCCCTACATTGCGCAGGACCGTGCTGTCGGTCAGGTCGCGCTGCAGGCGGCTAATGGGCAGTTTCCTGGCCAGGTGGGCGAGCAGGGCATTGGCCACCCCGAGGTTGCCTTCGCTGTTTTCGAAATCGATGGGGTTGACCTTGTGCGGCATCGCCGAAGAACCCACTTCACCGGCCACGACCTTTTGCTTGAAATAGTCCAAGCTGATGTAGTGCCAAACGTCGCGGTCCAGATCGATCAAGATGGTGTGGATGCGCTGCAAGGCATCGCACCAGGCTGCGAGGTAATCGTAGTGCTCGATTTGCGTCGTGGGATGGCTGCGGTGCAGGCCCAGCTCCTCCGCGACGAAGCGGTCGGCAAAGGCGTGCCAATCCACAGCGGGATAGGCCACGTGGTGCGCGTTGAAGCCCCCCGTCGCTCCGCCAAATTTGGCGGCAAAAGGGACAGCCTCAAACTGGGCAATGGCGTGATCGAGTCGCTCTACAAACACGGCAAACTCCTTGCCCAGCGTCACTGGACTGGCCGGCTGGCCGTGGGTGCGCGCGAGCATGGGCACGGCGCTCCATTGCTCGGCCAGGGCCGCGAGGTCTTCCCGCGCGGCTTGCAACGCCGGAAGCAGCACATCGGCTGTCGCCTCGGCCATCGACAGTGGAATGGCCGTGTTGTTGACGTCCTGCGAAGTGAGCCCGAAGTGCACGAATTCCGAACGGTCTGCGAGCCCGAGGCCTTCCAACCGGGCCTTGATGTAGTATTCTACCGCCTTCACATCGTGGTTGGTGGTCTTCTCAATTTCCTTGACCTCCTGGGCATCCGACTCGCCGAAGGCGATGTAGAGGCCGCGCAGTCCGCGGACCTGCGCGTCGGTCAGCGCAGGAAGTTGCGCCAAGCCCAGTCCGTGCAAGGCGATGAAGTACTCCACCTCCACACGTATGCGGTACTGGATCAGACCGGCCTCGGAAAAATAGGCGGCCAGGGGCTCGGCATGGCGGCGGTAGCGTCCATCGATGGGACTGATGGCGTGCAGGGCGGCGGAATCGGACATCGCGTCGGAACGGGTTGGGGGCTCAAATTACTGCGTCTCGCGCGGGGGGCACTTACCTTTCGCATATGTTGATACACACCGTTTCTCACGGGCTGTTCAAGCTTGATGGAGGCGCCATGTTTGGGGTGGTCCCCAAGCCGCTGTGGTCCAAGGCCCACCCAACCGACGACCGGAACCGCTGCGACTGGGGCTTGCGGTCCCTGCTGATCGAAGAAGGCCACCGCCTGATGCTGGTGGATTGCGGCATGGGCGACAAGCAGGGGGAGAAATTTTTTTCCCATTACGCCCCCCGTCCCCAGGACCTCGACGACCAGCTCAGCGCCCTGGGCTACCACCGCGGCGACATCACGGATGTCTTTCTGACCCACCTGCACTTTGACCATTGTGGCGGCGCCATCCGCCGGCGCGCAGATGACCCGGAGCGCTTTGAACCCGCCTTCGAAAACGCCACTTTTTGGAGCACTGAGCGCCACTGGCAATGGGCAAATGCGCCCAACCCCCGAGAAAAAGCCAGCTTTCTCAAAGAGAACATCCACCCCATAGAGGCCTCCGGCCAATTGCAGTTTGTCCCGCGGCTCGAAGGCACCACCGACACCCGCGCCCCCATCCCAGGGTTTCCAGACCTGGACGTCCTCTTTGTGGATGGCCACACCGAGAGCCAAATGCTGCCGCTGTTGAAGCGCGGTGAGGACAAGGCCCTCTTCACAGCAGACCTGCTGCCGGCCACGACCCACATCCCCACCGCATGGGTCATGGGCTACGACACGCGCCCGCTGCTCACGGTGACCGAAAAAACGCGCATTCTCACCTGCGCGGAACGCGAGGGTTGGACGCTGCTGTTCGAACACGACGCCCACCACGAGGCCGCGAAAGTGCACCGCACAGAAAAAGGCATTCGGCTCGAGCGCGCAGGCGACCGGGGCGACTTTGGGTGGTGATCAGCGCAGGCCGGAAAGGCAATCGCGCACGATGCCTGGGCCTGTGTAGACCATGCCGCTGTATACCTGCACGAGGTCGGCACCGGCTTCGGCCTTCTCCCTGGCGGAATCGGCGTCTTCAATGCCCCCTACACCGATGATGGCGAAGTCCCCCCGCTGGCGCAGGTAGCGCACCACTTCCGTGCTCCTCCTGCGAACGGGAGCCCCGCTCAGCCCACCTGCCCCCAAGGCTTCCACTTGCTCCCGCGCCATGCGCAGCCCGTCGCGAGAAATGGTGGTATTGGTCGCGATCACGCCATCGATGCCCGTGTCGGCCACCAGGGCCACGATGTCATCGAGCTGGGCATCGGTCAAATCCGGGGCGATTTTGAGGAATACCGGCCGCTGAACGGTTTGCGCGCGGTTGTGGTCCTGCAGGCGCAGCAGCAACGCCGTCAATGGCGCCCGGTCTTGCAGTTCGCGCAGGCCGGGGGTATTGGGCGAGCTGACGTTGACAGCGAAATAGTCCACGTGGGGGTGCAACGCCACAAAACACGCGTGGTAGTCGTCCGCAGCCTGCGCATTGGGCGTGGTTTTGTTGCGGCCGATGTTGCCGCCCACGATGAGGCCATCAGGCCGTTTGCGCAAGCGCATCACCAAGGCATCCAGCCCGCTGTTGTTGAAGCCCATGCGGTTGATCAGCCCCCTGTCTTCCTTGAGGCGAAACAACCGCGGCTTCGGGTTTCCGGGTTGCGGTTTCGGGGTGACCGTGCCCACTTCTACAAATGCAAAACCCATGGTGGACAGGGCGGACAGCCACCGTCCGTCTTTGTCAAACCCCGCCGCCAACCCCACCCGGTGAGGAAAGGCCAACCCCGCTACGGTCACCGCATCCGAGGGCCCGGCATCAGCGGCCAAGGACCGGCGCAAAGCCGCACCAATCAGAGGAAGGGACAGGCCAAAACCGAACAACCCCATGGTCCAGTAGTGGGCGCGCTCCGGATCCATGGCAAAGGCCAAAGGCCGAACCAAAGACCGATATACCCGGGTTCCAAGGGGTTGGGGGGTGCCTGTGCTCATGGCCCGCAAAGATGTTAATAAAGATGTGGACACGGACAGATGCGGGGGCGGAGTCACGCCCTCTTCCTCCGGGTAGCTTTGAAGCAACCTGTATCATGATATTCAACTGGGGAAAGAAAAAGCTCAAGCCTGAAGAGGTGGCCCGCATGTTTGTGCATGCGACCCTTGACAGCGTTGAGGACGCTTGGCCCGAGGTGCTCGGACTGATGCGGGAGACGCCCCACATGGAGCGTCCGCCGGAAATCGACGAAACCGAAGTTGGCCCCTTCCTTTTGGTCGTGCTCGCCGGCAATTTGGATTTCATTCCGCAGTTTTTTGAGCTGGGCAGCGACCAGCGCATCGTGGAGTGCATTCTGGCTGAATTGGCGGTGCAATTGGATTTGCCCATTGATCAACTCGCCCAACGCGTTGGGCACACACGCGACGCGATGGTCAAGTTGAACAAGCCGTCCAAGAAAACCCTGAGTGCCATGGCACGGGGGATTTACTTGGGATACGAATTGAACGACTACCAGGAGGATTACTTCCGTTCATTGGGTGCCCCCAACCCGCGGTTCCTCATGCAAATGGAGGAGATTCTGCAGCACTTCCTGTGGGATTGGACGTCCTTCCACGAGCAATACAGGCTCCAGACGCAGACGCAGTCCGGCGTGGTGGCCTGACCCCGGTCTACCCTACCCCCTTCTTTCCAAATCCCGGGCCTGGTCCCTGTCTTTGATGGTGTTGCGCTTGTCGACGAGCTTTTTGCCCTTGGCGATGGCAATTTCCATCTTGGCGTAACCGCTCTTGGCGATAAACAGGCGCGTGGGCACCACGGTCACGCCCACGTCCCTGAGCTTGCGCTGCAGCTTGGTCAATTCGGTGCGCTTCATGAGCAGCTTGCGAATGCGCCGGGGCTCGTGGGTCACATACCCCGCATTGCCGTAGGCCTCGATGTGCATATTGAAGACGTAGAACTCGTCCCCTTGAAACCTGCAATAGGCCTCCATGATGCTCGCCTTGCCCGCCCGGATGCTCTTGATTTCTGTGCCCTGCAGCTGAATGCCCGCGGTATAGCTATCCGTAAGGAAATAGCTAAATGCGGCCTTTCTGTTCTTGATCTCAATGGACATCTCCGGGGCAGCAAATTACACCGTGTGCACCACGGCATGTCACCTTTTTGATTTTCATGCGTCCTTTGTTCAGTGAATCGATTGCTTCTCGTGTCCGCCTTTCTCGCAGTGTGGTCTGCCGTTACCGGACAGACCGTCGGACTGATGCTCAATGCGCCCGAGGCTTTTGACGGATATACGCTTGTGGCCCCGGCGACAGCCACCCGCACGCACCTGATCGACAATTGCGGACGGGTGATCAACCAGTGGGACAGCGAATACCGCACGGGGGAATCGGTTTACCTCCTCGAAGACGGGTCCTTGCTGAGGACTGCACGCCTGACCAGCGAAGTCTTCAATGGCGGTGGCATCGGTGGTCGCGTAGAGCATTTCAATTGGGACGGAGACCTGATCTGGAGCTACAACCTGGCCACGGACACGGCGCACCACCACCACGATATGGCCTATCTGCCCAATGGTAATGTCGTGCTGCTTTGCTGGGAGTACAAAAGCCCGGAACAGGCCGCTGCGGCAGGCAGACAGGATGAAGGGCCACTCTGGCCGCCCATGCTTGTGGAAATCGCGCCCGAGGGCGCCGAGGGCGGCACCGTGGTGTGGGAGTGGCACGCTTGGGACCACCTGATCCAATCGGTGGATGACAGTTTGCCTCATTTCGGGGCGCCCAGCGAAAACGTCACCCGTTTCAATGTGAATTACGGACCGGTGACCGGCGGAGGCTTTCCCGGTGGTGCCAGCGGAGGGGACTGGTTTCACTGCAATGCCGTCGACTACAACGAGCAGCTGGACCAACTGGTGCTGAACTCGCGCAATTGGAATGAATTCTACATCATCGACCACAACACCACCTCAGCGGAAGCTGCGGGACCGGCCGGTGACCTCCTTTACCGCTGGGGCAACCCACAGACTTATGACCGGGGCAGCGCAGAAGACCGGGCTTTCTTTCAACAGCACGATGCGCACTGGTTGCTCGGTGAAGGCCCTTCCTCCACTGAAGGACAGGACCCTGCAATGACCATGCTTGTCTACAACAACGGCAACGGCCGGCCGAGTGGGGATGGCAGTTCGGTGGATGAGTTGATCCTTCCTTGGGACGGCACCTCGGGCATGTACACCCTTCCTCCGGCGGATGACCCCACGGTTCCGTTTGGCCCCGCGGGACTCGATTGGACCTGGCCCGCATTGCCCTCCATGGACTTTCACAGCCACAACATCAGCGGCGCAGAGAGACAGCCCAATGGCAACACACTCATTTGCGAAGGCAACAAAGGCCGGCTGTTTGAAATCACACCGGAGGGCGACATCGCATGGGAGTATTTCACGGC
>DGOE01000159.1:0-7821 GCA_002389295.1 Flavobacteriales bacterium UBA4474 | reverse complement strand
CCCGGTGACCCTGTCGAGGGCAACCCCATTCCCAACGACTGCGTGACCTATCCGGCCCCCGTGGATACGGGCAGTACAGCCGGGTTTGGCACCCGGCCAGGGCACTTCGTCCGCATCGGGCCCAATCCTGCCGACGGCCGGTTTTTCCTGCAGGCCGAGGCGCCCATTGGCTGGACGCTGACCGACGCTTCCGGCCGCACCGTGTTGCGCTCTTCCGCCTGTGCCTTTTCGCATGTGGTGGAAACCAGCGATATCCCCAGCGGCGTCCTCTTGCTGCACCTGCTGGACACCCGTGGATTGCGCATCAATTCGCCCCGGCGCGTCCACATTCAACACTAAAAGGGGAAATTCGCCCCGAACCTCACGTCAACATGAACATGCGCACCCTGGCCACATTGGCCCTTTTGTTCTCCTCTGTGCTCACCAGTGCACAGAACACCGTGGGCACCATTGCTTACGACCCCGACCTCTACACGGAGGGCTACACGATGATTTATCCGCACAACCAAAACCGCGCGATGCTGCTCAACGGTTGTGGCGAGGTGGTGCACGATTGGACCATTGATGCTGACCGTCGCCCCGGCAACACGGCTTATCTCCAGCCCAATGGAGACATCGTCATGACCTCTCGCCCCGCCGCCATCGGCGACGACGCGATATGGGCGGGCGGAGGCGGCGCCACCATCGAACGGCGCACCTGGGACAACGAGGTGTTGTGGGCCTTCACGGCCAACAATGACAGCCTGCGCCTGCACCACGATTTCACGGTGATCCCGGGCGGGAACGTCATCGCCATTTGCTGGGAGGTCATCGACAGCCTCGAGTGCATCGCCAATGGGCGAAACCCGGCACTGCTCGAAGGAGGTGAGCTCTGGAGTGACAAGATCATCGAACTCCAACCCGATGGAATGGGGGGTGCGGATATCGTCTGGGAATGGCGCGTCTGGGACCACCTCGTGCAGGATTTTGACAGCACCAAAGCCAACTATGGCGTGGTCGCCGACAACCAACACCGCATCGACGTCAATTTTGGCACTGTGCTCAATCAGCCGCGCGACTGGCACCACATGAATGCCATCGATTACTTCCCCTTTTACGATACCGCGGGACAGATCATCATGAGTGTGCCCACCTATGACGAGGTGTGGGTCATCTGGCATGACTACCAGTTCAGCGACGACCTCATCTGGCGCTGGGGCAACCCCGCCGCCTATCAGCGCGGAGACAGCACCGATCAGAAACTCTTTTACCAGCACGACATCCACTGGGGCAATGGCCTCGGTGTCAACCCCGGCAACCCGGACTTCACCAAGTTCTTTGTCTTCAACAACCGGGTGCCCAATGCGGACACCACGGGCACCCACAGCGAGGCCGCCATCATCTCTCCGATTTTCGACGAATACGACGGTGGCTATGAATTCAACGCAGCCACAGGCCGCTGGGGTCCTGAAGATTTCCAGTGGACGTACACCCAACCCGGCCTCAGCAGCACGGGATTGAGCTCTTTTCAGCGACTCGGCAACGGAGGAAACCTCATCTGCAATGGCCGCACAGGAGCGCTTTTTGAAATCACCGAGGATGGTGAACTCGCTTGGGAATACCGCACGCCCTTGCTCCAAGGGGCTCCTGTGGAGCAGGGCACGGAACTGCAGATGAACAACAACTTGACCTTCCGGGCCGACCGCTATCCCGCCGAATTTCCTGCTTTTAGCGGTCAAGACCTGTCCTCGGGAGAGGTCATCGAAATCAATCCTGTGCCGCTTGAAGTCTGTGCGGGCGGGGCTTGCGAAGACCCCATCGCCTGCAATTTTGGTGAAGCGGAGGATTGTGAATACATCGATGCCAACGCGCCCGAAGGCACCCTCGGCATGATGATGCTGGGACTGGTCGATTCAGCCTCCTGCAGCAACGGCTATGAAGTCTATGACGACGCTTTTGTGACGCTGGTGCCCTCCTCGGGCGGCATGATGGAAGGGTATGTCTGGTCCATTACCCCCGAAGTGGCGGACTTGATGTTGGCTTCCGGCTTTGAGGTTCTGTACAACGACCTCACTTCCCAATCGGTGGCAGTATGCGGCACCGAGATGACCGTGGTCAGCGGCTTCTTTGGCGACACAACCGTCGTCAGCTACGATGGCACGGGATGGTATTGGCCCCTCTATGACGGCTACACCGCGCCCGCCGTCAATTTTGAAACCGGCTGTAACGATCCCGCAGCGTGCAACTTCAATCCCTGCGCCTTGGCCGACTCCTCGCTGTGCACCGTGCTTGAGGTCTTTTTAGAGGTCAACCCTGCCAGTGGCATCCTCACGGTACAGGCCGCGGGCGGCACCGCGCCGTACAATTTCGAGGTGCTGGATGGCGACTTGCAATCCATCGGTTTTCCCGCCACCACCCAAGATGACCCCGCCTTGGTGCTGGTGGGCCTGCCCGATGGCGCCTATTGTGTCCAGGTATCCGATGCCAGCGATTGTTTTGCCCAAGCGTGCGATACCCTCGGCATTGTGGGCATGGACCACTGGGAGGATGTGGCTTTTACCATCCACCCCAACCCCGCCTCGGAATCGGTCTCATTGACCCTGCCCACATCATGGGATGTTCAATCCATTGCGCTGCGCGATGTTGCCGGCCGGACCGTGTGTTCCCCGGTGGGCAGCTTCTCCACGAGACTTGAAGTGGGACGCCTGACGCCCGGCACCTATTTGGTCGAAGTGCGCCACGCAGGAGGCGTGGCGGTCGAGCGGCTCGTCGTCCACAGATAAAAGGCGCATTACATTGTAGCCGATGCATGAAGACACCATCCTAACAACCCGTGAGGGCGGGGTTCTAACGTTGACCTTGAACCGCCCCGCTGCCTTCAACAGCTTCACCCAGCCCATGGCCGCCAGTCTGCAGGACGCGTTGCGTGCTGCGGATGCGGATGATGCGGTGCGCTGTGTGGTTCTGACGGGCGAAGGCAAGGCCTTTAGCGCCGGCCAAGACCTCAAGGAGATCACCGCCGAAGACGCCCCCTCGTTTGAAGAAATCGTGGGTGGCTCCTTCAATGCCACGGTGCGGCTCTTGCGGGCACTCAACAAACCCGTCATTTCGGCCGTCAACGGTGTGGCTGCGGGGGCGGGCGCCAATCTCGCATTGGCCTGTGACCTTTGTGTGGCCACCGAAAGCGCCAAATTCATCCAGGCATTCTCCAAAATCGGCCTCATCCCCGACAGCGGCGGGACCTGGATCCTTCCGCGCCTGATTGGGCTGCAGCGCGCCACGGCGTTGGCTTATTTGGGCACACCGGTCAGCGCCACCGAAGCTGCGGCCATGGGCATGATCCACCGCGCCATCCCCACCTCAGCGTTTTCGGAGGCTGTTTCTGCGCTCGCGGACACCTTGGCCCAGATGCCTACCCGTGGATTGGCCTTGACCAAACAGGCCTTCAATCAGGGGTTCGAACAGGGTTTGAGTGCGCAATTGGACACCGAATTGGAACTTCAGGGGGCCGCCTCGCGTACAAGGGATTACCATGAGGGTGTGGCAGCCTTTCTTGAAAAGCGCCGCCCTACCTTTCAAGGACATTGAAGATGGAGCAGATCAAAGTCACCAGCGTGGGCTGGATTGCTTGTGAAGAACGCCTGCCTGCAGATGGGCAGCGCGTGCTCGCTGTCGTGCCCGGCAACGAAGTCTTGCTTCCCGGCAAGGCCAAATTCGAGATGCGCGAGGTGCTGGTCCTTCGCTTCATGGAGAATTTCTTTGCCGTTCAGTCCGACCAGGCCGACAATCACGGCCGCCATTTCTGGTCTGGCGAAGGGGCCTCCAACCAATACTTTGGTGCCGTGACCCATTGGATGCCGATGCCCGACGCCCCAGAGTTTCCTCAAGAAGGAGAAGACTAAAGGCGGTCAAGAACCGCTCAGCGGGAAGAATTGCCCCGCAACACCCACAAAAACGTGGGATTCTCCGGCGATGTCTATGGTGTACACCGAGGCGACCTTCAAATCCTGCCGCTCCGCCATGGCATTGGCAGCGGCACCTGCGATTTGGCCAAGCCCCCGCCGGAGTTTCTTTCCCAGCTCGGTTTCGCCCGGCGCATCGTCTGCGAGTTCATCCTGGACATAGACCGAGAGGTAGGCCGAAAAGGCCTCCTGGTTGGGATTGGTGATGTACAAACCTGTGCCCACGATGGCGAGCAGGAGGGTCAGTCTGAAAAGGGATCTCATTTCAATGCGTTGACAATGTGAAAGGCCTGGACGGCAAAAAGGGCAGCAGTTTCGGTCCTGAGGCGGTGCTCGCCCATGGTGACAGGGACAAATCCCGCAGCCTCAAAAGCCTGTATTTCATCCGGGGTGAAATCGCCCTCGGGCCCGATGGCGATGACGGCGTCTCGCTGGGGTGGCAGCGCATCGGTCATGGACTGCCGCTCCCAATGCGGGTGCTCAGGCACCGGACAGTGGGCGATGCCACGCCAGTGGTTCGGGTATGCGTCAGCAGTGTGGTTGAGGGCATCCGCCAGGCCAGTGGCGGCGTGCAAAGTGGGCAACCAGGCCCTGCGCGATTGCTTCATGGCCTCAGAGAGGGTGCGCCGCCATCGGTCGTGCTTCTCCACGCGCCGTTCACTGCGGGCCGTCCACACCGGTTGTATGGCGGTCACCCCGCATTCGCAGGCCTTTTCGAGAAACCACTCAAAGCGGTCCGTCTGCTTCGTGGGTGCCACGAGCAAAACGAGCTGCGGTGTCGGCTCGGGGTGGCATGCGGGGAGGCCGACCTCAAGCAAGACGTCGCGTTTGCCGACCGAAGTGATCTCTGCGGGAAATACAGCGCCCCGGCCATCGGTCAGCTCTACCGCATCCCCAGCCTGCGCGCGGAGTACCTGTGCCAGGTGCCGGGCTTCATCCGGTCCCAAGGAATAAGGACCGGGCTGCACATCGGGAGCATGGAAACGCCGCATGTAGGCAAAGAAAGTACCGTCCGGGGCCATTCAGCCCCAGCAGCGTACCGTATCATTCACAACGGGCGGTCAGCCCACCGTCACACCTGCTCTGGGCGCTGCAGCGCGCACCTCGGCCGAAACGCCGTCGGCAAACTGCTCGAAATTGGTGTTGAAAAGCGCAGAAAGCGCATCGGCCTTGTCGTCAAAAGCAACGACATCGTCCCATGTATTGCGCGGATCGAGCAGCGCGGCATCCACGTCGGGCGCCGCGAGGGGCACCTCCCAGCCGAACCGCTCGCAGCGGCGGAATTCCTGAGAATCCATGCTGCCATTGAGCACGGCAGCCAGCAGGGCACGCGTGTCCTTGAGCCGCATGCGCTCACCTACACCGTGCTGTCCGCCGGTCCAACCGGTATTGACCAGCCAAACCGTGGCGCCATGTGCGGCCATGCGCTGGCCCAGCATATCGGCATAACGGCCGGGGTGCAAAGGCAGAAAAGGCGCGCCGAAACATGCACTGAACACCGCCTTGGGCTCATCGATGCCATCCTCCGTGCCGGCGACCTTGGCGGTGTAACCACTGATGAAGTGGTACATGGCCGTAGGCGCATCCAATTTGGCCAGGGGCGGCAACACACCGAAAGCATCACAGGTGAGGAAGAAGATGTGGTCAGGGTGACCGCCTTCACCACTCGACTTGGCCCCCTGAATGTGATGCAGAGGGTAGCTGACCCGCGTATTCTGTGTGGTGGTCGCGTCGGCAAAGTCCGGTGTGACTCCGTCTGCCGCAAAACCGATGTTTTCGAGCAACGCACCATGTTGGATGGCCGAGAAAATCTCCGGCTCACGCTGGGGGTCGAGGTCAATGGTCTTGGCATAACACCCCCCTTCAAAGTTGAACACCCCGTCCCTGCCCCAACCGTGCTCATCGTCTCCGATCAACTTACGGCAAGGGTCGCTCGACAAGGTTGTCTTTCCGGTTCCGGAAAGCCCAAAGAAAATAGCGGTGCGGCCATCCTCTCCTTCATTGGCGGAGCAGTGCATCGGCAACACACCCGATTCCGTCGGAAGCAGGAAGTTCATCGCACTAAACATGCCCTTTTTAATCTCTCCAGTATATCCGGTGCCCCCGATGAGCACGCGCCTGTGGGTGAAATCGAGCATCGCGAAGTTGGACTGCCGCGTCCCGTGTACTTCGGGATTTGCCTTGAAACCCGGGGCACAGATGACGTGCCAATCAGGCTGGAAGCCCCCAATTTCATCATCGGCAGGGCGCAAAAACATGTTGTAGGCAAAGAGGTTGGACCAGGCCTTTTCCGTCATCACACGCACCGCCCTTCTTTCTGTCTCCTTGGCGCCAATAAATGCATCGCGCACGTACAGGCCCTTCCCATCGAGATAGGCCATCAGGTCGCGGTGCAGGACATCGGCTTTGTCCCGATCGATCGGTTGATTGATGTCGCCCCACCACACCTCGTCGCGGGTGACTTCATCGTCTACGATAAACCGATCGAGCGGACTTCGTCCTGTGAAGCGGCCGGTATCTATGGCGAGGGCGCCGGAAGAAGTGAGTTTGCCTTCTCCTGAGAGAAGCGTGCGCTCAATGAGTCGAGCGGGTGGGAGATTCCACCAGATATTTCGGGCTTTGGTCAAGCCAATCTTTGCCATATCCGGACGGAATGGCGTGTTTCCTTGGTGTACCATGCGAGAAGGGGATCGATCATTGCGAACCCATTCAAAAATACGTCAATCAGCCCCTGTTCAACGCGGGCAACCGTAAGATTTTTCTGACCTTTGTTTTTGAGAACGCGGGATTGTGTCGGTCCAGCAAAAGCCAAAAAGACCACTTTCCCCTGTGCAGATCTGCAGAGGAATACCTGTGAGGACGGGTAATTTCGTTCATGGACAAGTGTTTCATTTCATTCAGCATTTACAAGCTCAACGGCCTAATTTGCACTTGAGAAATTCACCTAACCGGCCCGCTGCGGCGCCTCTGTTTTAGCCCTTACCATGAACTTTACACGCCTTCTCCCCGCCCTTGTGACCGTCTTGCTCATGGCCTGTGGAACGGGAGCGCCTCCCACCTCCGAAGCTGAGGGCAACACAGCTGAGCAGACGAAGGAAAAAGACGAAGCCATCAAGGTCAAAGGCGAGCGTGGACGCCGTTCGTATACCGCTGAGGAATTGAATGAGCCTTACAGCCGCGTCAGCCCATGGCGCTACATCGTCACGAGCCCCGAAACGGAATATTTCGAGCGCATGGTGGGGTCCTCCACTTTGGCCCGGACGGTCCATGGCAGCGGACACGCCGTGCTCGTGCCGGAAGACTTGACCTTCAAAACAACCGGTGATTGGAAAGGCATCCTCGACCCCGGACAAGAAAAGGCGCTCGACCGCCTTGTTGGCGCGCACATCATCAAAGGAATCAAAGGCCCGAAGCTGTTGGAAGGAACCTATGAAAACCTCAATGGTGACCAAGTATCCATCGAAAAAAATGCCCAGGGTCAGCTCGTCTGTGGGGGCGCGAAATTGCTCGGACGGGAGCTTGAAACCGACCAAGGCCTGGTGATTCCCGTTTTGGGTTTGGCCGAGCCCATCGCTTGGGATTGACTTTCTGTCGGTTTTGTCACATTGCCTTCACTTGCGAGGTAACACCAAGCAACCGATTTCAGGTGTTCCCGTTTTTGATTAGATGACAGGTATGATATCAAAGTGGTCAAAGGCCATTGGTCGGTGTGCAGTGCTCTTTTTGTTTGCTGCATTGACCTCGGTGCCTCAAGCCATGGGACAGGAGGCCACATTTCAACGGTGGGACACTGTCTCCGTTTTGGGCTTGCAAGGCCAGGAGCTGGACAATCCGTGGGTCGGAGGCTTCACTGCACCCCAATTTTCCATGGCGGACCTCG
>DGOE01000051.1 GCA_002389295.1 Flavobacteriales bacterium UBA4474 | reverse complement strand
CCTCCTCGGTTTTGCCGATGACCATGATCCCGGTCGTGTCCTTGTCGAGGCGGTGAATCAGGCCGGGGCGCGGAGCCGGTTGCCCTTCCGCAGTAGGTAAGCTGGCAAAGTGATGCAGCAGGCCGTTCACGAGGGTGCCCGTGTAGTTGCCCACCCCGGGGTGGACCACCAAACCCGCCGGTTTGTGCAACACCGCCACCTCTGTATCCTCATAGCGGATGTCCAGAGGGATGTCCTCGGCAATCAGCGAAAACTCGCGCACAGGTTGCGGCAACTCCAACGTCACCACATCTCCAGGCCGGACTTTGTGATTGGATTTTACAGGGTGGCCATTGACACGGACATAGCCGCATTTGGCGGCCATTTGCAAGCGGTTGCGGGAGGTGTTGGGCAGCAGGTTGGTCAGGAACTTGTCTACCCGCAGGAGGGATTGCCCTTTGTCTGCGACAATGCGGTGATGCTCAAAGAGCTCATCGCCCTCCTGCACCCCGTCCTCCATGTGTTCCTCCGCCATGATGGTCAATTCAACAGCACACGCTGCACTTGGCGCTCACCCGTGGCATTTTCCAAAATAAGGAGATAGGTCCCCCGGGGGAGGTCACCCACGGCAAGCACCGCCGCAGACCGACCCGCTGGCCATGATTGGCTGAGGACACTCCGGCCCACCATGTCCACCATGCGCACCGCAACTGGCAACCCCTCCGATCCAATGGCGATGTTCAAGGCGCCCACCGCAGGGTTCGGCCAAACGGCCACTTCCGCAGGCGCGGCATCGGGGCCATCGAGCGCGGTAAACACCTGCTCTACACCGGCCTGCAAAACGGGCCGGATCATCACCGTGCCTTCCACCGTGGACAGCGTCCACTCAGCGCCCAAACCCAATTGGTAATACAGGCGCGAAAAATTGTAGTCCGTGTTTTTGTCCAGCCCGAGGTTCAGCGCAAATTCATACTCCTGGACCATGCCGACGTATACCGTCCCTTCCACCGGAATCGGGTCGTCGTAAGCGTAGTAGGCAAAAACGTCGTGGCCATCAGTGAAGTAAGCCGGCTGATGGAACTGGTAGTGCTCCCCGAGTTCATCGCCAGGCTGTCCGCCATCATCGTCCCATGCCCGCAAGAAAAAATTGAGGTTGGTCTGCTGATCGTAATACGGCGTGAAATGAATGGCCAAGCCGTGCAGGGTATCGGCAATGGCCAAATCAAACCGCATGGCCAGCTTGCCGCCCCCGGTGGTGAGGCCATACGCCTTCTCTGCCGTGCCATCGTCATAAGCGTATTCATTGCGGAAGACCTGGGTAAACACAATGCTGTCATTGTCGGGAACCCCCACCCTCTCCTGCTCCAAAATACCAATGGCGTCTTCATACAGGCTGACTTCATAAGTGGCGGCCGTGTCGTTTCCGGGATCTGCAAAGGCAAACCCGCTCGGCACCACGCCGTTGGCCCCCGTCTGGATGTAATAGGGCGTATTGAACTCTTCAAACGGCGCGACGAAGGTGTTGGAGAACGGGTTGAGGAAATCCTGCTCGGCCCCTGTTTCGACATTGCGCACCTTCAAGCCACAGGTCACATTGTCGGCCTGGAAGCCGCTCATGTTGCGGTGGCTGGTCTGCAGACTGTCCCGCATGAAAGTGGCCGGGTCAGACAAGAAGTGGGACCACGGCATCATGCTGTAGGGCTCGGTCAACGCGTAGCGCGGTTCAATAAACGCCACCTCGAAGAAACCGAGGTTGTCGGGGTTGATGTTGTCATCCAGGAGCACGTAATCCAAGTGCCAGAGGTCCACGTTTCCGGCAAGCGCACCGTGGTTGCGGAAGCGGAAGCGGAAGCCGTCCTGCAGGTGGATCAACTGGTCCACGGGTATGGCCGCGGTAGCAAAGGTGTCCATCTCAGCGCCGATGGCTGACCAGACCTGACTCCAACCCAAGTCTCCACCGTCGGGCGCGAGGAACTCCACCACCAAGCTGTCGTTGTCATCCGGGGCATTGCCTCGGCCACCACCTTGGTAGAAAAACACCAAGTGAATCCCATCATTCGGGGTCATCCCCGCCAAGTTGATCGGCACGGATGTCAAGGTGTCCGCCCAACCTGTCGCCTCGGGGTTGAACGCATAGGGAAACCCGTCAGAACGCAACCCGTCCAGCGTCGCCTGGCCCACCGTCGGAGCATTCAAGGCATAGGTAAACGTGCGCCGGGCTGATGCATCCGACCACCTCAGCAGCGCTTCCGGCCCCGCTTCAGCAGCAAACGTGGGCGAGGCGAAGTCATCAAAAAAAGGCAGCGACATGCTTCCACCACCACGGCGAAGGACCGGTCCGCGCGTGCCTTCCTCCACGGTTGGCGTGAACTGCAGGTCGCGCTCTACCTCCTGAGCGCACAGGACGCCCACCACCATCCAAGGCATCATCACAGCCAAAGCACGCCGAAAAGAAGTATGTAGGATAGGGGTCATTCGGTCTAAAGTTGGTGCGCTCGTTACAATGTATCAGAAACAAGAATCGGTGGCGCAAAAATCAAATCAATGGCAGCGCCCTCCAAGACCTCTCGGCCGGGGTTGTAAGCTGGCAATTGTGCTTCGATCAATGCTTGAGTCGAGTCCTCGGCATTTGCGGGTGGTGCCGTCCAGCGGGTGAAGCCCACCTGCAACCCGGCCCGTTTCAGCGCCGCCATGCCCTGCGTCCGGGTCATCCCCACCACATCGGGCAGTGGCACCTGTCGGGCCGAAGCCTGGCCAATCACCAACACCAGGGGCGCCCCCTTGCGCAAACGGTCATCAGGACCGCACGCTTTGCCCTTTCTGTCTTCCACACCCATCACCAGTCCCGCCAGCTCCGTGGAGGGCAGATAGCGCTCCTCAAAAGGGAAACCCTTGACATCCAACAAAATACGAGCCACCCCCGCGTCCATACCTTCCTCCACTTCGAGCCTTTCGCTCGGCGGCGTCGAGCGGTAGACCGTGAGGTAGACGTTGCGCGTGCCCTTGACCTCGACGCCGTCTGCAGGGTCCTGTTCGACCACAGCACCGGGACTGCCTTTAGCGGAATACAGGCTGTCCATGATGACCGGATGCAGCCCTTGTTCTTCGAGCAAAAGCACCGCCCCATCCATGTGCATGCCCACCACACCCGGAACCGCAATGCGCTCACTGTGTCGGGTGTAGCCTCGCAGCATCACATTCATTGCAACAAAGCCCACCACCACCATCACCACAGCCAAGCCCAGTTGGACCCAGAAAGTGCGGCTGATGAGAAAGCGGAGCAGGCGCATGCGCTTGTGGAACGTGCTAAAGGGCTGATTATTGAGCCATGGCCCGCGGAATTGCGGTTTCCATGGCTTCGTGATACTCACTGATGAATCCGTAGTGCTTCCCGTCGATCACACACTTGCCCTTGGTCGTGTGGCCGAGCAAGGTCAAGGGGATGCCGGCCTCGGCCAAAACATCGAGGAAATCTTCCTGGTCCGACTCGTTGGTGGTGACGACGATGCGGCCCTGTGCCTCTCCAAAGAGGAAGGCGTCCAAACGCACCTCGCTGTCGCTCTCCACGTCGAAGCCAAAGCCCCGCGGCGAGCCCATCTCCACCAAGGTGGTAAACAAGCCACCGTCGCTGACGTCGTGGGCACATGCAATGAGGCGGCGGTCAATCAGCGTGCGCAACGCGGCATGCAATTTGACTTCAAAGTCCAGGTCAAAATGCGGCGCAGGGCTGTAGCGCACGCCATGCACAGACGAGAGGTATTCCGAGCAGCCAATGTCATCGCGCGACTCGCCGAGCATGAAAATCAGCTCGCCTTTCTCCTTGAAATCCAACGTCATCTGGCGCTCCACATTGTCCATCAGGCCCAGCATACCGATGGTGGGCGTGGGATACACCGGCTTGGCCGTACCGTCGGCATCGACCGTCTGGTTGTAGAAGCTGACGTTGCCACCGGTGACCGGCGCATCGAACGCCCGACAGGCATCGCCCATGCCCTCAATGGCACCGACGAACTGCCAGTAGACCTCGGGGTTGTAGGGGTTGCCAAAATTGAGGCAGTTGGTGATGGCGCTCGGCGTGCCACCCACACAAGCGATGTTGCGCGCGGCCTCCGCCACAGCAATGGCACAGCCCTTGCGCGGATCGGCCTCCACGTATCGCCCGTTGCAATCCACGCTCAGGACCAGGCCCTTGTTGGACCCCTTTACCTGTACCACAGCGGCATCGCCGGGGCGGTTGGTAGAGCGGTTGACGGTGCCCACCATGCTGTCATACTGCTCGTAGACCCACCGCTTGGAAGCCAGGTTCGGCCGGTTCACCAGCGCCTTGGCCGTGGCCACATAGTCCTTGGGCTCCGGAATGGCGTCCATGTCATAAGCGGCGATTTCTTTGAGGTAAGCAGGCTCGCTGTATTCGCGGTCGTACACCGGCGCCCCACCACCCAGAATCAGGCTGTCGGCCGGCAATTCCGCGATCAGCTCCTCGCCGTCGAAATAGCGCAGGGTATTGCCCTCGGTCACCACCCCGATGTTTACGGCGTGGAGGTCCCACTTGTCGAAGATGGCCTCGATCTCGGCCTCACGCCCTTTTTGGACCACCACGAGCATGCGCTCCTGGCTCTCGCTCAACAAAATCTCAAAAGGCTCCATGTCGGCCTGGCGCTTGGGCACGAGGTCCAGGCGGATGTCCATGCCCACGCCGCCGCCGCCACTCATCTCAGAAGTAGAGCAAGTGATGCCCGCGGCGCCCATGTCCTGCATGCCCACGACGGCATCGCCACCGGCGAGTTCGAGGGAGGCCTCCAGCAAAAGTTTCTCCTGGAAGGGGTCACCCACCTGCACGGCGGGCAGGTCTTCGGCGCTGTCCTCGGTGATGTCCTTGGACGCAAACGAGGCGCCCTGAATGCCGTCCTTTCCGGTATCCGAACCGACGATGTAGACGGGATTGCCGGGGCCGCCGGCCTTGGCACTGATGATCTTGTCGCTGTCGAGCAGGCCGACACTCATCGCATTGACGAGCGGGTTGACCTGGTACACGGGATCGAAGTAGACCTCGCCGCCCACGATGGGCACACCAAAGCTGTTGCCGTAGTCCCCAATGCCGCGCACGACACCGTCGAGGAGCCACTTGGTTTTGGGGTTTTCGAGGTCCCCAAAGCGCAGCGAATTCAATTGGGCAATGGGACGCGCACCCATGGTAAAGATGTCGCGGTTGATGCCCCCCACTCCGGTCGCCGCTCCCTGATAGGGCTCGAGCGCGCTCGGGTGATTGTGGCTCTCGATTTTAAAGGCGCAACCCAGTCCATCACCGATGTCCACGATGCCGGCGTTCTCCTCCCCTGCCTTGACGAGCAAATGCGGACCGTCCTTGGGCAACGTCTTGAGCCACTTGATGCTGTTCTTGTAACTGCAGTGCTCCGACCACATGACCGAGTAGATGCACATCTCGGTGAAGTTGGGCGTGCGGCCGAGGATCTCGGCGATTTGGTCGAATTCCTCCGGGCGCAGGCCCATGTCCTGGGCTTGAGCGAGGGTGGCAGGGGCGGTGGATGCGCGTGGGGCCATGTCTTGAACGGTACGTTGTGCGAATGCGTACCGCGAAGGTAGCACGGTGTCGTCCGGAAAGCCTATGTTCACATCATGTCCATAGGACGTGTTCTCCTCAGCATCCTGTTCCCCCCTTTGGCCGTCCTGGACCAAGGGTGTGGCAGCATTCTGCTTGTCATTCTCTTGACGGCATGTGGGTGGGTTCCTGGCGTGATTGCGGCCTTGATCATTTTGAATCGCAATAACTGATGTCAACATCCGAGACATCGCCCCCAGGGGCAGACCCCAGCAGCTCATCCGGGCCCCAATCCTCCGCAAAAAACTCCTCTTCTGAGCAAAACGGAGGCGGATTCCTGCACAATCTTTCTGCATTGCTGCGCCCGCTTGCCATAGAGCGGTTCCGCATCATCGACCTCGCAGATGCTGAGCAGACCATTGTCGGCATCAAAAAAGACATCGAATTCCGGGGGTTCAACCTGTGGATCTTGGTGTTCAGCATCATCATCTGCTCCATCGGACTCAATGTCAATTCGGCGGCAGTGGTCATCGGCGCGATGTTGATCAGCCCTTTGATGGGCCCCATCATGGGCATCGGATTGGGCTTGGGCACCAACGATGCCAGCACCTTTAAAAATGCGCTCGGGAACCTCACCATCGCTGTGGGCATCTCCATTCTCACCAGCGCGCTGTACTTCTTTACCTCGCCGCTGGATGAAGCGTCGAGCGAGCTGTTGTCGCGCACCCAGCCCACCCTGCTCGATGTGGTCGTGGCCCTTTTCGGCGGCCTTGCGGGCATTCTCGCGGGCTCCAGAAAGGAAAAATCCAACGTGATTCCAGGTGTCGCCATCGCCACGGCGCTGATGCCTCCCCTTTGCACGGCGGGCTACGGCCTGGCCAATGGCGAATGGAATTTTCTGCTGGGCGGTTTCTACCTCTTCCTCATCAACACGGCCTTGATTGCCCTGTCGACTTGGGTGGTCGTGCGCTACCTGCGCTTTCCCTTGCTGCACTATGTGGAGCCCGCCGTGGAACGGCGTTATAAGCGCCTCTCCGCATTGCTTTTTCTCGCCCTGCTGGGCCCCTCGGTCTACATCTTCGTGGGCATCGTTGTGGAAAGCCACCAGGACGCCGACCTGCGCGACTTCGTTGCCACCAACATCAAAACGGTAACGGGCGCCTCGGTCACCGAGAACATCGACCGCACACTTTCACCGCCACAACTGCAGGTGGTGATCACCGGCGTACCTATTTCCGAAGCACAAAAGACAGAATGGACCAATAAACTGGCGGCGACGCATCCAGGAGTGGAATTGGCGGTGTTCAGCAACGACGTAGACAAGGCCGACATCGAAGATTTACAGAGGCAGGTTGAACTGATGCTCAGCAGTTATTCCGACCTCTCGGCCAAAGACAAAGAGCTCGCCCATTTGCGCGCGCAAATCGCCATCGTGGAGGGTGAGTTCCGGAAACTCCAAGATGAACGGCTGCCCGCCGGAATTGGACAAGAAGTCTTGGCCACCTATCCCGATGCAGTCTCAGTGCGGTGGGGACGCGTTGACGGTCGCGACCGCGACGCAGGTGAACCCGCCGCGTCCTTTGCACGTCTGCAAGTCACGTGGAGGCAAGCCATCGCAGCAGAAGAAGCGGCCATGCTTGAAGCGACTTTGACCACATGGCTGAAGGCGCGGCTCGAAACCAACGCAGCCGTGCAGGTCGACCTCATTTCCCCTCAGCCCATCCCTTGAGGTCCTTCATTCGGCAAACACTGAAGTTCTTGCGCTGGCCCCTGGGCGTCATTGCAGTTTTAGGCCTACCCGCGGCCATCCGCACCGCAAGCCATGGAATGGTGCCACTGTTCAACGCGGACCA
Organism: Flavobacteriales bacterium UBA4474; assembly: GCA_002389295.1. Taxonomy (GTDB): domain Bacteria; phylum Bacteroidota; class Bacteroidia; order Flavobacteriales_D; family Sanyastnellaceae; genus UBA8752. The sequence continues at coordinate 4,718 of DGOE01000051.1, read as the reverse complement.
CCTGCCCTTTTGGTGCGGATGCATGTTGATTTTCGGTTTGTGGGTTTGGCGATGGCGGCATGCGCGGTGGGGGCGATTTCTCACCACCATCGAGCATGAGTCCCTGCACGCCATCGTTGGGATGCTGACCTTGATTCCCGTGCGAGAATTGAAGGTCCGAGAAGACGGTAGCGGCCACGTGCTGTTCGAACCGCCTGGGCATTGGTTGCTGTATTTGGCCCCCTATTTCATGCCCCTCCTGCTCCTCATCGAAGTCGGTCTTGTGCGCTTATTGGCCCTGCCTGACAATATTGAAGATGCCGTCCTCGGCGCCATTCTTGCCCTGTCACTGTTGGGACATTTGCAGCAATTCCATCCCCGGCAGACCGATTTCCGCCACGCTGGCATCGTGTTCACCATCGCTTTCCTCCCTACGGCTTTCCTGATGGGTTATGGTGCTGCCTTCACCATGCTAAGGGGCGGAAATCCCGCCGCACTGTGGGACCTTTTCTCCACCTGGGGTGCACAAACATGGGCCGACACCACCTGGGCCTGGGCTCTGCTCATTGACCGGGTAAATGCATAATGTGAACGCCGCTGATTCAAAAGCCGGACCTAATTTGCCGGCATGCGGGCCGTGATTCAAAGGGTGAGCCGCGCCGAGGTGCGCGTCGATGGAACAGTGATTGGCTCCTGCGGATCCGGCCTCATGATCCTGCTCGGCGTGCACACAGATGACAGCCGGTCGGATGCCGAATGGCTCGCGGCCAAAGCCGCAGCACTCCGCATCTTTTCAGACGATGAAGGCAAGATGAACCTGTCCATTGTGGATGTCGCCGGATCGGCACTCGTGGTCAGCCAATTCACCTTGCACGCCAAATACAAGAAGGGCACCCGGCCCAGTTTTGTGCATGCCGCTCGGCCCGAAACCGCCATCCCGCTCTACCAGCACTTCGTGAGCCAATTGGAAGACCACCTCAAACGCCCCGTCGCCACGGGTGAGTTCGGTGCCATGATGGAGGTCGACATCACCAACGATGGCCCCGTCACCATCATCCTCGATACGCTCAACAAAGAATGACCTCCCAATCTCCTTCCCTCGCCGAAGTGCAGTCCACCGTGGACACATGGATCACCACCATTGGGGTCCGCTATTTCAGCGAGCTGACCAACATGGCCATCCTGACTGAGGAGGTCGGTGAGCTCGCCCGCATCATGGCACGGCGCTACGGTGACCAGAGCGAGAAACCGTCCGATGCCGGACGCGACCTCGGTGACGAGATGGCCGACGTGCTCTGGGTGCTCGCCGCACTGGCCAACCAGACGGGGGTCGATTTGAGCGCGGCTTTTGCGCGCAACCTCGAAAAGAAATCCAACCGCGACGCCGACCGGCACCGCAACAATCCCAAGCTTCAATGAGCCCTTCCATTCTGCGCACATTCTGCACCCTTGTCCTGGCACTGGCGGCCCTTTCCTCCTCCGCGCAGCGCGGACGGTCGGCAGAACAACTGATGCCCACCTCAGCGGAAGACCGCCTGAATGCCGCGCTGGCGCATGACCAGCTCGACGCCGACAGCTGGACCGCTGGACTCGACCTGCGCAGCGTTGGACCCACCGTCATGAGCGGCAGGGTCGTGGACCTGTGCGTGAATCCCCAAAACACCACCGAATTCGTGGTCGCATACGCCACGGGCGGCCTGTGGCACACCACCGACAACGGCACCTCCTTCACCCCACTGTTTGACCGCGAAGTCATGATGTTCATCGGCGCCTTCGATGTGGATTGGAAAAGCCGCCACATTTGGGTGGGCACGGGTGAAGTCAACGCCTCTCGCTCCAGCTATGCGGGGGTAGGCATCTACCTCAGCGAGGACTGGGGAGGTTCTTGGCGGAATGTGGGGCTGTCGGAAAGTCACCACATCGGACGGCTCTGCATTGGCGGAGACGGCACCATCTACGTGGCGGCATTGGGGCCGCTCTACACCGAAAGCCGCAGTGACGTCCAGCGCGGGGTGTACAGCACCCGCGATGGCGGCGAAACCTGGAACCTCCTGCTCGACGGTACACAGGCGGGACGGCCCGCAGCCGGAGCCGTGGACCTGGTGGTCGACCCGTCCCAGCCCGGCCACCTCTATGCAGCCTTGTGGGACCGGACACGGCGGGCATGGGAATTCACAGAAGGCGGACCGGGCAGCGGGGTATTTGAATCCAACGATGGGGGCCAAAGCTGGACCCACCTCACCTCGGAAGCCAATGGGTTTCCGGCCAACGAAAACCTGGGCCGGATCGGCTTGGGCCATCACGCGGGTTCAAATGGGCTGTACGTCATCGTCGACAACCAGAACCCCAAGCCCGAAGAAGAAGAGGGAGACGACGATCCGGCGCTGGAAGCCAAAGATTTCAGGGACATGTCTGCCTCGGCATTCGCCGCCCTGGACACTGCCGACCTCGCGACTTTTTTGGAGGACAACGGCTTTCCTGCTGACGCGGATGCGGAGACCTTGTTTGACCGCGTCGCCAGTGGCGAACTGAAACCTGAGACGCTCGCCGACTTTCTCGGCGATGCCAACGCAGAGATGTTTGACCCGCCCATCATCGGCGCTGAGGTGTACCGCTGGGGAGGCAATGCCGACGCCCGTTGGGTGCGCACCCACGATGAGTCCTTGGACGAGGTATGCTACAGCTACTGCTACTACTTTGGCCTGATCGCAGTGGATCCTGGCAATGCGGACCGCGTGGTCATTGGGGGTGTTCCGCTGCTGGAAAGCACCGACGGCGGCGCGACCTGGTCGTCCATCGCACAGGACAATGTCCACGTGGACCACCACCACATTTGGATCGACCCCAACGACCCCGCGCACATCATCAATGGAAACGACGGCGGCATCAATGTCACCTATGATGGGGGCGCCCATTGGACCTCCTGCAATTCACCGGCCGTCGGCCAGTTTTACGCCATTGCCGTAGACGATGCCGACCCTTTCCGCATCTACGGCGGCCTGCAGGACAACGGCACCTGGCGCGGCCCCAGCGGCTACGACGCAAGCCCGCGTTGGCACCAGACAGGCGATTACCCCTATGACAGACTCAACGGCGGAGACGGCATGCGCATAGAGGTGGACACGCGCGACAACGAAACGGTCTACACCGGCTACCAATTCGGTTGGTACAGCCGCTCAAACCGCAAAACCGGTGACCGGGCGCGGCTACATCCACAGCATACGTTGGGAGAAACCCCGCTGCGCTGGAATTGGCAAACGCCCATTCACCTGTCCCGGCATCAGCAGGACATCCTCTACATGGGCTCCAACCGCTTTCACCGATCGATGGACCAGGGCGACAACTTTGAGACCTTGTCCGGAGACCTGACGCGCGGCGTCCGCAAAGGCAATGTGCCCTTCGGCTCTCTGACCTCCATACACGAAAGCCCCCTCCGCTTTGGGCGTCTGGCCGTCGGTTCCGATGACGGACTGGTGCACGTCAGTCCCGACGGCGGATACACTTGGGAAGAGCGCACCCCTCCCGCGCCGCAAGCAGCACCGAAGCGCACGTTATGGGTGACGGAAGTCTTGTGGTCCCACCACGCGCCCGACCGGGTTTTTGCGGCATTCAATGGTTACCGCCACGACCACTTTAACCCATACCTCTACGCCTCTGACGACAATGGCCGTTCATGGTCCCGACTGGGCGACGACGGCACAGCACCCGGTGGACTGCCCATGGAACCCATCAATGCACTGGCAGAATCCGAAGACATCGAAGGCCTGCTTTTTTGCGGCACCGACGGCGGTGTGTACGCATCGATTGACGGCGGGTTTGCTTGGTTCCTCGCCCACCCCGATTTGCCCCGCACCCCCGTGCACGACCTGGCCATACAAGAGCGTGAAAACGCACTCGTCATCGGTACGCACGGGCGCAGCATTTGGATACTCGACCTCAACCCCTTCATCGAAGGGCTCTCCGAGGCGGGGAACAGCACCCCCGAAATGCTGCCGCTGGCCATGTCGTCGCCGGAAGCACTCACTTGGCGAGAATATTGGGGCGAGCGCGGCTACGGCTGGGGCGACCCCCGCATTCCCGAAACCGACCTGCCGGTGTTCCTTCCAGAAGACGGCGACTATGTGTTGGAAATCAGCGACAGCACCGATGCTGTGGTGGCACAAACACCATTGGACGGCAAGCGCCGCGGTTGGCAAACCTTGAAGTTCACCCCGGAGACCGCCCAAGAAGGGGAATTCCTTTCCCTCGGAAACTACACGCTCAGCCTCATGAAGGCCGGCGACAATAAGAACGGCGTCTCCGTGGATTGGGCGATTGTAGAAGAGGAAGACTGACGCCTGCGGCTGCACCGAAATCCACGCCGGCACATCGTCCACTCACCGCGGCATAAACAACCCGGGCGGCAAGGCGCATACAGGGACAGGGTCCATCTTGTGCCGGTTGGCCTTGTGGTGACCGAGATAGATGCCCATGACCTCACGGGCGCGGCTGTCGGCATCGAATGCCCCGGCTGTTCGCCCCGCTTCGGCCTGCTCCATGGCCCATTCCAGCTCACTGTAGGTAGCGCCCAACTGATCCTCATCGGTGCGGTCGTCGCCCCACAACCCATCGGTGGGTGGCGCCTCGAGGATGGCTGTTCCGACCCCCAAAGCCCGTCCCACCGCATACACCTCGCCCTTGAGCAGGTCGGCAATCGGGCTCAGGTCCACGCCACCGTCTCCGTATTTGGTGTAGAATCC
>DGOE01000002.1 GCA_002389295.1 Flavobacteriales bacterium UBA4474 | reverse complement strand
GGCCGCGTTGTCGGTACATCCGGCGCAGCTGAGCGACTCGCAAGAGCCGTCGTCAATGGTGGCCGAAGCGTCGTAGTTGCAGGCCGTATTGTCGGTACATCCGGTGCAGCTGAGCGACTCGCAAGAGCCGTCGTCAATGGTGGCGGTCGCGTCGTAGTTGCAGGCCGTGTTGTCCGTGCAGCCTAAGAGAAAACAGAAATTGGTGACCTCACTAAAACCAAAATCACCACCTGAGGCCACCACCGTGCCGCTCACATCCAGGCTGTAACTGCCTGCTCCGTATAAACAGCATATACCATCGCCGTAGCTGTCATTGATGGTCAGGGTATAGCATCCGCCACAAAGTTCTTCTGTGATCGTGTACGACGAATTACCTGCGTAGCCGCTGCCTGACATGACCACATTGTCTGATGCATCCTTCACATCCCAGGTTGTTTCGCCGCCATACTGGTCCGTAGTGAGTGTCATGGTGAAGGTCTGCAGGCCGCCAGCAACGCAGGATGCATCGTCAACGGTGGCGGTTGCGTCATAGTTGCAGGCCGTAGGGTCGGTACAGCCTCCGCAAGAGCTATTGTCTCCCCCGCAAACGCCGCAGGCATCATTGGTGGCACAAGACCCATCATCGACAGTGGCCTCCACATTGTAATTGCACGCCGTCGGATCGGTGCAGCCCGCCAATGCGCCAAGGCTGGCGCTCCACATGCCGCGGCCGTAAGTGCCGGCGTACAATTCGTTCTCCGTTTCCTGAATTTCCAGGTCGTAGACTTCCACATTGGGCATGGCCACATTGAAGTCCTCCCAGCTGCTTCCGTTCCACTTGTAGATGCCCACGCCGGTTCCAGCGTAGATCTCATCGTTGGAGAAGCTGCGGTAAACGAGGCAGTTGGCCGGTGCATTGGGCAGCCCGGCGTCCATGGCAGTCCAGGATGCACCTGCGTTGGTGGAGACGTGGACCTGCGTGCCCGTGAACGTGCTTTGGCTCACAAAGACGCGCGAGGCATCGGTCGGGTCGATGAGGATGTCCGAGATGAACACGCCGGGCAGTCCGCTGATGGCCGTGAACGTTGATCCGCCGTTCGAGGATGTGTACATGGCACTTCCCTTGGATACGTAGATCCGATTCGGGTCGAGCCAGGAAATCGCCAGGTTCTCGAGGTTGCCCACCCCGGGGCCACCGAGGAAGGTCCAGTTGCTGCCGAAGTCCGTGGACTTCCAGACGCCGTCCTTGGCGATGTACACGGTACCGTCGGCATCGGGGTCTTTTTCAAAAGGCGTCTCCCAATCTCCCTGCGCGTTGACACCGGTTCCTCCGGAACCTGCGATGTCCACGAAGCTGGTTCCATTGGCGATGCGGTAGAAGGCACCGTATTGGTAACAGCCGTAAAAGAGCTCACCTCCGTCAAAGTCGGAGTTGTTCATCACGTAGACCTCGAATCCATCGGCACCCCGGATGTCCGTCCAGGTGGCCGAGCCATCCATGAGGATGGTGCCGTTGTCCTGCAATCCGCCGGCCACAAGGTTGGCGGCATCCTGCGCCACGCCGACCTGATAGAACTGGCCGATGCTCAGGCCATTGGTAATGTCGGTGTAGTTCACACCGTCGTCAGTGGTTTTATAAATGCCGCCATCACATCCGACAATCGCAGTGCTGCCGTCGTAAGTAATGCCGTGCACATCGGCGTGCACTTCTGCAGCACCGCCGTTGCCAAGCCAGTGGCCGCTGATGCTCCAGTTCGATCCGCCATTGGTGCTCCGCCACACATTGATTCCGCCCACAATGACGATATCGGCATTGACGTGGCTGGCGTCGACGCAGAGGTCGTACCATCCCTGACCATTACCCGCGGCTCCTGTCTCTGAATAGCCCAACAAGTTGGGAGAAGTTCCCGACATGGTGGACCAGGTCTCGCCGGCGTCGTTGGAACGGAAGAAGCCCAACATGGCGCTGTTGGAGCTGGCCGAGGCAATCATGTAGACGCGGTTGGCGTCCGCTGGGGTCACGCAAATGGCGTTCCGTTGCATCCCGGAAGCTTCAGCCGGGAGGGCCTTTTGGCTCCACGTCGCGCCGCCATCCGAACTCTTCCAGAATCCGGAGGGGCTGGAAGCATAAACCAAATTGTCGTTCCCCGGCTGGAATTCGATGTCGCGGAAACGGGTACCCGCCGTTCCGGTGGCGTAGCCCCAGGTAGCGCCGGCGTCCGTGGAGCGGAGCAGCCCGTAGCGGGCAGCCGCCATGATCAGGTTGCTGTTGGTTGGTGAGATGAGGATACGCCCCATCGTGAAGGAGCCCTGTGTGGGCGCATAGGATTGCGTCCAGGTGATGCCCCCATCGGTGGACTTCATGATGCCCAGTCCGTAGGTGTCCAAACCGTCGTCGTCGCCAGCTGCAGCGTAAAGGATGTTGCTGTTGGCGTGGTCGATGGCGATGTCCGTGAAACCGATCGACGGGACCTCATCCGTCGCATCGGGGTACAGCAGGTTCCAATTGGATCCCGCATCGGTGGTCTTCCAGATGCCGCCACCAGGTGCACAACCGAAGTACACATTGGCGTTGTTGGGGTCGACCCGCACCTTGTTGATTCTGCCGACACCACCGGCGTAAGCATAGGGGCCTGCTGGAGGGCGGGAAACGGGGCCCAGCGATTGCCAGGCCGGGTTCATCATGCTCGCCGCAGAAGGCGGGGTGTAGACACGACCGGAGTTCTCGATCACCTCGTTGGAGGGGAGTGCTCCAGAAGGAGACACGAGCGGCTCGGTGTGGTGAATCCATCGCATGAAGGGCTTGTAGCCACATCCCTTGGTGATTTCCTTATCTGCCCAATAAGCTTCAAAGGCCGCTTTGATGTCAAAAAAATTGGCATCGGGGTCGTCTCGGAGATCGAGATAGCTCGCTTGGGTCAGTGGAGTGACGTCGGTCGATTCTTGCGCACTGAGTGGGCTCAGGCAAATGCAAAAAAAGAAAACGCTGAAAACGGCGGATATCCGCACGGCTTTGGTCGTGAAACGCATCAGAACAATTCGGTTTGCCCTAAAGTAAAGTTTCACTTGTCATACACGCGGCCCTACTTCACTGTCCTACGCTGAATTAGAAAGCTCCTACTTCGATTTGAAGTGTATTATAAACCATTCGAAGGACATATATTCCGTCCGGAAAAAAGCGACAACAAATTCCCAACAATCTTCAGGTGAAGTGATTCACCCTCAGGACTACAACAATCCTTGCAAAACACCCCGGCCTTCCCGCAGGACTACAGGCTCTCCATGGGTGCAATCGATCACTGTAGAAGGGTCGAGATGTCCCAAGCCACCACCGATGACGGCATCCACCCGCAAGGCGTATTTCTCATGAACAAGCCCGGGGTCCGTCAGGTACTCGATGTCGTCTGACTCGCGCGGGACAGAGCTCACCACCAAGGGCTTGCCCAGAGATTCAATCAGGGCTTTTGGAATGGCGTGATCCGGAATGCGGATGCCGACTTCACGCTTGGATTTCCTGAAGATCCGGGGCACCCTCGTCCCCGCGTCAAGGATAAACGTAAACGGGCCGGGAAGGGCGCGCTTCATGAGTTTGAAAATGGGCTGGGGAAGGGGGGCGACGTATTCGCTCATTTGACTCAAGTCCTTGCATATCAGCGAAAAATTGGCTTCTGCGGGGGTCAAATCCCGCAGCCGCATCATCTTCTCCAAGGCCTTGGAAGAGCCCAATACACAAGCAAAACTATAGACTGAATCTGTCGGGATAATGACCACGCCATCCTTCTTGAGGAGTTGCACGGCCACGTCAATTTTGCGCTGTTCGGGCGTCTCTTGGTGAATGTCGATGAGCATGTTCATCAAGGTCGCAAAAAGCCGACGATGCGACAAGAGGTCAAGACACTTTCTTTAGCCCGCGCAGCGGACGCAAGTCAGGGCGCCGGGCATCAGCATCAGGCGGCCCATGGGAATGGGCTCCCCACAGCGGGTGCAGAGTCCAAAACGGTCGTCATCCATTCTCTGCAGGGCGCGGTCCAGCCCCTGTCTTTGCTTCTCCACTTGCCGCAACGCGGCTTCGTTGACCGATTTGTTGTTGATCGCATCCATGCGGCTCACCCGTCCTATAGCCTCGCTGGGCGGGATGGGCTTGGTGAGTTCGCGGTATTCGGCGATGCGCTCATCCAAATCTTGGGCCTTCTTCAGAATGGCGATCTTGACTTTTTCTTTTTCCTCATTAGAAAGCATGGGGCAATTAAACCCAACTTTCGCTCATGCGTCTGTCTTCCATGCGATTCTTCCACTTTTGCGTCCTTCTTCTGTTGCCCATGGCGGCTTTTTGTCAAGCAGAATTGACGTCTTGGTTGCTCAATACGGATGGGGCGACGGGCCAATATTGGGACGGCAACGACCTGATCCAGATGCAGGAAGCGTGCGATGTTCTGCTCGTGCAATTCAGCGAAAACAGCGTTTACGTGCAGGCCAATGGCATCCCGCGCTATGCGACGTCGCCGTTTCCCGATGGCAATCCTTCGTTGGCCACGGCCCAGGACTACCTCTTTCAGATTCCCCGGAACCCCGAGGAAGGGCCCACTGGAGGCACGGCAACCGGCCTCGGTCAAACCGGGGTGCTCATCAACGGCGTGCCCATTTTCAATGCCCAAGATGCTTTCAGCTACAACAACCAAGGCATCTGGCACCAGAACGGCGCGTTTTTCGAAAATGACGGATTCGACTGTGCCAAGGGCCACCCCGCCATGGGCCGCTATCACCACCACCAGGTGCCCACTGCCTTCGACGACAGCTTTGCGCCAACCAGCGACGTTTGCGGGGATTTCCCCAGCGCTGCGCTGTTTGCCATCGACATGGAAGCCCACAGCCCGCTCATTGGCTTTGCCTTTGATGGTTACCCCATTTATGGGCCCTATGGCTTCGCCAACGCGGACGGATCAGGCGGGATTGCCCGCATGGAAACCAGCTGGCAACTGCGCGACATCAGCGTGCGCCACACCTTGGCCGATGGCACGGCGCTCGCCCCCAATCAATACGGACCGGACGTCGATGAACTCGTCACGCCCGCCATTCCGCCTGGGGCGGCACCCATCGCAGCCGTTCTGGGGGCGTACATCGAGGACCATGAATACGTGGAGGGTGCTGGTCACCTCGACGTCTTCAATGGCCGTTTTTCGGTGACCCCGGAGTATCCAGACGGCATTTACGCTTACTGGGCGACTGTGGACGAAGACCACAATGGACAATACCCCTATTTCTACCCCGCCTATCGCGGCGTGGTGGAGACCGACAACTTCGGCGGTGGCGGTGGGCCCGGTGGCGGCGGTGGGACCAATGTGACCATCGATGAAGAGGTGGAGACCTGGACCGGCTCGGTCAGCGGCGTGTCCGAGGCGCTGCACCAGCCGGCGGACTTTTATGCCTACCCCAATCCCGTGCGGGACCAGGTGCGCTTTGCCGGCCGGTTGCCGGCCGCGGTGGCCGTCTACGATGCCGTGGGGAGGTGTGTGGCCGAATGGCCACGCAGTGTGCTATCCAATGGCGTGAGCCTCGTCGGTTGGCCGTCGGGCACGTATTGCTGCAAGGACCTGCACACCGGGCAACACACCTTGCTGATATTGCGCCCATGAAGATGCGTCCAGCGCTCCTGTTGATCTGTTTGTGTGGGTCGCTGACCTGCGGAGCCCAATGGGTGCTGGACAACAACTGGTCCGAAGGCGGACGGCAGATCGGTGCCTCCGACCGGTGGGAGGTGCCCGTCGCCCTTGACCGGACAAACGGCAGCGTGGTGATGCTCAGCGCCGCTTATGATTCCAGTGGCACGGCTGAGGTGAGGTGGCGCGGATTTTCTGCATCCAATGGCAGCCCTTTGTGGACCGGTTCGGGCTTTCAAGGAGAAACCCCGGTGGACCTGCGGACCAGCTTCTTTGAAGACCGCTGGTTCTTGTTTTCCGAGGCGCCCGTGGCATCGGATACTGTACTGTCCAATGTCTGGCGCATCCGGGCCTTTCAGGCGGATGAAATGGACACCACTTGGGGCCAGTCTGGCGCAGTGGATCTCGGTTTTGTGGGGCCTTGGCACGACGGGGGAGGGCTGGACATGGCCGGGGCCACAGATCAGGAT
>DGOE01000105.1 GCA_002389295.1 Flavobacteriales bacterium UBA4474 | reverse complement strand
CCCACTACCGATACCGACAACACCCTCTGCACTTTCGTAGATGGCGTATGCGAGACTTGTGAAGCGGGGCTGATCGTCGACAACAATGCGGACAACGATGGCGTCTGTGATGCCGATGAAGTCGCCGGCTGCCAAGATGAGACCGCCTGCAACTTTGACGCTGCGGCCACCGACAGCAATGACTCCTGTATTTATGATGACGCTATCGGGGTCTGCGGAGGAGACTGCTTGTCCGACCTGGACAATGATGGCATCTGTGACGACGACGACCCATGTGTCGGCCAATACGATGCACTCGGCATCTGCAACGGTGGGTGTCCCGCGGATCTGGACAACGACGACATCTGCGATGATGTGGACGACTGCGTGGGGGACTACGATGTGCTCGGCATTTGCAATGGAGGCTGCACAGCCGATGCGGACAGCGATGGCATTTGCGACGATGTGGACGATTGTGTGGGCGAATACGACGCCCTGGGCATCTGCAATGGCGACTGCCTCAGTGACGTAGACGAAGACGGAATCTGCGACGTGGATGAAATTCCTGGATGCACCGATGAGACCGCATGCAATTTTGACGCCTCAGCTACCGATGACGATGGCTCTTGCGACGAACTCGATGCTTTGGATGTCTGCGGAGGCACTTGTACAGCTGATGCCGACGAAGACGGAATCTGCGACGATGTGGATGCCTGCGTGGGTTCCTTTGATGCCTTGGGAGACTGCAATGGAAACTGCCCAGCAGACTTGGACGACGATGGAATTTGCGATACTGAGGATCCTTGCATCGGCAGTTATGACGCCATCGGCGTCTGCAATGGCGACTGCGAAGCCGACGTCGATCAAGACGGAGTCTGCGATGACGCCGAAATCCTGGGCTGCACCGACCCCGCAGCCTGCAACTTTGATCCTGAAGCCACTGAAGATGACAGCAGCTGCGCCGCCAATGACGCCTTGGGCGAATGCGGTGGTGCTTGCGCAGCCGATGAAGATGAAGATGGCATTTGTGACGATGTGGACGACTGCGTCGGCCAGCTGGACGCCATCGGCGTTTGCAATGGTGACTGCACTGCTGACACCGATGGTGACGGCGTGTGCGACAGCACAGAGATTTTTGGGTGCACCGACCCCACGGCGTGCAACTACAACCCTGCAGCCACCGAGGAAAATGGAAGCTGCACTGTAGAAGACGCCATTGGAGTGTGCGGTGGTGACTGCCCTTGCGACCAAAACGACAACGGCATCTGTGACGGAGAAGAGTTGACCTGCCCTGACTACAACGAAAATGGCGTGTGCGATGGGGAAGAGGTCTTTGGGTGCAGCTACATCGGTGCCTGTAACTACGATGCCAATGTCACGGCTGATGACGGCTCGTGCTTCTATTCGGAGCCAGGCCTAGATTGTGATGGCAATGACTTCAACGACAGCGAACTGTATTTCGGATGCACCTATTCCGAAGCCGTCAACTACAGCGCCGCAGCAGACCTCGACAATGGCTCGTGTGTCTTCCTTGATGTCATCACCGACATCGGCCCCTGCTATTTCGACATTTCCAATGACGGCATCGTCAATACGCCCGACTTGCTGATCCTCCTGCAATACTGGGAGGCCGTCTGTGAGTAAACGGAAAGACACGTTTTCATCCCAAAAAGAAAGCCACGCCCAAACAGGCGTGGCTTTCTTCTTTCATTGAAATGGTACTGAAAGGGTGCATTCTCATCCACCCTGGTGCGGCGCAGCCACCCTTTACTGACGGGCCTTTTCCGCTTCCATTCTCATCAGGATCTCACTGATTTGCTCAGCGCCGACCTGTTTGGCGATGACCTTCTTGTCGCGATCGAGCAAAAACATCTTGGGCGTCGCATACACATCGAACGTCGTGCGGAAGTTCAGGCTTTGCAGCGTGGTCACACCCGCCATGATCAATGCGGTAGCGCTATCAGCTGCATTGATTTCGGGGTTGTCAGAGACGTGGATCCAATCCCCGATATCCTTGGTGCGCAGGAACTTCAACCAAGGCTCCGGCTCGAAGTCATTGCCGATGGCATAGATCTCCAGACCCTTGGGGTGCCATTCGGCATACAGTTCCTCCAGTTTGGGCATCTCCTTCTTGCAATGGCCACACGTGGACTCCCAAATCGACAACAGCGTGTACTCCGATTCCACATCGTACAGGCTCACCCACTCTTGCTGGGTGGTGTCGGGAAGAATGACATTGGGGATGCGGTTCCCACACAGGGCATAGCGCAGGTCCTCCGCGCGGTCCATCACTTTTTTCAACTGCTCCTCATTTAGCCAATCGGCCATGCCCGAAGCGTAATAGCGGTCCACGAGGTCCACAAAAACCTTGTCCATGCACATCACCTGGCTCTTCTCCGCAGAAAAAGTAAAGAAGTGGACGAAGTACTTGAACATGTCGGGGTCCGACTTGGCCCGAGAAATGAGCTTGTTGACCTCGGCCAAAGCCGTGTCTGGCAATTGCGGCATCACGCCATTCCAGTATTGTTCCAAAAGATTGTGCAGCGCCGGGTCGCGCACCAACCTGCCATCGGCAAAATCCAACCTGTCCCAGTACATGCTGCGGAACTTGTAGTACCGCCAGAGTTGAGGGTTGGCAGCATCATAAGGAGCGTCGGGAACATCCGGCTCACGGACGAGCCGGATCATCTTGGCAAACAAGGTCGACCCGTGCTCCTCTTGGATGCGGTCCTGTTCGGCTTCCACCTGGAGGTTGAGCACCTGGAGGTCCTGCGTCAACTGCGCCTTTTCAGCCTCGGTCATCGTGGAATCCTGAGCGCGGGCATCAATCGGTGCGCGCTTCTCCCGCATGTCTTGGATGAACCCCAGGTAATCGTAGAACAACTCCGTGTCGCGTCCCGTCTTCACCACAACACTGCCGGGGAGGTTGGCACGGTCGGCTTCCAACTCGATGTTGTTGCCTGTGACAATCATCTCCACGAATCCATTCTCGGGAAGCACCAGGCCGTATTTGCCCCCTTTCTCAGCAGGGGGGGAGGGGAACTGAAACTTGCCCTTCGCTCCGACCACCGCCGTATCCGCGTAGTACATCTTGTTGCCATAGTAGTTGGCCAAGAAGACCGTATCGCCTTCGGCCATGCCTTTGATGCTGAAACGCAATTCGGCAGACTGGCCGTGTAAAGCGCCCACCGGAATCGCGGCGGCCAACAACAAGACCAACAGCGGGGCGCATGACTTCTGGAAAACAGAGAACGGTAGTGGACGCATCTTGGAGATGAATGGACCGCTAATTTAGCGGAGTACCATGGCATCCAATGTGAAAGAGTGCAAGAGTTGGGGCATCATAGGGTGCGGCTGGCTTGGACAGGCAGCAGCCCGTTCCATACTTGCAGCAGGCGGCAATGTTTGGGGCACAGGCAGAACCCCCCGCCGCCTCAAGGAAATTGAAGCTGCTGGGGCAGTGCCCATCGCATTGGATTTGGCCGCATCCGCGCAAGCAGAAGATGCCGTTCCAAGCTGTGATGCCCTCCTGATTGCGCTGCCGCCAAGCGCTTGTGTCCACCCCATGGCCGTCCAACGCCTGCGCGCCACCATGCAAAAGGCCAACTGGTCGGTGGTCATCTCTTCGACCAGCGTGTACAGCACCGACCCTGGCACCTACACCGAAGCCGACGCCGTCCGGCGGATCAGTCCGCATTCGGGCATATGTGTCCTGGACGTGGAGCGCGCCTTGGACATGCCACACACGTCCTTTTTGCGTGCCGGCGGACTGATCGGTCCAAAGAGGCCGCTGTTCAGGCCCAGCGCCAGCACCCTCAATGACCACAAGGTGCTCAATGTCGTGCACCAAGAAGACGTTGTGCGCGCTGTGATCCACCTTGCCAAAATCCGCTGCGAAGGCGCCACCAATATCCTTTGTCCTGTCCCGCGAACCCGGGGCGAATGCCGCTCTGGAAAACCGGCAAAATCCGCACACCAACCGGATGCGCGGTCCATTTCAGTGGACCGCCTCCTCCAAAGCGGTTTCTCCTTTGGGCATCCCGACCCCTTGTCCATGGCCAACCTCCATGCCTGATGGTCACGCAGATGCAAGCCAAAAACCCACCCACCAGCCAACACCTTCCATGAACCGCATCCCCTTTCTTTTGGAGAGACCAGATCAGCGGCCCATCCACGGGCAATGGCACCTGCCTGAGGGCGCCTCCAAAGGCACCGTCCTGTTTTTGCATGGCTACAAAGGCTATATGGATTGGGGCGCCTGGGCCATGGCAGGCGATATGGTCGCCCAGCACGGTTGGCGCATGCTCCGCATCAATTTCACGCACAACGGCACCACCCCGGACAATCCGAGCGCCTTTACTGACCTCGAAGCCTTTGCCGCCAATACCTATCGCAAAGAATGCGAGGAAGCCACCGCTGTCCTTCAATCCTTGCGCGCCAGCGCCACGCCGATGGACCCCGTAGCCACGACCGGGCCGCTGGCGGTCATCGGACACAGCAGGGGGGGAGGCATCGGTTGCCTTGCGGGTGCTGCAGCCGACACCACGCTTTCGAATGCGGGTCAACGCGGCGTAGATGCCATCATCACATGGGCATCCGTATGCGATTTCGCCGCCCGCTTTCCCCAAGGCCAAGCGCTGGAAGAATGGCGCGCATCCGGACGATTGGACATCCTAAACCACCGCACCCGACAATACCTGCACCACGACTGGTCCTTCTTTCAGGATTTTGAAGACCACAGGGAGGCCCTCACCATCGAGCGCGCCGTGCGCGCATTCAAGGGACGCATGTTCATTGCCCACGGAACTGCCGATGACGCCGTGACCGCAGACCACGCCCAGCGCATCGAAACCTGGGCCGAGCACCCCAGCCTCTTCCTGCTGCAGGGTAGCGGACACACATTCGGCGCCAAAGAACCTTGGCCGCACCCCCACATGCCTGCCGATCTCGAGGTCCTGACGCAAAAGACCCTGCACTTCCTTTCGGAAGGCAGGGTCCTTTGATGATCACACGGAATGGAGGTCAGCGGCGCACCACCAATTTTCTCAATCCCGTTCCGTTTTCAGGCCCAAAGAGGTAAATGCCGTCAGGAATGTCCAGAGCAACAGACTGCTGGCCCACTTCGACAGGCAGGCGAAGGACTTCGCGGCCCATGAGGTCGAGGACAAGCAAGTCCTGAGATTCACTCACGCCCTGCAAGGACAGCGTCCCTGCAGTAGGGTTGGGAGCAAATCCAAATGGCTCGGCCGCTACATCTTCCACACCGACGAGGTCCACATCGCTTTCGGCGAGGGTGATTTCATCCAGGTAATACAGGCCAATGGTCTGTCCGTCACCGAGTGCATAGAAATTGATGCTGCTGAAGTTTCCGTTGTAAGGGGCTTGAAACAGCTCTTCGCCATCCACCCACATCTTGAACAGTCCTTGATCCAGGTCAACGACATAACGCACATTGAACCACTCACCGAGGGGAACGGCGGATGGATCGGACATGCCCCAAGGACCATCCGCAATGCAACTGCCATCTGACCCAACAAAGAAATTGCACTGCCAGCTGT
This sequence comes from Flavobacteriales bacterium UBA4474, assembly GCA_002389295.1. Classification (GTDB taxonomy): domain Bacteria; phylum Bacteroidota; class Bacteroidia; order Flavobacteriales_D; family Sanyastnellaceae; genus UBA8752. Next base: position 4,392 of record DGOE01000105.1, on the reverse strand, counting down.
CGGTTCCCGCGCCAGCGACATCGGTTCCCTGCACATTGAAATATGCTGAATTCCCATCGGGGACCAACATGTTCCAATCCAAGCTCCAATTGCCCTCGGTTTGACTGACGTTCATCACGATATCCATAGGGCCACCTGCCACGGCTTGGGCCTCTATTTTCAGGGAATTCACGCCCTCAGAGGCATAATCTGTGCTGACGGTGGCGTCCCAATCGCTTCCGGCTGTGCCGCCGGGCCAAGGATCAAACATGGCACTCTCGACACAGATAAAGTCGCCAGCGGCATAGGACTCAAAACCTTCCTCAAATTGAGCAAAGGCTGAAGCGGTCGCAAACAAAAGGACCGGGAGTACAAGTTTCTTCATGCTTTGTTTTGATTTGCTGAAAATTAACCAAGTATCGAAAATGAGCAAAGGCAACATGGAGGGAGAAGGCAACATTCGAAAGTTGAAGAGTGCGATAGGGCCCGAGGAGCGCGTGGAATACAGCTGGTCAACTGCGGACATGCTTGCCCCGCTTGAACGCGTATCCCTCTCCGAAGCCATCGGTCGCACGGTGCGAATCGAACACACGGGCAAGATTCACTGCACCGTAACCGGCAAGTCCATCCGCAAAACATACGGCGATGGCATGTCCTATGACGCCTTCCAATCCTCGCCGCTCGCTGTGGAGAGCATCATCCACCCCGAGCGCAGCAGGATCCACGAAGGCATCGCCCTGCGCGACGCCGCATGGGAAGAGGCCCACCACAACCAGCCGCACGTCGTCTACCTCAGCTATACCGGCGGCGTCAAAGTCGGAGTGACCCGGACCACCCAGATCCCCACCCGTTGGATTGACCAAGGAGCCTCAGGCGCAATACTCTTGGCCGAGACGCCCTACCGCCAATTGGCCGGCCTGATCGAAGTGGCCATGAAGGCAGAATTTGCCGATAAAACCCAGTGGCGCGCCATGCTCACCGCCGGCAATCCAGATGCAGAAGCTGTACAAGACGCACTGACCGCTGCCAAAGACCATGCCTTCGAACACTGTCCTGCAGCCTTCGAGGACTTCATGTCCGAAGACGATACGGTCCACCGCATCCAATATCCGGGCGGCTCTTTTCCAGAGAAAGTCCAGTCCGTCACATTGGAAAAAGAGCCCGTCATCGAAGGGCAACTCTGCGCCATCAAAGGTCAATACCTCATCTTCGATGGCGGCAGGGTCATGAACGTCAGGCGCCACTCGGGATACCGCGTGCGCTGGTCGTTTTCCTAGACCGGATCAATTCAAACTGGGGTCCACAGGCAGGCGCGTGGCCCGCGCAAATCCCGGACCCTTCGAAGCCAACATCTGGCGCCAAAGCCCTCCCTCCGGAGGATTGAAAATGGCGTCCATCTTGTGCTCCAGTGGGGCGTCGTGCACATACCAACTGTGCTGGCGCACCTCATGGTCCAGTTGCCCCTTGGTCCAGCCGCTGTATCCTGCAAAAAAGCGGACGTCCCTATCGCTGAAGCGGCCAGAGGAAAGGGCCGCCTTCATCTCGTCAAAATCGCCCCCCAACCAGAGGCCGGGCAAAACAGGCATTCCCCCCGTCACCACTTCGCCCATGCGGTGCAGGTAGAAAAGGCTGTCATCATGCACAGGACCGCCCATGGACAACTTTTGCGCCAACGGCCAGCCTTCGGCATCGCCGAGAACCGCCTGAAGCGGACGGCTCGTAAAATTGTCAATCACAAAACCCAACGTACCATCGCTGTCGTGATCACAGAGGAACACCACCTTGCGGCCAAACCAGACATCGGACATGAAAGGTTCTGACAACAGGAATTGTCCTGCCCGGGGCACTGCGTCGGCGGATGGCACAAATTCCATGTTGCAATTTCTCACTTTTGACCTCATGAATTGGAATCCAGCCTGCCCTTTTCGTTGTCGACGCTTACAAACACGCTCCGTCCTCGTGTTTGCACTCTGCTTTGCAACACCTCAGACGCACGCCCAACGCGGGCTGGAAGCCAATGCTACGCCCACCTGGAGTGAGGCAATAGCCGATTATTCAGCGTTGGCAACATCCCATCCCGAACGCACATCGCTGGAAGTATTCGGCACCTCCGACGTGGGGCGGCCCCTCCACCTGTTCACTTTGGGCCCGGATTCTGCTGCCCTTCGCATCCTGGTCAACAACGCGATTCACCCGGGAGAGCCCTGTGGGGTCAATGCTTGCATCGCCTGGGCGCGTGCACTGCTCGCAGCCCCAGAAGGCCTGCCTGCTGACGTGTGCATCGGCATCGTACCGATGTACAACATCGGTGGCGGCTTGCGGCGCAATTGCTGCACAAGGGCCAACCAACAAGGCCCTGAGGAATACGGCTTCAGGGGCAATGCGCGCAACCTCGACCTGAACCGGGATTTCATCAAGTGTGATAGCCGCAATGCACTGTCATTCAATAAGATGTTTACCGAATTCGCCCCGGACATCTTTGTGGACACCCACACCTCAAATGGCGCAGACTACCAGCCTGTTCTGACCTTGATCAGCACCCAGCCGGACAAGCTCGGTGGTTCCTTGGGGCCTTGGATCGAGGGCACCTTCAATCCCCTCTTGTATGCCGGGATGGACGCTGCCGGGCACCCCATGATCCCCTATGTCAACAGCATGGGCGCCACGCCTGATGAAGGCATCGTGGATTTTTTGGAAACCCCGCGTTACTCCACAGGATATGGCGCATTGCACCACGCGATTGGCTACACGACGGAAGCCCACATGCTCAAGCCTTTCCCAGAGCGGGTGGCCGCCACACAACAATTCCTGGACGTTTTGCTCAACCTCGCCCAGGAACACGCCGAAACCATCCATTCACTGCGTACAAAACAGCACACCGATTTTCTCGGATTGGACGTGGCACCCATCGCTTGGGCGGTGGACACCACAGCCATCGACTCACTGAATTTTCCCGGCTATACCGCCCGGTACGAGTGGAGCAACGTCACGGGTGAACGGCGGTTGAAGTACGACCGCGACGCCCCGTATCTGAAGTCCATTCCGCACCTCCACACGTTCAAGCCCAGCAGGACAGCTCCGGTTCCCGCCGCCTTTGTTGTGCCCCAAGCATGGCGCCACGTGATCGAACGACTCGAAGCCAACGGCGTGACATCCAAAGAGGTACCCGCGGATACTTCATGGACGTTGGAGGTCACCTCCATCCTGCGCCATGCGGCGTCAGGCAGGCCCTATGAAGGCCACCATTACCGATCCGTAGAGGAAGTCTCGCGCCAAATGGAACCGGTCCAGCTCTTTGCTGGCGACCGCATCATACCGCTGGACCAACCCGCAGCACGATACCTCATGGAAACGCTTTCTCCGCAGGGCGTAGATGCCTTTATGGCTTGGAACTTCTTTGACAGCGCCCTGCAGCAAAAGGAGTACTTCTCTTCCTACGTCTTCGAAGAAACCGCCGAGGCCATGCTCAGCCAAGACCCGCAACTGAAGCTGGCATTCGAAGCCGCCAAAGCAGATGCCGCTTCCGACAAGCCCATGAGCCCCAGACAGCAGTTGGATTGGATTTACAAGCGGTCTCCTCACTACGAGGAAACGGACGCACGCTATCCCATTTACGCCGTGCCCAAAGGACAACCCATCCCATTTGATGAATGAACTCGTTCACCGGCTGATTTCCGGGTATCACGTGGCCGTCAGGATGTTGCGGCACGAAGTCATCGATGCCAGCCCCGCGCAATGGCGGCTGGCAGCGGACACCCTCGCCCGGCTGTACCTCCCCCCAAAAGACCTGCAGGTGCGCCAGCATGACTGGCATGGCCTCCAAACCGACATCATTTCCCGATCCGGCACCAATCCCGACGCACAACCCATTGTCTGGATCCACGGCGGTGGGTTTGCCTTTTGCTCGCCGCGGACGCACCGTGCCGCAGCCAGCGCCCTTGCAGCAGTCACCCGCCGAGAGGTGTGGCTACCCGACTATCCATTGGCCCCTGAAGCACCTTATCCCCAGGCCTTGGATGCCCTCCATCAAATTCCAGACCGCCAACCATTGGACATCATTGGCGATTCGGCTGGAGGCAACCTCGCCTTGGCCTGGGCGCTGCGGCGCGGTTGCGCAGACCGCCTCGCCTTGCTGTCGCCTTGGGTCGACCTGCGCGTAGATGGCGCCTCCACCATCACCCCCGTGGACGACCACAGTGCCTTTGATCGGGAAGACCTGAGAGAGTATTCCGGCATGTACCTCAGTGGAGCCCCCGCCACAGACCCCGACTGCAGCCCCATCATGGCAACAGATGACGCCATGATCCGACTCGGCAAAGTCTACATCGAAAGTGGGACAGACGAACTGCTCCACGCCGATGCTGCGGCATTGGCCAACAGGATGAAGGCCGCTGGTGTGGCCTTGGATGTCCA
>DGOE01000026.1:4743-13053 GCA_002389295.1 Flavobacteriales bacterium UBA4474 | reverse complement strand
GCCACGCCAGACAGGCGCTTTTGCTCCTCCATGGAGATGCCCAGCTTGTCCATGGTGGCCCGCAATTCGGGGTCCACCTCATCGAGTGAACCGAGGGGCGCCTTGGATTTTGGGGCACTGTAATAGCTGATCGCCTGGTAGTCCGGCTTGGTGTATTCCACGTGGGCCCAATCGGGCTCCTCCATGGTTTGCCAGACGCGAAAGGCCTCGAGGCGCCAGTCCAGCATCCACTGGGGCTCGTTTTTCTTGTTGCTGATGAGGCGGACAACCGACTCGTTCAATCCGGGAGGAACCTTGTCGGCGTCGATGTTCGTCGTGAAACCGAACTCATACTCCTTGCGGGTGAACTCGTCCAACAGCGGGTTTTCCTCGGCAGCGCTCATTCGGTTTGTCTCAAGACTCATATGGAGAAACTCTCACCGCAGCCACAAGTTCTGTTGGCGTTGGGGTTGTGGAATACAAACCCCTTTCCATTCAACCCTCCTGAATACTGAAGCTCGGTGCCAACGAGGTAGAGGAAACTCTTGCGGTCCACGACCACCTTGACCCCGTTGTCTTCAAAGGTTTGGTCCCCCTCCTGTTCCTCGTTGTCAAACGTCAATTCGTACATGAGCCCACTGCAGCCACCCCCTTTTACGCCGACCCTGACGAAGCTGCCTTCCGGACTGCTTTGTTCGGCCATCAATCTGCGAACTTGGTCGCGGGCATTTTCGTGGACAGTAATCATGCGCTTGGCTATGCAAAGTCCCCCATTACTGAGAGATAGGACAAAGGTAACGCCGCTATTCGGACTGATTCTAAATAACGAACGTCAAAGTTCGCCAACGGCGCGGGGCGTGTTTACCCCTCTTCGTTGAAGCTGTCCCAACCCTGCGCCTTGAGTTCCGCCTCCATGCCGTTGCGCGTGATGAGCTTGCGCTCTTCGGGATCGTCGGTCATGTGCCCGACAATGGAGAACATCGGGTGGTTCCGGATGTCTTCGAACCGCTCTTGGGGCACGGTAAACAACAATTCGTAGTCCTCTCCTCCGCTCAAGGTGCACAAAGTGGGGTCCAGGTTGAATGCCCGGGCCGTCTCGTACATCTGATCGTTCATGGGGATTTTTTCCTCGTAAATGCGCACCCCGCAACCCGAGGAAGCCGCTATGTGGAGCGCTTCGGAGGCGAGTCCGTCGGAGATGTCGATCATGGAGGTGGGCACGATTTCGAGCTTTTCGAGCTCCTCTACGATGTCCACGCGGGCCTCCGGTTTCAGTTGCCGCTCCAACAGGACCTCGTACCCGGAGAGGTCGGGCTGTGCACCTGGCGCTTCTTCGAAGACATGTTTTTCCCGTTCGAGCACCTGCAGCCCCATGAAGGCGCTTCCGAGTTCGCCGCTGGCCACGAGCAGCTCGCCGGGTTTGGCGCCGCTTCTGAGACAGGTGCTGTGTTCACTCACTTCACCGAGGGCGGTTACAGAGATCATGAGACCGGACTGAGAGCTGGTCGTGTCGCCCCCGACAAGGTCCACCTTGTACCGTTCGCAGGCCAGGCGAATGCCCGAATACAGCTCTTTGGTGGCCTCTACGCTGAAGCGGTTGGACAAGGCGAGGCCCACGACGACTTGTGTGGGCCGGGCATTCATGGCGCAGATGTCGCTGAGATTGACCACAATGGCTTTGTAGCCCAAGTGCTTGAGCGGGGAGTACATGAGATTGAAGTGCACGCCTTCACACAGCAGATCCGTGCTGACCACGGTGCGCTTGCCCTCCTCGGTAGCAGCCAGTACGGCGGCATCGTCGCCCACACCAACCACCGTTCTCGGGGACTGCAATTTGATGTCTTTGGTGATTTCGGCGATGAGTCCGAATTCTCCAATCGTGCCTATTTCAGTGCGTTCCGCGTCCATTGGGCAAAGCTACTCGTCAGGAATTGCTTATCTTTAAAGTATCATGAGAGTATCCTATGCTGCCGTTCTGTGTTTCAGTTTTTGCTTGATTAATCAGGCGTTTGCACAAACGGAAGTTGCACTGCGCATTGATCACAAAGCGGGTCAAGCAGAAGTTGAGGCTGACGGTAGCCTGATGACGCCAGCTGGCGAGGAGGTTGAAATCGACCGTTTGGAGTACTACCTCAGCATGTTTACCATCGTCCACGACGGTGGCCAAGAAACCGATATTGAAGGCGCTTATGTACTGGCCGATGCCTTCGTCGATGAGGCCCACATGCTGGGTCAAGTTTCCGGAGTAGACAATGTGGAAGCGCTGAAGTTTTATGTAGGGGTCGACCCCGATAACAACCATGCAGACCCTGTGTCATGGCCTGCGGGTCACCCTTTGGCGCCGCAGGTGCCCAGCATGCATTGGGGTTGGTCAGCGGGTTACAGGTTCATCGCCTTGGAAGGTGGAGCCGGGATGAATGGCTTGGTGGCGCATGAGATTCACGCTTTGGGAGACGACAATCACTTTCCCGGTGAAATGCAGGTGATGGCCTCGGTTGAGGACGGTGTGCTGCTGCTCGATGTCGAAGCTGATGTGTTGGGCTTTTACAACCAGCTATCGGTGGAGTCAGGACTCATCAATCACGGTGAAGACGGCGAAGCGATTGTGGCGTGCAACAACTTGGCAGCGCACGTTTTTAGGATGCCTGGTGCGGCTTCAGTGGAGCCCGTAACGGCTGCATTTGGATTTGATTTGACGCCGCGCGATGGCGGTGCAGATATTCAGTTTTATCAGGCCTTGACTGCAGAGGCCGAGGTCACGCTGCTCGATGCGCTTGGCCGGCCACTTCAAACTGTGGTCCTCTCCGCGGGCACCCGTCGGCATAGCCTGCGGGACGTGCGTCAGGGTGCCTTTTTGATTTCAATTGTGTCCGGTGCACAGCGCACCACCCACCGTTGGTTTCAGCGATGAGAAGCCGCCTTTTGTTGGGTGTTTGCGGATTGGCCACGTTGGTAGGCTGCAACCCTGACCCAGTGCAAACACCGGCAACACCGGTGAACTACGACCCCACGCCCTATGCCCTCGAGGCGGGTCATTTTCCTCCTCCGGCATTGCCTGAAGACAACCCCATGACAGAAGCGGGGGTGCATTTGGGCAGGATGTTGTTCCATGAGAAGGCCTTGTCTGGAGACAATACACAGGCCTGTGCAGACTGTCACATGCAATCGTACAACTTCTCTGATGCTGCGGTATTCAGCGTGGGCATTGCAGGGCAGGAGGGTTCCCGCCACAGCATGGTTTTGTCCAATTTGGCTTGGCATGTGCACCACGAAGGGTCCCATGGTCACGGTTTCTTTTGGGACGGCCGTGCGGCCTCATTGAGGGCGCAGGTCCTTCAGCCGATTGAGGATGCGCTGGAAATGGACGAGAGCTTAGAGAACGTGGTGGTGAAGTTGGGAGCCATGCAGGAGTACAGCGATCAATTCAAGCGCGCGTTTGATTCCGAAGTCATCTCGTCGGACGGGATGGCCAAGGCGCTGGAGCAGTTCTTGTTTACCATGGTGTCCAACCAGAGCAGGTACGACCAATGGTTGTTGGGTGAACTGACCTTGACCGAAAGCGAAGAGCGGGGCCGCCAGCTCTTTTTTGATGAATTCGACCCCTTCAACCAGGAGGTCAGTGGTGCTGACTGCGCGCATTGTCACAGTGGGCTGGACTTTTCGAGTCACCAGTTTGGAAACAACGGGTTGGATGCCGATGCGGACATGCAAGACCTTGGATACCTCGGGGTGACGGGAGAGGACGCGGACAGGGGCAAGTTCAAGACGCCTTCTTTGCGCAATGTCATGGTCTCGGCGCCCTACATGCACGACGGTAGGTTTGCCGACATCGATGAGGTGTTGGACCACTATGATCACGGCGTGCTATCGAGCAGCACGCTCGACCCCATGATGCAGTACAACGTCGACTACGGGTTGGGGTTGACGGCGCAAGACCGCGCGGACCTCAAGGCCTTCCTGCACACCCTGACGGACACGGCGTTCTTGGAGAACCCGGCGTTCTCCAGCCCGCACTGACCGAGGGGGTGTTCAGGTGTCTTCGGCGGCCCACATTCGGATGGCTTGGGCCACTTTGAGTGAAACAACCTTGAGCAGTGCCGCCTCGTTGGCTGATTTGATGGCCTCGACGGTGCCAAAAGCGGCCATGAGCTTGTGTCGGGTGGCCGGACCGATGCCCGGGATGTCGTCGAGGGCGCTGTGCAAGGCGTCAGCGCTGCGGCGTTTTCGGTGATGGGCCAGGGAGAAGCGGTGGGCTTCGTCCCGCATCCTTTGGATGAGCTTGAGTGATTCGGAGCGCTTGTCGAGGTGCAGGGGAATGCTGTCGCCGGGGAAATACAGTTCTTCAAGCCGTTTGGCGATGCCGATGATGGCCACCTTTCCCATGAGCCCCAGGTTCTCCAATGCGCCGACGGCACTGGAAAGCTGCCCCTTGCCACCGTCCACGATGATCAGCTGCGGCAGGGTTTCTCCTGCTTCGCTGAGGCGCTTGTACCGGCGGTGTACCACTTCTGCCATGGAGGCAAAGTCGTCGGGCCCCTCGACGGTCTTGATGTTGAACTTCCGGTAGTCTTTTTTGGCGGGTTTGGCGCGTTTGAAGACCACGCAGGCCGATGCCGGGTTGGTCCCTTGGATGTTGGAGTTGTCAAAGCACTCAATGTGCACAGGGAGCTCTTTGAGGTGGAGGTCCTTTTGCAGGGTCTCCATGATGCGCTGTTGGGCCGCCTCGGGGTCCACCTGCTCTTGTTGCTTGCGCTTGTCGAGCATGGTGTACTTGGCATTGCGCTCGGAGAGTTCGATGAGCCTTTTCTTGTCCCCGCGCTGCGGCACGTGCCATTTGACCTCGGGGATAAAGGGCCGCACGGGGATGTTGGTGTAGATCTCCGTGCTGTGGATGTCAAAGCGTCGCCGCATTTCCAGGATGCCGTACTCCAGGAGTTCACGGTCGCTTTCTTCCAGCCGCTTGCGGAGCTCCAGGGTCTGGCCGTGGACAATGCCGCCGTCCATGACTTTCATGAAATTGACATAGCCCGCAGCAGGGTCGCTTATCACGGAATAGACCTCGACATCGTGGATGCTCGGGTTGACCACGGTGCTTTTGGCTTGGAATTTTTGAAGCGCAGCCTTGCGGCGTTTGAATTCCTCTGCCGCTTCGAAGGCAAAGCCCTCTGCGGCCTCGCGCATGGCCGAGTCGTAGGTCTTGACCAGGTCTTTGATGTTGCCTTTCAGGATGCCGCGGATGGCCTCTACCCCCGCATCGTAATCCTCGAGCGATTGCTTGCCGACACAAGGGGCCTTGCAATTGCCGAGGTCGTGTTCAAGGCAGGCCCTGAATTTGCCCGCGTCGATGTTTTTTTGGCTCAGGTCATAGCTGCAGTTGCGGATGGGGTGCAGCTTGCGGACGATGTCGAGGACGGCGTTCATCGTTTTGACCGAGGCGTAAGGGCCGAAGTACTCGGACCCGTTTTTGACCACGTTCCGCGTGGCGTGCACGCGAGGGAAGCGTTCCTTTCGGATCACGATGGACGGGTAGGTCTTGTCGTCTTTGAGTTCGATGTTGTAGCGCGGCTGGTGCTCCTTGATGAGGTTGTTTTCGAGGAGCAGGGCATCGACTTCGGTCTCGACGACAATGAACCGGATGTCCGCAATTTTCTTGACGAGCAGGCGGGTTTTGCCGTTCTCGTAGGTCTGCTTGTTGAAATAGCTCGCTACCCGCTTCTTGAGGCTTTTGGCTTTTCCGATGTACAGCAGGTTGCCCTCCGCGTCATAGTGCTGGTAGACCCCTGGACTGTCCGGCAGGCGCTGCAGGATCCGGCGTATGTGGGGTGAGGCTTTCATCGGGCGGGGCGGGTCCCGGCAAGTTACCTTCGGCAGCGATGTCGGAAGTACAATGGGGGCATGGCCCTTCCAAGGAGTTGGTCACAGGCGCAACGGGACTGGTCGGCATGTACCGGCTGGCTTGGCGCATGGAGCGGGGTTGGCCCACAGTGGCCCTGCGCCGCGGGCGCAGCAACGTGGCGCGGGTAGAGGTGTTTTTGCGTGAGCGTTTGGGCGCTGACTTCGAGGCGGCCTGGTCTGCGTTGGAATGGCGAGAGGCCGACCTCTCGGATGTGGTGGGCCTGGAGGAGGCCATGCAAGGGTGTGCGCGCGTGTTTCACGCTGCGGGCAGGGTCAGTTTTCAGTCGGGCGATGAGGCCCGCTTAAAGGCCGTGAACGCTGCTGGGACGGCCCACGTGGTCAATGCGGCGCTGGGTGCCGGTGTGCAGCGGTTGGTACACGTTTCATCGGTGGCCGCTTTGGGGCGTTCTACGTCGGGCGTACCGGTCCACGAGCTGTCCGATTGGGCAGAGGGTGTCGATGCGTCGCCTTACGGGAGGAGCAAGCACGCGGGCGAGCTCGAAGCTTGGCGCGGTGAGGTCGAGGGGTTGGAGGTGTTTGTGGTCAACCCCACCATTATTCTCGGCGATGCGCGTTATGATGAAAGCTCCGGTATGGTGTACCGCAGTGTGGCCAAGGGCCGCCGCTACCACCCAGCCGGGGGCAATGGTTTTGTGGGCGCCGGGGACCTTTTGGAAGTCGTGGGCGCATTGGATGCGCGGGCCGACGCAGGTGCAGAAGGGGTGTTGGGCGAGCGGTTCGTGGTGTCAGGACAGGATGTGACCTACCGCGATTTGATGCGGTGGGTGGCCGATGGTTTGGGCGTGCGCGCGCCCGATCGCCCACTTGCGGGTTGGATGTTGGGCTTGGGTTGGCGTGCAGCCACTGCTTGGGGCGCCCTGACGGGGAAGCCCGCCATGCTGACGCGGGAAATGGCGCGGAATACACGCACCCACCACCGCTACGACACGTCCAAGTTGCAGCGGGTGCTGCCGGAATTCAGGTTTACTCCCATCGAGGAGGTGGTGCGGGCGTCTACGCGCCAGGGGCTATAACGGCCTCAGTTCCACTGGCTGTTTCGCTCAATCGAGTCAAGCTTGAGCATGACCTGCTCCAAGACACCCGGCAGGGCTTCGGGCTGGCTGTACCACCAGTTGTAGGTCGCTGTAAATGCAGAATCGCTGACGCCGGCAGCGTCCAGTATCTGCACACGGTGGGCAGCCCTGACGGCATCCCGGTCCCCACCATTGAGCATGCGCTGTCTGTAGGCGGCTTCGAGCAATTGCAGCTCGGCATGCAACGTGACAAAGGTCTCTTTGTCCAGCATGCCTTCTGGGGGCGGGGGGATGTCGTTTTTGACCCTCGGATCGCACCCGACCAGTGCCATCAGGAGCACCACCGCCCAAAAATTGCGTCCGGCCGTTTTCATCGGTTGAAGGTCATGCGGCGCCCGGCATGCGGAGTGCCTGGCGTGGGTTCCAGCACTTGTTTTCCATCCCAGACTTCGGTGCCATTGACCCAGGTGCCGACGACCTGGGCGGAAAAACGGTCCCCCGTGAAAGGCGACCAACCGCATTTGCTGAGAATGCTGTCTTCTGTCACTGTCCAACCGGCGTTGGGGTCGACCAGGACGAAATCTGCGAAGTATCCGGGGCGCAGGTAGCCGCGGTCTTCGATATTGAACAGCTCCGCCACACGGTGCGAGGCGAGCCGCGGGATGTCGGTCAGGTCGAGCCAACCTTGGGCGACGCCTTCATACAACGCGACCAAGGCATGCTGCACCAAGGGACCTCCAGAGGGGGCGGACCAGTAATGGTTGGCTTTTTCGGCAATGGTGTGGGGCGCGTGGTCGGTGGCGAGGACATCAATGGCGCCGCCGGGCTTGAGTGCGGCGCGGATGGCGGCGCGGTCTTCGGCCGTCTTGACGGCGGGGTTCCACTTGATGCGCGTGCCGCGTGTGGCATAGTCGGCGTCGGTGAACCACAGGTGGTGGGTGCATGCTTCTGCCGTGATCCGTTTTTCTGAAAGTGCTTTGGAGCCATCAAACAGCGCAAGTTCCCGGGCGGTAGAAATATGCAGCACGTGCAGGCGGGCGCCCGTCCGGGCAGCGAGTTCGACAGCGCGGGAGGAACTGCGGTAGCAGGCCTCGGCACTGCGGATCAAGGGGTGTTCACCGATGGGCACGTTTTCACCGAATTGCGCGCGGGCCGCAGCGGCATTGGCACGGATCGTCGCTTCGTCCTCGCAGTGCGTCGCGATCAGCATGGGGCACTCCGAGAAGATGCCTTCCAGCACCTTGGCGTCGTCCACAAGCATGTCGCCTGTGGAACTGCCCATGAACACCTTCACACCACAGACGCGGCGGGGGTCGGTTTTCAGCACATGGTCCAGGTTGCCGTTGGAGGCGCCCATGTAGAAGCTGTAATTGGCTGGACTGACGGCTGCCGCCCGGTCGTA